>NZ_PKFQ01000001.1:4594255-4905797 GCF_002939475.1 Streptomyces cinnamoneus | reverse complement strand
CCGGCTTCTACGCCCCGACGGCCCGGCTCGGTACGCCCGACGACTTCCGGTACCTGGTGGACGCGCTGCACCGGGCGGGCATCGGGGTGCTGATGGACTGGGTGCCGGCGCACTTCCCGCGGGACGACTGGGCGCTGGCGGAGTTCGACGGGCGTCCGCTGTACGAGCACCAGGACCCGCTGCGGGCGGCGCACCCGGACTGGGGGACGCTGGAGTTCGACTTCGGGCGCACGGAGGTGCGCAACTTCCTGGTGGCCAACGCGGTGTACTGGTGCGAGGAGTTCCACATCGACGGACTGCGGGTGGACGCGGTCGCCTCGATGCTCTATCTGGACTATTCGCGGGAGCCGGGCCAGTGGTCGCCGAACGAGCACGGCGGCCGGGAGAACCTGGACGCGGTGGCCTTCCTCCAGGAGATGAACGCCACCGTCTACCGGCGCTGCCCGGGCGTGGTGACGATCGCCGAGGAGTCCACGGCCTGGGACGGCGTCACGCGGGCGACCCACCACGTGGGGCCGGGGGGCTTCGGCGGGCTGGGCTTCGGGCTCAAGTGGAACATGGGCTGGATGCACGACTCGCTGGATTACATGGCCAAGGAGCCGGTGCACCGCAAGTACCACCACGGTGAGATGACCTTCGCCATGGTCTACGCCTACAGCGAGAACTACGTGCTGCCGATCTCGCACGACGAGGTCGTGCACGGCAAGCGTTCGCTGGTCTCCAAGATGCCGGGCGACTGGTGGCAGCAGCGGGCGGGCCACCGGGCGTTCCTGGGCTTCATGTGGGCCCACCCCGGCAAGCAGCTGCTGTTCATGGGGCAGGAGTTCGCCCAGGGCGCGGAGTGGTCGGAGGCGCACGGCCCCGACTGGTGGCTGCTGGACCCCTCGTACTCCGCGGAGCCGGACCACCGGGGCGTGCGCGACCTGGTGCGCGATCTGAACGCCCGCTACCGCGCCACGCCCGCGCTGTGGCAGAGGGACACGGTGCCGGAGGGCTTCGAGTGGGTCGTGGGGGACGCGGCGGAGGACAACGTGCTGGCGTTCGTGCGGTGCGACGCGCAGCGCTCGCCCCTGCTGGCGGTCTGCAACTTCTCCCCCGTCGTCCGGCACGGCTACCGGATCGGCGTCCCGTGCGGGGTGCCGGTCTGGCAGGAGGTGCTGAACACCGACGCCGCGGGCTACGGCGGCGGTGGCATCGGCAACCCGGATCCCCTCAAGGCCGAGCCGGCCGCGTGGCACGGCCGCCGGTCGAGCATCGTGCCGGTGCTGCCGCCGCTGGCCACGATCTGGCTGCGGCCGGCGTAGGCGGGGAGCGTCGGGGGGGGGGACGACGCGCCCCCTGACGGTCGGGGGTGTCAGGGGGCGCGTCGGGCTGGGGGAGCGGGTCAGGAGCGGCTCGCGGGCTCCGACTCGGTGGCCTCGGCGGGCGTGGCGGACCTGCCGGCCGCGGGGGTCTCGGCGGCCTCCGTCTTGGCGCGTCCCGGCAGCAGGAACGCCACCAGGACCGTGCCCACGCCGAGGACGACCGCGCCGACGACGCTCGTGTGCGCGACCGCGTCCGCGAACGCCTTGTGGACCGCCTCCGCGATCGTCTGCGCCTGCTGGGCGCCGAGGGCCGCGGCCTTCTCCGCGCCGACCTTGGGGGCGGCGCCGGCCGCGACCTGCTTGCCGGCCTCCTTGGCGACGTACAGACCGGCGCCGACCGAGTCCTGCGCGGCCGTCAGCGCCTTCTCCGGCAGCTTCGGGCCGCCGGCGGCGGCCGCCTTCGCGGCGAGGTCGCCGAGGTTGGAGGAGTAGGTCTTGGCGAGCACCGTGCCGAGGATGGCGATGCCCAGGGAGCCGCCCATCTCGATGGAGGTGCTGTTGACCGCGCCGCCGACGCCCAGCTGGTCCTCGGGGAAGGAGCCCATGATGGCGTTGGTGCAGGGCGACAGGGACAGGCCGATGGCCAGGCCCAGGACCACCAGCGGCAGCACGAAGTCGCCGTAGCCCGAGTGCTCGTCGACGCGGGCGAGCAGCGCGATGGCGACCGTACCGACCGTCATGCCGAGCGTGACGGTGACCTTCATGCCGAGCTTCGGCGTGAGCAGGGCGGTCAGCGCGCCGCCCACGAACACCGCGCCGGCCAGCGGCAGCATCCGCACGCCCGTGTCCAGCGGCGAGTAGCCGAGGACGAACTGGAGGTGCTGGGTGAGGTAGTAGAAGGCGCCGAAGACGGCGAGGAAGAACAGCGCGACGGCCATGGTCGAACCGGCGAAGGCGCGCCGGGTGAAGCGGCGCACGTCCAGGACCGGGCTCGGGTGGCGCAGCTCCCACAGGACGAAGCAGACCAGGCCGACGCCGGCGACCACGGCGGCGCCGATGGCCTTGGCGCCCCAGCCGAAGTGCGGACCCTCGATGATCATGTAGATCAGCGAGCCGACCCAGATGACGGACAGCAGGCCGCCGATGTAGTCGATCTTGTCGACGCGGCCGGCCTTGGACGGCGGTACGAGCGTCAGGGCGCCGACGATGCCGAGGACGGCGATCGGGACGTTGATGAGGAAGGTGGCGGCCCAGCCGTGGTCCTCCAGCAGCGCGCCGGCCACGAGCGGGCCGACGGCGATGGCGAGACCGGCGGTGGCGGTCCAGATGGTGATGGCCTTGGCCCGCTCGGCGCGCGGGAAGGTCGCGGCGAGCAGCGACAGGGTCGCCGGCATGATCATGGCGGCGCCGACGCCCATGACGGCGCGCGAGGCGATGACCCCGGCCGGGCTGTCGACCAGCGAGCCCGCGATGGAGGCGGCGCCGAAGACGAAGAGGCCGAGGACGAGCGCGCCGCGGCGGCTGTACTTGTCGCCGACCGCGCCGAGGATCAGCATCAGTGCGGCGTAGGGAACGGTGTAGCCGTCGATGACCCACTGGAGGTCCGAGCTGCCGAGCCCGAGGTCCTGGACCATGTCCGGGGCCGCGACGGTCAGGGACGTGTTCGCCATGACGATGATCAGCAGGCTGAGGCAGAGCACACCGAGTGCCGCCCAGCGCCTCTTGTAGGGACCGTCCATCTCGTCGACCGGGGTCGACATCGCGAGGCCCATCGGCCACCCCTTTCAGAACTTGCACATGACTGTGCAATTACACACTGGTGTGCAAATTACGGGAGTGCACGGCCATGTGCAAAATGAAGGGCCCGTTACCGTCCGTCGCACCCGCGACGCACCGTCCGACCCGACCGAGAAGAGAACCGATGACCGGTAGAGCGGACGCCAATCGCCGCCGCATCATGGACATCGCGCTCGCCGAGCTGCTGCGCGACGCGGATGCGAGCATGGACCAGATCGCACGGGCGGCCGGCGTGGTGCGGCGCACCGTCTACGGGCACTTCCCCAGCCGCGACGCGCTGATCGGCGCGCTCGTCGACGACGCGGCCCAGGCGGTGGCCGACGCCCAGGCCCGGGCCCTGCGCGACGTGGCCGACCCGGCGGAGGCCCTGGCCCGCGCCATGCTGGCCGCCTGGGAGATCGCCGACGGTTACCGTCTGCTCATCTCGCTGGCGCAGCGCAGCGTCACGGTGGAGGGCATCCACCGCCGGCTGGAGCCGGTGCGGCGCGAGTGCGCGGCGATGCTGCAACGGGGTCTCGACGAGGGCCGGTTCGTCTCACCGCTGCCCGCGGTGGCGCTGGCGTACGTGCGGGAGCAGGTGCTGTTCGGCCTGATGCAGGCCGTCAACGACGGGGTCCTGGCCCCGGCGGAGGCGGGCCGCTCGGCGGCGGTGACGGCGCTGACGGCGTCGGGGGTGCCGGCCGGGGAGGCGGCGGAGCTGGTGACGCGGATCGGCGGCCAGCGGTCCGGCGCACGGTAGCGGGGCGGGTCACCCGGATGGAGCACGCCGCGTTGTTGCGGTCACCGCAACGGCCCACGGTGGAGTGGTTCGTCCACGACGACGGGGGGAAGGGAGCGTCCCGCCCATGCCGAACCGCTTCCCCTACGCCAGGGACCCGTCCGAACCCCTGAACATGGCCCGCGACTGGCCCCTGTGGGCGGCCGCGGTGTCGGCGGTCCTCTCCTTCGTCATGCTGTTCCCACCCTGGCTGACGTCCCCCGGCGTGAGTCTGAACGCCTTCGGCCACGACATGCTGACCGCCGGCCCGGCGCTCGTCGTCGTCATGGTGGTGATCATGCTGATCCTGGTGTACGGCGCCCTGGCGACCCGCCGGACCGCGTACGTGGCGGCTCTCCTGGTCCCCGCCTCCAACCTGCTGACGCTGTACATCGTGCAGGTGGCGGACGTGTCCGACCTGGCGGACCTCAGCGCGGGCTCGGGCGTGCCGGGGGCCGCCACGGGCGCCGGCGTCTGGCTGGGCTTCGTCTTCGCCGTGGTGGCGGCGCTGTGCACGGCGGTGGCGTTCGTCCGCTGGCGCGGCACCGCCGCCCGCCCGGCGGCCCCTGCGGACGCCGTGCCGCCGGACGCGCCGGAGCCGCCCGAGCGGCCGGGTCCGGGCCCTTCGGGCGGCCCCCAGGTGCCTCCCGGCGCTCCCCACGACTAGGGCGTGTACGTCGCGAACAGGGCCGAACCGGACGGCCCTTGACGTGGGTCGGGCGGCTGGGCCTCTCCGGCGACCGGAGCCCGGCGGAACAACCCGTCCAGCCGTCAGCGCTGCTCCTGTACAGCGGGTACTGGTGAACCATGACTGGCACCTTCACCACCCGCACCGTCGACGTGACAACCGGCTCCGCCGAAACCATGCACGACCTGACGAACGCGTGCTCCGCGTTCCTCCGGGAGGTCGCTCACGGGAGAGACGGGCTGCTGAACGTCTTCACCCCGCACGCGACGTCCGGCCTGGCCGTCATCGAGACCGGGGCCGGCAGTGACGACGACCTGCTGGCGGCCCTCCGAGAGGTTCTCCGCGCGGACGACCGCTGGCAGGACCGCCACGGCGGTGCGGGCCCCGGCCGCGATCACATGCTCCCGGCCCTGGTCCCGCCCCACGCCACGCTGCCCGTGGTCGGCGGTGAGCTGGAGCTGGGGACCTCGCAGTCCGTCGTTCTGGTGACCACCGGCCGGGACACCCCCGACCGAAAGGTCCGACTGTCCTTCCTCGGCTGACCGTACGCCGCGCTGCCCGGGCGTTCAGGTCCGCGGAGTGCCGCCGGTGTCGATGAGGATCTGTTCGGCCTGGGTGACGTTGTCGGCCCGAACGGCTCTGGCCATCGCGGCCCGTGCCGCGTCGGGTGCCGTGTCGGGCGGGACCACCAGCAGGGCGAAGTGATCGTTGTCGCCCCGGGTGATGAGGACCGTGTCGTCACCGACGGGGAAGGAGTCGATGTGCACGACCCGGTCGTCGACGACCAGCCGCGCCGGGAGCTCCTCCCAGGCACTCCCGTCCAGGCCCACGCGCATGATGGGCCCGAGGTGCTCGGTCAGGGCGGTGATCAGGCCGGGAAGCTCGGCATGGATGTCCCGGGAGCGCGGCCACCACGCGCCGTCCAGGACTCCCCCGCGCTCTTGCGTCGTCTCCAGCCGCAGGAGCGCCGTTCCGGGTCTCACGGCATGGTGAATCGCGTCCGGCAGAAGCCCGGGAAGGCGTGGGGTGTCGGAATCGGCCATGATGTGCTCGCCTGTCTCCGAGAGTTCCGCGCATTCGCTCGTCGTCCGAGATATGCCGGCAGCGCCGGGCGAAGCGCTCGCAGTAACCCCACCGTACTCCGCAGGCCGGCGGCGGGGTCGCCCACAGGGCCGTCCCACGCCCGCGTTCCGCAAGTTTGCCTGGTCGCGCTAGGCATGCGGACCCGCCTGCCGGAGTAGGCTGAAGAAACCGGGAACACGTCGTACACCGGCCTCCATGCGGGTGTCGCTCCCGGCGAGTCACCATGCCGGGCCGCCGACGAGAGCCCGGAGGCAGGGTTCGCATCATGGCTGTCACCATCGACCGTACGGTCACCGAGGAACACGCCCCTTCGCCGCCCGCCCGCCTGTCCCTGACGCCAGGATCGGCGCCGGGGCTTCTGGACGGCGCCTGGTGGCCCCGCTCGCGCGACCTCTCCCGCGAGCTCCCGGCGCTGGCGGCGAGGCTGGACCACTCCTGGGGGCGGGTCACCCGCGTCACGGTGAATCCGGTCTTCTGGCCCGTGATCCCGCGGAAGGTTCCCGTCACCGGACACACGGTGCACGTGGGGTGGTTCACGAACGAGCAGGACCCGCACAAGCTCCTCGTGTTCTCCTACACCGCGGACCGCCTGGACCTGCTGATCGTCCCACCGGAGACCGACCCGGCCGCGGCCGCCAGGCTGATGTCCGCCGCGACCACCCCCGGAAGTCTCCTCACCGCGAGCAGGCTGATGGAGGACGAGCGAGCGGCCGACGACGCGACGGAGTCACGGGACCGCCAAGAGGAATGGGAGACCGAGGGCGGGACCGCGCCGCCACCGGCCGGGAACCCGCCCGGACCTCCGCCCTCCGCCCGAGGGATGTGAGGGCAGTGGAGATCGCCGTCACCCTGGCCTTGATCCTGGGCCTGATCGCTGCGGGAGCCCTCCTGATCCACCGGCTCAACGCCCAGCACGACGAAAGGATCGCAAACTTCCGCTACAGCGGCGTCCTGCCGTGGCGCGACAGCAGAAGCCGGAAGCGCCCCCGGTCGGCCATCGACCCCGCCGGCCCTCTCCTCGCCCGCAACCGCCGCGAACAACCACACGGGGACCGCGGACGCCGCCGCGTCTTCTCCGGCCGGAGGCGGTGGACATGACGTCCGCGCACACCCCGCCCACCCCCGCACCCGCGGATCCGGTGCCCCCGGCGGGGTGCGCCGACGTTCGCGTCGTCGCCTCGTCCCCCGAGACCGCCCGCCGCGTCGCGGAAGTCCTCCGGCACTGCTTCGATTCCACCGAACAACGCAGCTACCCGGCCGGCCGCGAAGGCGGTACCCGGCTCCATCTCACCGTGGACACCGCGCATCCCGCCGAACCCGCGCGGTCCTGGCTGGCGACCAGCCGGGCTTCGGCTGCCGACCGCCCACCGCACGGCGACGTCTGAAACGGCCCGTGCCCGTGCATGCCTTGTGCAAGCCCTCAGGTCAGCGGGCCGAGGGGGCTGGGTGAATCGCCACCTCGACTTGATCGGCTTCACCCGCGCAAAGGATGCTCCGCCCCCTGCCACGCTGCCGCGAACAGGAGCAGGGCCTCAGCCGGCGGACGCCTCGGCCTCCCCTCGTCCCGGAGGGCGAAGCTCACGAAAGGACCGTACCGTTGGCCCATGAGCGTCTTCATCAAGCTGGTGGAGAACCGGCCACCGAAGGAATACGCGAACGAGCGCAGGGCGGACATCTCCTACGACGACACCGTCGAGGAGAATTCCGAGATCACTTACCAATACGACGTACTTGCCAGCGGGGCCCTGAGAATCCTCCGGGTCACGAGAGGAGAAGAAGCCGTCATCCATGCGGTCTACGCCCCGGGCCTGTGGTTCCGCGTGGAGGGCCTCTGCCGCGGCACTACGGAATAGCGGACAGAAAGCGCGAGGCGACAGCGCGGAAGCCCTTGAGGGCGTAGATCGTTCGCTCCCTTCGTCACGGCTCTTGTACACCGTCTGGTCGAAACCGGCGGCCGGCAGGCGCTGACCGGCGTCGATGCCGGTCATCAACCGTCTTCCACTTCCCGAACCGTGGTGGCGGTCCCGCCACGGGACACCGGTCCGCCGGCGGAAGAGAATGCCGTTGATCACCCTGTGGTCCGGGCGCCCGGGAAGAAAGGACCCCCACGGCGCGGCCCGGCGGTGCCGTACCGGGTCCGGGCCGCCGTGGGGGGCGGCCCTGCCGTGGGGGTGGTCGGTGGGCGGTGCCTTCAGGCCCCCGCCGGTTCCTTGGCCGCGTCGCGCGGGCCCGGGACGTGACCGTGGTCGTCGGGTGTCAGCGAGGCCTCGTCGAAAGGCAGCCGTCCCGCCAGGACCTCGTCCACCCGCGCCCGGTCGATCTCCTTCGTCCACGTGCCGATCAGCACCGTGGCCACCGCGTTGCCCGCGAAGTTCGTCAGGGCCCGCGCCTCGCTCATGAAGCGGTCGATGCCGACGATCAGGCCGACGCCGTCGACCAGTTCCGGCCGGTGGGACTGGAGGCCGCCCGCGAGCGTCGCCAGACCCGCGCCCGTCACGCCCGCCGCGCCCTTCGAAGCGACGATCATGAAGAGGAGCAGCGACACCTGCTGCCCCAGCGACAGGGGCTGCCCCATCGCCTCGGCCACGAACAGCGACGACATCGTCAGGTAGATGGCCGTGCCGTCCAGGTTGAAGGAGTAGCCGGTGGGCACGGTGATGCCCACCACCGGCTTGCTGACGCCCAGGTGCTCCATCTTCGCGATCAGGCGCGGCAGGGCCGACTCCGACGACGAGGTGGACAGGATCAGCAGGAACTCGCGGCCCAGGTACTTCAGCAGCGCGAAGATGTTCACCCCCGCCACCAGCCGCAGCAGGGTGCCCAGCACCAGGACCACGAAGATCAGGCAGGTGGTGTAGAAGCCGAGCATGATGACGGCCAGGGACTTCAGCGCGTCCACGCCCGTCGCCCCGACCAGCGCGGCGATCGCGCCGAACGCGCCCACCGGCGCCACCCACATGATCATGGCGAGGATGCGGAAGACCAGCTTCTGCACATGTCCGACACCCCGCATGACCGGGTCGCCCGCCGGGCCCATCGCCTGGAGCGCGAAGCCGGTGAGGAGCGCGACGAGCAGGGCCTGGAGGACCTGGCCGCCGGTGAGGGCGGAGACGATCGTGGTGGGGATGACGCCCAGCAGGAAGTCCTGCGTCGAGGTGTGCGCCCCCTTGGCCTGCGACTCCCCCGCGTGCCGCAGCGCGTCCGTCAGGTGCAGCCCGCTGCCGGGTTCCAGGAGGTTGCCGACGACCAGCCCGATGGCCAGCGCCACCGTGGACATCAGGAGGAAGTAGCCGAGCGCCAGGCCGCCGACGGCGCCGACCTTCGCCGCCTTCCGCACGGAGCCGATGCCCAGCACGATCGTGCAGAAGATGACCGGCGAGATCATCATCTTGATCAGGTTCACGAAGCCCGTGCCCAGCGGCTTGAGCTCCACGGCGAAGCCCGGCGCCGCGAAGCCGACCGCGATGCCGGCGAGCACCGCCGCGATCACCGCGAGGTAGAGGTAGTGGGTCCGGTCCGGCCTGCCGCTCGCCCGCGCGGGCTCCTGCGGCGGCGGTGACTGCTGCACTGCCACGGTTCTCTCCTCGTCGTCGCGGCTCGGGGGTGCGACCGCGCTTCTCCCGGCGAGAAGGGGTCGCGGTGACTATGCCCTCCCCCTGTGACGGCGGTCACCCTTACGTGCATTACGTTCACGAACAAGCCAAAGGGCACACTGTCGGCCATGCGCACACCCCGCATCCGTCGCCCCCGCAGCCTCGCCGGCCGGCTCTTCGCCATGCAGATCGTGCTGGTCGCCGCCGTGGTGGCCGGATGCGCGGTCTTCGCCTACGTCACCGACCGCCGCCAGGCCGAGGAGGCGGCCGGCCGCCAGGTGACCGCCGCCGCCACCGCCGTGGCCGCCTCGCCTGCCGTCCGGGCCGCGGTCCGGGGCCCGGACCCGACGGCGGCGCTCCAGCCGTACGCCGAGCGGGTCCGCCGCGACACCGGCGTCGACTTCGTGACGATCATGAGCCCGGGCGGGCTGCGCTGGACGCACCCCGACCCCGCCCGCATCGGCGAACGCTTCCTCGGCCACACCGGCCCCGCCCTGCGCGGGCGGACGTTCTCCGAGACGTACACCGGCACCCTGGGCCCCTCCGTGCGGGCCGTCGCGCCCGTGACCGCCGACGACGGCACGGTGGCCGCGCTCGTCAGCGCCGGCATCACCGTCGACGCCATCAGCGCCGAGGCGCGCCACCAGCTCGCCGCCCTGTCCGGCATGGCGCTGGCCGCCCTCGCCCTGGGCGGCGCCGGGACGTACCTCCTGGGCTCCCGGCTGCGCCGCCACACCCACGGCATGAACGCCGGGGAGCTGGCCCGGATGCGCGACTACCACGAGGCCGCGCTGCACGCCGTGCGCGAGGGCCTGCTGATGCTCGACGGGCAGCGCCGGATCGCGCTCGTCAACGACGGCGGCCGGGTGCTGCTCGGCCTGGCCGGCGAGGACGTCGTCGGCCGCCCCGTCGCGGACCTGGGCCTGCCGCCGGCGCTGACGGAGGCGCTGCTCGCGCCGGGGCCGCGCGTCGACGAGGTGCACCTGACCGCCGAGCGGATCCTCGTCGTCAACACCTCGCCGGTCGCCGGCGGTGAGCGGCACGGCACCGTCGTCACCCTGCGCGACCACACCGAACTCCAGGCACTGTCAGGGGAGTTGGACTCCGTGCGCGGCCTCGCCGAGGCACTGCGCTCGCAGGCGCACGAGGCCGCGAACAGGCTGCACGCCGTCGTCTCGCTCATCGAGCTCGGCCGGGCCGACGAGGCCGCCGACTTCGCCACCGCCGAGCTGGAGCTCGCCCAGGCCCTGACCGACCAGGTCGTCGCCGCCGTCGCCGAACCGGTCCTCGCCGCGCTGCTCCTGGGCAAGGCGGCCCAGGCCAACGAGCACGGGGTGGAGCTGGCGCTGACCGACGACAGCCGCGTGGACGACGGCCTGCTGCCGCCGGACCTGCCCGCCCGCGACCTGGTCACGATCCTCGGCAACCTCATCGACAACGCCGTCGAGGCGGCCACGGACGCCCACGGCCCCGGCCGGGTCACCGTCACCGTCCGCACGGACACCGAGGGGGCGGCCGGCGCCGAGCTGCTGCTGCGCGTCGGCGACACCGGAGCCGGCGTGGCCCCCGAGGTGATGGACGAGGTGTTCCAGCGGGGCTGGTCCACCAAGGACGCCACCGGGCCGCACGGCCGGGGCCTCGGCCTGGCGCTCGTGCGCCGGGCCGCCCGGCGCCACGGCGGCACGGTCACGCTCGGCCACTCCCCGGGGGGCGGCGCCGAGTTCACCGTGCGGCTGCCGCTGCCCGGCGCCGGGGCCGCCGCGGCGCCCGGCCCGTCCCCCGTCCCGCAAGGAGCGTCCGCATGAGCACGAGCCCGGGGCAGGCCCCCGCCATCCGCGTGCTGGTCGTGGAGGACGATCCCGTCGCCGCCGCCGCGCACGCGCTGTACGTGGGACGGGTGCCCGGGTTCACGGTGGCCGGCGTGGTGCACTCGCGCGGCGACGCCTCGCAGTTCCTCAAGCGGTCGGCGGCCGACGGGCGTCCGGCCGTCGACCTGCTCCTGCTCGACCTCTACCTCCCCGACGGACACGGCCTGGCGCTCGTCCGCTCCCTGCGCACCGCCGGGCACGGCGCGGACGTCATCGCGGTGACCTCGGCGCGCGACCTGGCCGTGGTCCGCGAGGGCGTCTCACTCGGCGTCGTCCAGTACGTGCTCAAGCCCTTCACCTTCGCGACGCTGCGCGACCGCCTCGTGCGCTACGCCGAGTTCCGGGCGGCGGCCGGGGAGGCGAGCGGCCAGGAGGAGGTCGACCGTGCCCTCGCCGTGCTGCGCGCGCCGCAGCCCGTCGCGCTGCCCAAGGGGCTCGCCCTGGACACCCTCCAGGCGATCACGGAGACGCTGCGCGCCGCCGGCGACGAGGGCATCTCCTCGGGCGCGGCCGCCACGGCCATGGGCATCTCCCGCATCACCGCGCGCCGTTACCTCGAGCACCTCGTCGGCACCGGGCGCGCCGTGCGGGCGCCGCGCTACGGGCAGGTCGGCCGGCCGGAGCTGCGCTACCGCTGGCTCAGCCGGCCCTGAGGGCGTCGCCCCGCGCAGTGGCGTGCCGCGGGCCGACGGGGGGAACGTACGACTCGACACCACAAGGTGCAGGAGGTCGAGCCGTGCGCCCCACCCGCCCCGTACTTCTCGTGGCCCTCTCCGCTCTCGCTCTCACGTCCTGCGGCAGCGGTTCGGGCGACGACCCCGACACCGTGAAGGTCGCGTACCAGCGCAGCACGGACAACAAGGTCCGGATCATGGACGCGTATCTGGCCGGCATCAAGAAGCAGTTCGAGCGGACGTACCAGGGGAAGAAGCTCCGGCTCCTCCCCGTCCAGGCGTCCCAGGACGACTACTACACCAAGATCCAGCAGATGATGCGGTCGCCGAAGACCGCGCCGGACCTGGTGCGCGAGGACACGTTCCTGATCAACGCCGACATCAAGAGCGGCTACTTGAGACCGCTCGACGACAAGCTGGCCGCCTGGAAGCACTGGGACCGCTTCGCCGCGAGCGCGAAGGCCTCGGCGAGGGCCGAGGACGGCAGGACCTACGGGGTCCCGGACGGCACCGACACCCGGGGGCTGTGGTTCAACAAGGAGCTCTTCGCACGGGCGGGCCTGCCGGCCGACTGGCGGCCGCGCACCTGGAACGACGTGCTCGACGCCGCCCGCGCGGTCAAGCGCGCGGTCCCCGGCGTCATTCCGCTCAACGTCTACACGGGCAAGGGCGCGGGAGAGGGCGCCGCGATGCAGGGCTTCGAGATGCTGCTGTACGGGACGGGCGCGGACCCCCTCTACGACCCGGCGGCGAAGAAGTGGCGGGCCGGCACCACGGGGTTCCGGGACTCCCTGGAATTCGTCCGCACCGTCTTCGCCGAGAAGCTCGGCCCCCAGCCGTCCGACGCCCTCGACCCCAACGTCTCGACGCGCGTGGCCGGCGAGTGGATCCCCGAGGGCAAGCTGGCCATCGCCCTGGACGGCTCCTGGCTCGGCAAGTACTGGCAGCCCGACGGCTCCCGGCCGTGGCCGCAGTGGTCGCGGGTGATGGGCCGGGCGGCCTTCCCCACCCAGGACGGCCGGGATCCCGGCCGCGTCAGCCTCTCCGGCGGCTGGACCTGGTCGATCAGCGCCAGGTCCACCAAGGCGGACCTCGCCTGGCAGCTCGTCGAGCTGCTCCAGTCCCCGGAGAACGCCACCGACTGGACCGTGCGCGACGGGCAGATCGCGGTGCGGGACGACGTCGCGGCGAACGACCGCTACCGCTCCTCCATGCCGGGCGTCGAGTTCTTCACCGGCCTGGTGAAGAACACCCACTACCGCCCCGCGCTGCCGGTCTACCCGCAGGTGTCCAGCGCCATCCAGGAGGCGATGGAGTCGGTGACGACCGGTGACGCGAGCACGGAGCGGGCGGCCCGGCGGTACGACGAGAGGCTGCGTTCGATCGCGGGCGCGGACGGCGTGAAGGCCTCATGACGCGGGCCCGCGCGCACCGCACGGCCCTGCGCTGGCTCCCCCTCGCCCCGGCGACCACCCTGCTCCTGCTCTTCCTCGCCGGTCCCATCGCCTACTGCGTCTGGCTCGCCTTCACCGACACCCAGCTCACCGGCCAGGCCTCGGCCTCCTTCGTCGGCCTCGCCAACTTCCGCAGGGCGTTCGCCGACGACGGCTTCCGCAACGCGGTCCTGCTCACGCTCGTCTTCACCGTCCTGTCGTCCCTCGTCGGCCAGAACACGCTGGGCTTCGCCCTCGCCGCCCTGATGCGGCGCGCGTCGAAGCCGGTCCGCACGCTGACGGGCGCGGTGGTGATCGCCGCGTGGGTGCTGCCGGAGATCGTGGCCGCCTTCCTCCTCTACACCTTCTTCAACCGCCGCGGCACGCTCAACGCCGTGCTGGAGTGGCTCCATCTGCCGCAGCAGAACTGGCTGTTCACCCTGCCCATCCTCGCCGTCTCCTTCGCCAACGTCTGGCGCGGCACGGCGTTCTCCATGCTGGTGTACTCCGCCGCGCTCGCCGAGATCCCCCAGGACGTCACGGAGGCGGCGGAGGTCGACGGCGCGAGCGGGCTCCGCCGCCTCTGGCACATCACCCTCCCGATGATCCGCCGCTCCATCGGCACCAATCTGATGCTGAACACCCTCCAGACCCTGTCGGTCTTCGGCCTCATCTGGGCCATGACCCGGGGCGGCCCCGGCGACCGCAGCCAGACGCTGCCGGTGTTCATGTACGACCAGGCGTTCCTGAAGTCGCTGATCGGGTACGGCACGGCGATCGCCCTGCTGCTCCTGCTGGTGGGGGCGGTGTTCTCGGCGGTGTACGTGCGGCTGCTGCGGGAGGAGGTGTGACGCCCGTCGTCACGCTCGGCGTCACGCCCGTCGTCACGCCCGGCGCGCGGGCAGGTGCCGGTCGAAGAACGAGCGCACCTGCCCGCGCACCGCGGGCACCGACCGCGCCGGGTCGATCGGGCCGACCAGCTTGTTCCGGCCCTCGGCCGTCATCAGGGCGGCAGTCTGCAACTGGGGCGCGAAGGCGGCGTAGTCGGTGAACACCCAGTGCGAGGAGTCGTCGAGCTGCCGCCGGCGGACGCGTCCCCCGGAGCGGGCGAGCACGGCCGACCAGGAGCGGTCGAGCTCCTCGCTGCGGAAGCCGTCGGTGCCCAGCAGGAGCAGCGGCCGGTCCACCCCGTGCCGGGCCACGGGGAACAGCTCTCCCGGCCGGCCGGGCCCCTCGGGCGCGTAGTCGAGGTAGCCCTCCATGGTGACGGCGGCGCCGACGCGACGGTCCTCGTACAGCGCCTCGGCCACGGCCGTGCCGCCCGCCGAGTGGCCGTAGACGCCCACCCGCCGCAGGTCCAGCGCACGTCCGAGGTGCTCGGGCAGGGCGCGCCCCAGCGCGTCGGGATTCCGGCCGGCCGCCAGCACCTCCAACTGGTCCAGCACGAACCGGATGTCCGCGATCCGGGTGTCGATCGCGGTGCGGAACATCGCGGGATGCGCGCGGGGGTCGTCCCGGAAGACGGTGGCCCGGACCGTGTCGCGTCCGCTCGTCCCGCACGGGAACTCCACCGCGAGGCCGTCGCCGGGGTGGTCGACGACCACCACGACGTAGCCGTGGCTGGCCAGGTCCTCGGCGAGGCCGGTGCCGAGCGCCCCCGGGTCGCCGCCGCCGGGGCTGTACAGCAGCACCGGCCGCCGTCCGCCCGTGGCGGGCGCGAGCTTGCGCGAGTGGGTGGCGGTGGCCGCCCAGTCCACCCCGGCCGCCGGCAGCTCGCGGTGTCCCGCCTGGGGGGCGAGCTGTCCGAAGAGCTCCGCGGCGCCCTGCGTCCACTGCGGGGCGGCCGGCCGGCCGCGCACGGTGCGGGCCGGATGGAAGACGGTGACCAGCACCTCCCGTACGGGGATCTTGGGCTCCCACGGGTCGGGGCGGGAGCGGTCGACGAGGTAGAGCGCCGTCACGCCGGTCGCGTACGGGCCCGTCGGCGCCGGCAACCGCGGGACGACGGCGCCGCCCTCGGTGGCGGCCCGGGCCGGTGCGAGGCCCGTGCCGCCGGTGAGCAGCAGGGCGGTGGCCAGGACGGCGGACTTGGTGAGGGTGCGCCGGTTCATCGAGGAGGAAGAAGACATGGCCTGATGGTGGCGCCGGGCGGGGGGCGCGGGCGAAGGTTGAGGCCCTGACCGAAACGCTGGCGCCGTGCCGCCGGAGAGAGTAGTGATGCGGATCCACTTCACCGCGGCCGACTTCGCCCTGACCCGGTTCGCGCCCGGGCCGGCGCCGTTGCAGGAGCTGAACGCGGCCCTCATGCAGATGTGCGTGCCGGGCGACGAGCTGCTCTTCGGCCGGTGGAGACGACGCCTGCTGCGCTCCTTGCCGGCCGCCGCCGGGCCGTTGGCGGACCTGGTCCCCGCGGGGGTGGCGCCGCGCTTTCTCGACGTGTTCGACGGTTCCCTGGGGGAGGGTCTTGAGACCGTACGGGCGTCACGGCCGGACCTGGTCCGCTCGGAGATCGAGCGGGTCTACGCCGGGCACCCGTCCCCCGCTCCCCTGTGGGTTTGCGACCTGCACCGGGGCGACGCCGACGCCTGGCGGCTGCTCGGCCGCGCCCAGCGGGCGGCCTTCGAGACGGTGCTGGGCGCGGTGTGGCCGGTGGTGCAGGACCTGCACCGGGCGGAGTTCACACGCCGGGCGGTGGCCGTGGCCGAGCAGGGCGTCGGCGCGCAGCTGACGGCGCTGGTCCCGGGCGCCCGGCTGGAGGAGGGGGTGTGGGAGTTCGCGGGGCCGGACGAGGACGTGGCGCTGCGCGGCCGGGGCCTGGTCCTCGTTCCCACCTTCCACTGGACCGGCCATCCGGTTGTCGCCGATCTGCCGGGGCGGCCCCTGCACCTGACCTACCCGGCGGGCCCGGGACTGCCGCTCTCACCGGCGGGGGCGGACGACCCGGCCGGCGCGCTGGCGGGGGTGCTGGGGCGCACGCGCGTGGAGATGCTGCTGCTTCTCGCGGAGGAGCACACCACCAGCGGGCTCGCGAAGCGGCTGGGCGTCAGCAACGCCACCGCCTCGGCGCACACCGCCGCGCTGCGGGGCGCGGGCCTGATCACGACGGTCCGCGCGGGGCGGGCGGTGGCGCACCGGCGGACGGCGCTGGGGGGCTTGCTGGTGGGGCGGGGGCAGCCGGGTGGTGGCGCTTACGAGTTGGTGCGTGATAGCGGGTGAGATGTATTTAGCCTGGGGTGCAGCCCGACGTGCATGCGGCAGATCGTGCCGCACGGAGCACTGCCCGGCGCGGGTGCTGTGTCCGGTGGGGCGCGGCTGCTCGGGGCGGTTTCAATTCGGGTCAGGGCGCGCTCTTGCGCGGGTCTGCGGTGATGGATAGGGCGGCCAGGACCGCGGTGCCGAGCATGATGCCCAGTGCCCAGGTCGCGGCGGTGGCGTAGCCGTGGACGGTGGCGTCCCGGAGGACGTCTGCGCCGTGGTGGTCGGCCAGGTAGGTGCTGGTGGCGCTGGCCGCGATGGTGTTGAGCAGTGCGGTGCCGATGGAGGCGCCTGTCTGCTGGGCGGTGTTGACGGTCGCGGAGGCGATGCCGGCGTCGTGGGGAGCGACTCCGCTGGTGGCCGTCGCGACGGCGGGGCCGAACAGTGTGCCGATGCCGAGTCCGAGGAGCAGTTCGGCGGGCAGGATGACGGCGGTGTAGGAGCTGTGCGGGGTGAGTTGGGTGAGGAGGGCGAGCGAGCCTGCCGCGCAGAGCAGTCCGGGCACGATCAGCAGCCGGGGCGGCAGCTTGGGGAGCAGGCGGCCGGACATCTGGGTTGCCGCCGTCACGTTCATCGCGACCAGCGGGAGCATGGCGAGGCCGGTCTTGACCGCGGAGTAGCCCATCACGGACTGCAGTTGGTAGGTGAGGAAGAGGAAGACCCCGAACAGTCCGAGCGTGGCCAGCGCGACGGTGGCGAGGGCCGCGCTCCGGTTGCGGTCGGTCAGGATCCGCAGCGGAAGGAGAGGAGCACGTAAGCGGGCCTGCGCGATCCCGAACGTCAGGAGTAGGGCGACGGCCAGGGCCAGGCAGAGGACGACCCGGAGTGTGTGCCATCCGTGCTCGCCGGCCTCGGAGAACCCGTAGACCAGAGCGGCGATGCCGCCGCAGCCGGTGAGCGCTCCCAGGACGTCGATCCGTGCATCGGTGCGTCCAGGCAGATCAGGCAGCGTGGCGACGGCGCCGAGCGCGGCCAGCAGGGCGATGGGAATGTTGACGTACATGCACCATCGCCAGTCGAGGTAGCTGGTGATCAGCCCGCCGCCGACCAGGCCGATTCCGCCGCCTGCGGTCAGCACCCCGCTGTAGATCCCGATGGCCCGGGCCCGTTCGGCCGGTCCGGGGAACACCGCCATCAGCAGCGCGAGGGTGGAGGGGGCCAGCAGTGCTGCGAAGACGCCCTGTCCGGCGCGGGCGGCGACCAGCATCCAGCCGGAGTCCGCCATCCCGCCGAGACCGGAGGCGACGGCGAAGCCGAGGATGCCGGCGATCAGGGTGCGCCTGCGGCCCAGCCGGTCGGCGATGCGGCCGCCGAGCAGGAGCAGCCCGCCGAAGGCCAGGGTGTAGGCCGTAATGACCCACTGCCGACTCGCGTCGGACACGCCCAAATCCTGCTGGGCGGCGGGCAGCGCGATGGTCACGATGGTGGTGTCCAGCACAATCATCAGCTGGGCGAGTGCGATGACCGTCAGCCCCCACCAGCGGTGCGCATGCAGCCGAGCCGGATCGGCACTCCACGTACTCTTCGCGCTCTTCGTCTTCTTGCCTGTTTTGTTCAGCACGGCGAACCCCCCTTGTGAAGTCGTGTGTCGGCACTCGCATTCATTACCTGCCGACAGGTAAAGTTGACGGCGAGACGAAGCTAGCCCATTGCTTGCCGATCGGCAAGCAATGGAGGGAAGGGTCCTGGCAGGACCGTCCGCAGGCTGGCCGAGACGATGGCGACGAAGGGACTTCCATGGCAGGCCGCCGCACCGACACCCGTAAGCGCGCCCAGCGCGTGGCCCTTCAGCTCTTCAGCGAGCACGGGTACGACGGCACCTCGCTGCGCATGATCGCGGAGCAGCTGAACATCACCAAGGCGGCCCTCTACTACCACTACAAGTCGAAGGAGGAGATCCTCGCCGCCGTACTAGCCGACTTCTCCGCCGCGGTCGCCGAACTCACCGACTGGGGCAAGCAGCAGCCCGCAGGACCCGAGACCCGGCGCGAACTCCTGCGCCGCTACGCCGAGCTGACAGCCGGTGGTATCACGGCCGCGGCCCGCTTCGTGCAGGACAACGAGCCGGCGCTGCGCAACCAGCCGCTCGCGGCCGAGGTGCAGCAGCACGTCATGACGCTCTTCGAGCTTCTGGCCGGGCCCGGCGCGCTGTCCGGTGACGGCGACCCGGCCGCATCGCTGCGTGTCCGCCTAGCCATCACCGCACTGCACCTGGCCGGCGACGAGGCCGATCGAGCGGAAAACGGAGGCCCGGAGCTGATCGATGCGGCGCTCGGCATCGCCTGCGACCTGATCGATCCGCCGTCTCCCCGGCCAACCGCCTAAGTGCACGCCCCCTCCGGCACCCCGCTGGCCGACATCGTCCATGCGGCCGGAGCCCGCTGGGCGATTGAGGAGACCTTCCAGGCCGCGAAGAACGAGGCTGGCCTCGACCCACTACCAGACCCGCCACTACCGCCGCCGCGGTCACCGACCCCCGTAACTGCCAGGTTGACAACGCTAGTCCTGACGGGTTGCCAGTGATGCGCCCGCCCGGTCGTTTCGCGGCCGAGGCCGGAAGCGTAGGGTGCCGGATGTGATCGAACTGAAGTTCCGGGCGATGGACCGGAATCGTCCGGCAAAGTCGTACGTGGTGCACCTGGTGCTGGCACTTGTCGTCCTGGTCGTCGAGGGGTTCGCTGCGTTCGTCAAGCTCGGCGCGGTGGGGTTCTCCTGGCTGACGGGCGGAAGCATCGCCCTCCTCGCCCCGCTTCTCCTCCTGTCGTCCCGGAGCTGGAGCAGGGTCGGGGCCGACGGAATAACCATCTGCTGGGGCCTTGGGCATGGCCGCACCTACCCCTGGCACGAGATCCGGTGGATCGACGTGCGCGAGACCAAGGGGCAGGGCTCGTCGTCGTACGCGGTCCGGATATTCCTGGAGGGCGGGCGGCGTCGTTCGCTGCCCGGGCTCTACCGCAGCGACATGCATCCCGCCCCCGACTTCGACGAGCAGTTCCAGCGGGTCGTCAACTGGTGGGAGCTGAGCACGGACCAGACCGCACGGGTCCGGCCCCCGAAGCAGTTCCGGGACCGGCTGACTCCCACCGTGATCGGCCTCGTCGTCGTACCCGTAGCCTTTGTCGTCGTGGCGGTCGTCGCTCTCGTGATCCTCGCGCCGCACTAGGGTCTTCTCCTGACCGGCTCGGCGCTGATCCGAGCGTGCAGACCATCCAGGCCCGCAGTCCAGCCGTGCACCTCGTCAACCGTGACATCCCCGCCCATGACTGGCGCAACGAGCGGCTCGCGGGCAGTCACGTCAACTGGCGAACGGGCCGCCGTCGCCGAAGGCCAGCTCAGCGAAGTTCTCGCCGATGCGGCGGTGACCGGCGGAGTCCGGGTGGAGACCGTCGGGCAGCGGCAGCTCGGCGAAGTCCTTCTCGCCGTAGAGCGAAAGGCCGTCGAGATAGTGCAGGTTCGGGTCTTCGGCGGCCCGTTGCGCGGTGATGCGGGAGAGCTGGTCCCGGATGACGGTGAGCGTCAGCCGGGAGGGGTCCGACGGGTCGCCCGTGGCCCGGAAACGCAGCCGGGGGCCGTCGAAGTCGGGTGCCAGGGGGCCGGGGGTGTCCTCCTGGACGGGGCAGAGGACGGGCGAGACGACCAGCAGCGGCGTGGTGGGGTGCCCGTCGCGGATGGTGTCGAGGAAGCCGTGGACGGCCGGGGCGAAGGCCCGCAGACGCATCAGGTCGGTGTTGACCAGGTTGATGCCGATCTTCACGCTGATCAGGTCCGCGGGGGTGTCCCGCATGGCGCGCGCGGTGAACGGGTCGAGCAGCGCGTTGCCGCCGAACCCGAGGTTGACCAGCTCCACGCCGCCCCGGGCCGCGGCCACCGCCGGCCAGATCGCGGTCGGGTTGGCGGCGGCGGAGCCGTGGCTGATCGAACTGCCGTGGTGCAGCCACACCCTGCGGCCGCCGTCCGGCACGGCCTCGACGGGGGCGTCGGTGCGCAGGGCCACCAGCTCGGTGATCTCCCCGTGCGGCAGCCAGATCTCGACGTCCTTCACACCGCCGGGCATCCCGGCGAACCGGGCGGTGCCCACGGGGCCGGGGGTGGTGACGGCGGCCTGGGTGACCATGTCGACGGTCACCACGTTGCCGCCGGTCGCACTGGTCTGGCCGGCCAGCCGCCCGTCGACGAGCAGGTCGTACACACCGTCCTGGGCGGGGGCGCCCTTGTAGACCGTCTTCGTGGGGAGCACGTCCAGCTCGACGACGGTGGCACGGGTCCGGAAGACCAGCCGCACTCCGGAGGGCTTGGCCTCGGCCAGGGCCAGGCTCTCGTCGGGACACTGCTTCCGGGCGCGTGCGGGCAGCCGGTGCGGCAGCACGCCGTGCGGGGTGCGCTCCAGTTCGAGGGCGCCGCGCACGATGCGGGCGTCGACGGGGGTGGTGATCCAGTCGGTCACGTCGGCCTTTCTCACGGGGTGCGGGATGCGGGGGTGCGCGGAGCGCACCTGCCCCGTTTCCTCACGAAAACACGCTTGGTGCGATCATTGCCAACCCTTTCCCCCGCCGCGCGCCCGGGCCCCCACCGGGGATGAGCCGAATCGGGCCGGAAGCGCGCGCCATCTGATCCCCCGTCGGGAAGAACCCAGCCCTCGCGTCCGTTCCATGCAGGCAGTGACCACACGGAATGCCGGACAGAAGGGGGAGGCCATGTCAGTGGCGTTCAACGAGGAGACGCGCAAGCTTCTGGACGGGAGGAACTTCGCCACCGTCGCGACGCTGAACCGGGACGGCGGGCCGCAGACCTCGGTGGTCTGGATAGCGAGGGACGGGGACACGGTGCTGTTCTCCACCACGGCAGGGCGGCAGAAGGCCAGAAACCTCACCCGGGACCCACGGGTCAGCCTCAGCGTCTACGACACCGAGAACCCGTACCACTCCGTGGACATCCGCGGCACCGTCGAACTGATCGAGGACCGGGAGAAGTCGCTTCCGCGCGAGCTCTCGCAGAAGTACCTCGGCGAGGACCCGCCCGCCGAGTCTGACGACGTCCTCCGGCTCATCGTCCGGGTGACGCCGCAGAGGATCTCCGGCTTCTCCGTCTGAGGCCGGCGGCTTCCCGTGCCGGGGCAGGGCCCGGCAGCCGGACGTACCGCCCCGGGTGCCGGGCCGCCGTCTTCCCCGGACGTTCAGACGCCCAGGTGCCCGGAGGCCAGGGCCGTGCCCTCGATCCGGGCGCGGATCTTGGCGAAGGCCGTGTCCCGGGAGGTGGACGTGTCGTCGGCGAACGGCGAGAAGCCGCAGTCGTCGCACGTTCCCAGACGGTCGGGCGGCAGGTGGCGCGCGGCGGCGAGGACGCGGTCGCGGACCTGCTCGGGCGTCTCGACGCGCGGGTCGACGGGGTCGGTGACGCCGACGAACACGCGCGCGTGGGCCGGAAGATGCTTGGCGAGAACGCTGAGGACGGCATCCGGGTCCGGCTCGCTCGCCAACTGGATGGCGAACCTTCCTGCCTTGAGCCGCAGCAGCCTCGGCAGCAGCTCGGCGTAGTCCACATTGAGGCTGTGGGTGGAGTCCTGGTCGCCGCCCGGGCAGCTGTGCACGCCGATCCTGGCCTGTTCGGCGGCGGAGAAGCGTTCCAGAACGCGGTTGTTGAGCGCGACGAACTGCTCCAGCAGGCCCCCGCTCGGGTCCAGTTTCAGCGCGAGGCGGCCCTCGGTGAAGTCGAGCTGGACACTGTCCGCGCCGGCGCCCAGGCAGCCGCGGATGTCGGCCTCGGCCTCGGCGGTGAGGTCGTCGAGGAACGCCTCGCGGGAATAGCCGTCGATGCCGTCCGGCGGGTAGAGCAGGCTGAGCGCCGACGGGGCGATCACGGCCTGCTTGACCGGCACGGTCGCATGGCGGAGCGCGGCCCGCACATAGCGGTCGGCGTGCACCGCGTACCGCAGGGGGCCGGCGGTCAGGCGGGGCAGTTGCCGTTGGTGTCCGTCGGCGAAGGGGATGACGACGCCGTCCGGCGCCAGCCCGTCCAGGCCGGCGAGGGGGTAGGTGGCGAAGCTCGGCTTGGACTGCTCGCCGTCGGTGACGACCGGCGAGCCGGTCTCCTCAAGGCGGCGGACGGTGTCGCGGACCGCCCGGTCCTGGGCGGCGGCGAGTTCGTCGTCGCCGATCCGGCCGGCGGCGTGGTCCGCCATGGCGGTGAGCAGCTCGGCGGGCCGGGGAATGCTGCCGACGGGTTCGGTGGGGATGCCCACGCGGGCCGGGGTCACGGCTGGATCTCCAGCTGCGCCCCGCCGGTGCTTCCCCGCAGGCCGGAGGAGAGGCACTCCGTGGGCAGCTGCCCGGGGCGCGCGGCCACGCTCCGCCGCGCCGACAGCCCTTGGCCCCGCCCCTGGGTGACGCGGCCCGAGAGGATGACGTTGAGGGCGCCGACGACGCGGGTGGTGGTGCCCTGGTCGTAGAGGATCACTGACCGGTGGCCGTCGCCGTAGCGGACGGTTTCGGTGGCGTGCGTGCTGGTCAGCGTGATGCACGAGGCGTCCGCCGTCACCGCGTCGAGGACGCCGGTGGCCGGCACGGTCCGGCCGGGGGCGACGGTGCACGCGTACCGGGCTTCGGTGTGGACGCTGGTCTCGCGCGCGCTGAGGGTCAGGGGCGGGTCGTAGACGCTGTCGCTTTCGCCCGTACAGACGAGCCCCCGCTGTCTGCCCCCGTCGGCGTGGCCGGCAGGGGTCCATGCCGCCGTCGACACGGCCAGGGCCAGGGAGGTCAACGCCACCGCCGCACCACGCCCACCGAACACCATGCATCCTCCAGAGAGCCCACTGATGACCGCTGTCCCACCCTCACTACCCCCGGGTGTCATCGCCGCCCCCGGCTCTCGAAGCGGGTCATCCGCGCACGTCCCGCCCCGGGCGCGGGGTCCGCACCCCCCGGTGCACCACACCGCCGCGGCGGGAGTCGCCGTACCGGGCCTGGCGCCGCGCCTGCCGGGTAGGGACAGCCGAACATGCCCGACAAGAAGGGGACTTCAGTGGACGACACCACCGCGAAGCGACTCGTCTTCGCCATGCTGGACGCGGACGGGGACGGGGTCATCTCCCGGGAGGAGTACGCCGCGCGGGCCGAGCGTGTGGCGCTGGCGGCGGGACGCGCGGAGGACGATCCCCTCGTCGTCACCGCGCGCACGGCGGGCCGGCGGGCGTGGGAGCTGATGGACGCGAACGGTGACGGCGGGGTGACCTTCGACGAGTACGCGGCGTGGGCCGGCGCCGAGGCGTTCGACACCGTCTGCGAGCCCGTGCTCGGCGCGCTGTTCGACGTCATCGACACGGACGGGGACGGCACCCTGGACCTGCCGGAATTCACGAAACTGCGGGCGGCGCTGGGAAATCCGGTCGGCAACATCGAGACGGCCTTCGACGCGCTGGACTCCGACGGGGACGGACGTGTCCGCCGTGCCGACTACATCGCGTCCATCCGCGCGCACATCACGGGAGAGGGCTCGCCCATGGGGAAGGCCCTGTACGCGGAGCACGTGTGACGGGACCGCGGGCGCGGGGCACGGTGGTCCCCACGGGGCGTCCCGCCGAGCCCGCGCCGGGCTCCATCTCGGCCACGCCAAAACCGGCCATGTTGGCGGCTGGATCACTTCGCCCCACGGCGAGTTGATCAGCAACGTCCCCCACCTCGTTGCCCGGGGCAACGCTCCTGGTGGCCGGAACCATGCGTTACATCCAGCCATCCCGTTCGAATCGCGTGCTAGAACTCTCCTACAGCCGCCCTCCCTTGACGGAATCCCGTGGGGCCCGGCCGGGGGGAGCGGGAACGCGTGCATTCATCGTGGGGGTAACCAATATGGAGAAGGACTTCGATCTCGACGTCCGTGTGGCCGTCGCACCGACTCAGGACACGACGCAGGGTTTCGCCAGCATCGGCAGCACCTGCTGGTCCTGCCAGAACTCCTGCGACTGCCACTGGACGCAGACCTGCTTCACCGTCTGCTGATCGCCTGACTCGGCACTGGATCCGAGAGCATGAGGCTCCCGGTGCCGCGCGGCGCCGGGAGCCGAGGTGACCGGTTCGCATGCACGGCGGCTGTGCGCGGGGAACGATTCGCGCCAGCCCGCCAGCCCGCCAGCCCGTGCACCGCCGACCGCGCATCGTCGGCGGCCGCACCGAGCGGGGCGCTCGCCGCTACGCCCTACGGGATCAGGGAGTTCGCGACGTCGACGACCGTCGACTCGAAGGGCGGTGCCTGGATCCCCTGCACCACTCGGGCCACGTCCGTCTCCATGAACGCACGGAGCGCGTCCTCTGACTCCCACACGTCGATGACCTGCCAGCCGCCCGACGCCATCGGCCCCGCGAAGTGCGCGATGAGCCCCGCCGGGGGTTTCGACGTGTCCGGTATCGCCCCGTTGAACGTCGCCGTGTAGAGCTCCTGGTTCCACACCGCGCTGCGGTGGTGCACCAATATCGCCATGCCCGCTGCTCCCCCTCCGGGTCCGAGGACGATTCCGCCCTCAACGCTACGTTCCGGCCGTGGACGGCAGGCAGTTGTATCCGGGCCGGGCGGCGGCTCGCCCCCGCGCCGGAGCGCGGAAGCGGCGCTGCTCACGCGCGCAGCCCGGCCGGGACCCGGACGCCGGGGTCAGGGCTTGCCCGCGGTCAGGACTTCGCCGGAGCGCACAGCGCGTGGTCCACCAGAGTGCGCGTCGCCTTGTTGAGCGCGACGGGGTCCGGGCGGTCGCCCTGGCTGGTCACCGACACGGCCACCGCGCGCCGCCCGTCGGGGGTGACGCCGGTGCGGGTGTACGAGCCCCAGCCGTCGCCCTCGTGGTGCCAGTAGCCGCCGCCGCACGAGAGCGGCGTCCAGCGCAGGCCCAGCCCGTAGCCGCCCTCCGGCCACTGCGCCAGGTCGTCGGTCGCCCCCGTCCGGTCCACGGTCCGCCGCATCTCCGCGAGTTGGGCCTTCGGGAGCAGCCCGCCGGTGACCAGCGCGCGGAAGAACGTGTTCAGGTCGGCGGTCGTGCTGACCACGCCGGAGTCGGCGGTGTGCTGGAGGCTGTGCTCGGTCACGTCCAGCCGCCCCCCGTCCGGCGTGCGCAGGAACGCCTGCGCGTGCGGGCCGGGCAGGAAGGGGTTGGCGCCCGGCACCGAGGTGTGGCGCAGGCCCAGCGGCGCGATGATCCGGCTCTCCACCTGCTCCCGCCAGGGCACGCCGGCGGCCTTCTCGGCGATCATCCCGGCGAGCAGGTAGTTGGTGTTGGAGTAGGCCCAGCGCGGGTGGTTCCGGTCCGGTGTGAACAGCGGCTGGTGCCGCATGGCGACCGCGACCCACTGTTCGGGCGGCGTCGTGTCGTAGCGGTGCCCGTCGAAGTCCTCGGTGACGGCGCGGACGACGTCGGGGTCGTTCACGTAGTCGAACAGGCCGCTGGTCTGCTGGAGCAGGTCGCGCACGGTGATCTTCGAACCGTCGTTGCCGTTGCCGGAGACGACGCCGGGCAGCCACTTCTCCACGGTGTCGTCGAGCGACACCTTGCCGTCGGCCACCAGCCGCAGCACCACCACCGCCGTGAACGTCTTGGTCGTGCTGGCCGCGCGGAACTGCGCGTCCCAGGGCACCTGCGGCCCCGTCCGGGCGCGGGCGCCCTCCCGGCCGGCGCTCACCTCGGCGAGCACGGCCACGTCCCCGCCCGCGGCCCGTACGGCGCGGACGTCCTTGTCCAGCACCGCGCTTCCCCGGCCGCCGCTCCCGGCCGCCCCCGCCTGCCGCGCCTCCGCGACGCCGGTCGCCATCACGGCGACGGCCAGCGCCACCGCACCGGTCCGGCCCGCCCGGGCCCAACGGCCCGTACGCCGCACGTGCACCCGCATGTCCCACTCCCCTGTTCTCCACGGCGGGGAGGTTCTCCCACCGTGGGAACAGCCAAGCAGGGGCCTTGATCACGCACCAGGGGTGCAGGGCGCCACCCGGTGGTGGGGCCAGCCCCACCCTGACGGGCGGGGGACGTCCCTCAGCCCGCCGTCGCCGGCGGGTTCGGCTTGATGACGGCGAACGGCGCGCCGAACGGGTCCGCCAGCCAGGCCATGCGCCCGACGTCCGGGACGTCGGCGGCCGGGATGAGGACGGAGCCGCCGCTGCCCTGGGTGTCGGTCACGACCGCGTCGACGTCCTCCACGCCGAAGTAGGGGATCCAGCGCGGGGTCTCGTCGTCACCGCGGAAGGGGACCACCCCGCCGAACGCCGCCTCCTGCTGGTCCTCGCCGTCGGCCGTGGCGAGCACGGTGTAGACCATGCCGGGGGTCTTCATGTCCGCCGAACGCCAGTCGAACAGGCCGCGGTAGAAGGCCTTAGCGGCCGTCGGGTCGGCGGTGTGCAGCTCGGCCCAGCACAGGGAGCCGGGGTCCATGACCTTCTCCAGGCCCTTGACCGTGCCCGGCTGCCAGACGGCGAACTCCGCGCCGCCGGGGTCGGTGAAGCAGGCCATCCGTCCGGCCTCCATCACGTCGAACGGCTCGACGCGCACCGTGCCGCCGCCCTTCTCGACCTCCCGGGCCGTGGCGTCGGCGTCGGTCGTGCCGAAGTACACGGTCCAGGCCGACGACGCGCCCTCGTCCGTGAGCGGGCCGAGGCCGGCGATCGTCCGGCCGTCCTTCTTGAAGAAGCCGTAGCCCCCGGCGTCGGGCCCGGCGGAATCGGTCTGCCAGCCGAAGACCGCGCCATAGAAGGCCGACGCGCCCTGGGTGTCGGGGCTGCCGAGGTCGAGCCAGGTGGGGGCGCCGGTGACAAAGTCAGTAGTGAGCATGGTGGTGTGCTCCTTCGACGGATTCCGCCGGGTTCCCCCGGCTCGGACTCAGTCTGGCACCGCCCACTGACACCCGCCCGGCACAGGCGTTCGCACGCCCCCGGCGCGCGGTGGCGCGGGCGCCGGGACCGGCCGCGCCCGGTGGCCGCCCGGGCCGTCACCCGAACGGAGCAGCTCTCCGATCGCAGGGAGCGGCCGGACGGGGGACGATGGGTGCGTCAAGAGCGGCCACCTACCCACCCAGGAGGCAGATCATGACCGTGGCCAAGGAGATCATGCACCCCGGCGCCCAGTGGATATCCCGTGACGTGACGCTCGACGAGGCGGCCCGGCTGATGCGGGAGCTGAACGTCGGGGCGCTGCCGGTCGCCGACGAGAACGAGCGGCTGTGCGGCATCGTCACGGACCGCGACATCGTCGTGAAGTGCGTGGCAGACCGCCGCGACCCCGCGACGTGCACCGCCGCCGAGCTGTGCGAGGGCACGCCGCGCTGGATCGACGCCAACGCCGACGTCGAAGAGGTGCTCCACGAGATGGAGAACCACCGCATCAAGCGGCTGCCGGTGATCGAGAACAAGCGGCTCGTCGGCATCATCACCGAGGCGGACCTGGCCCAGCACCTCACGGACGACCAGATCGCCGAGTTCGCGGAGATGGTCTACGCCCGCAAGTGAGCGGCCGCGGGAGCACCGGGCCGCCGGCTCAGGAGGCACACATCGTGACCAAGGCCAAGGACATCATGCACCCGGGCGCACAGTGGATCACCCGTGACGAGACCCTGTCCCGTGCCGCCCAGGTGATGGAGATGCTGGACGTGGGGGCCCTGCCGGTCAGCGACGAGAACAGCAGGCTGTGCGGCATCGTCACGGACCGCGACATCGTCGTGAAGTGCCTCGCCCGGGGGCGCGACCCGGCCAAGGTGACGGCGGGCGAGCTGTGCGAGGGCACGCCGCGCTGGATCGACGCCGACGCCGACGTCCAGGAGGTGCTGAACGAGATGGAGCGCCACCGCATCAGACGGCTGCCGGTCGTCGAGAACAAACGCCTCGTCGGCATGATCAGCGAGGCGGACGTGGTCCGGCAGCTTCCGGACGACCAGGTCGCGGAGTTCACGAGCGCGATCTACTCCTCCCCCACGAGCACGTAGCACCCCCACCCACCACGTCCGGCGGACCCGCGGCCTGTCGGCCGCCGGTCCCGCGCGCTAACCTCCCCTCGGCCGGTCACCCGCCGGCCTCCGGCCCCGCGCAGGGAGGTGCCGTGCGCCCGTTCCCCGCCCGCCGCACCCGTCACCGTCTGGCCGCCGACGCGGCGCTGCTCACCGTGGTCCTGGCCTTCGCCGTCCCGCTGGTGTGGCTGGTCCTGGCCTCCGTCGACGACGAGGCCGGGCTGACGGTGCGGGTGCCCTCCGATCCGTCGCTGGACAACTTCTCCGCCGTCATGACCGACGAGATCACGTTCACCCCGATGCTGAACAGCCTGCTGCTGTGCGGCGGGGCCACGCTCCTGACGATCGTCTGCGCCGCGCTCGCCGCGTATCCGCTGTCGCGCTACCGCTCCCGCTTCGCCCGCCCGTACCTGCTCGGCGTGCTGTTCACCACCTGCCTGCCGATCACGGCGGTGATGGTGCCGGTGTACGGGCTGTTCGTACGCGTCGACCTCATCGACACCCTGCACGGCACGGCGCTCTTCCTCGCGACCGCGCAACTGCCCTTCGCGATCTGGCTGATGAAGAACTTCATGGACGGCGTGCCGGTCATCCTGGAGGAGGCCGCCTGGACGGACGGGGCGAGCCGGACGCAGGCACTGGTGCGGGTGATCCTGCCGCTGATGGGGCCGGGGCTCGCGGTGGTCACGACGTACAGCTTCCTGATGCTGTGGGGCAATTTCTTCGTGCCGTTCATGCTGCTGCTCTCCCCCGACCAACTGCCGGCGTCCGTCAGCATCTTCACGTTCTTCGGTAACTACGGTCAGGTGGCCTACGGCCAGCTGGCGGCGTTCTCGGTCCTCTACTCCACGCCCGTGATCCTTCTCTACGCGCTCATCGCACGGCGCCTGGGGGGCGGCTTCGCGCTCGGAGGCGCGGTGAAGGGATAGGCCGGGTCAGGAGAAGCCCAGCATGCCGGGTGAGTCGATGTCCACGGTGACCACGCCGGGCGGGTAGGCGTCCTCGTGACCGGTCAGCAGGATGGACATGCCGGTGAATTCGGCTCGCGGCAGGGCGCAGTACAGGGCATGGCAGGTGTCCGGACCGCCGTAGCCGTCGCGGATCATCTTGCCGACGCTGACAGCGGCGGTCATGGCGAGGTTGTCGACAGTGACACAAGGGAGGCCGAGCGCCCGACGTGAGGCCCCGACGTCTTCGGCTTCGGCCTGCATGAGGCACAGCGCGGGAATGACCAGTTGGTCGCCTGTGCGCGTCATGTTGACCGCGAGGAGATTGAGGGTTTTGTGCCCCTGCACGAGGGCGAGCGTGGCAGAGGTGTCCAGGATGATCACGCAGCGTCGCTCCGCGCGACCCTGGCCTTGTCTGCGGCGATCTTGTAGATGTTGCCGAGGATGTCCGGCGCCTGATCGAACTCCTCGTCGCTGATGTCGAGGCCGATCACTTCGCGTACGTGCTCACGAGCAGCGGCGAGCCGCTCCGCGCGTTCCGCGGCAGTCGGCTGCTCCGCGGCCAGGGCCTCGACCAGCTGGCCGATGTTCATGCCTCGCTCCTTGGCGAGTTCGGCGAGGTGATCACGGGTCTTCCGGGAGACCTGAATCGTCGTCGTTGCCGTCATAGTCGCACCATAGGCCGACCACGGCATCGGGAGCCACCTCCTTCACCCCCACGGGTCACCATGCGTCCCGGGGATGACGGGGTCCGTCTGAAGTAGCACGGCCCCATGGCACCCCAGGACCAACGTCCGGCGTCGCATTCCGCCCGTCCAGCTGACGTTTCGCGGACCGCCCGCACCAAGAATGGGAAGGACGGCCGACGCGGTGCTGGACCGTATGAAGGCGTTCGACGCCAAGGGCCGTACGAGCTGATCAGCGCCCTGATCCCCGCCGGACCCGAACCCCAGGACTGACCGACCTCCATGTTCCGTACCGCTCTGCGCAACCTCCTCGCGCACAAGACCCGGCTGATGATGACCGCGCTCGCGGTCCTCCTCGGCACGGCCTTCGTCTCCGGCACGCTCGTCTTCAGCGACTCCGTCGACAGCGCCTACCGCAACAAGATGGCCCAGAACCTCGCCGACGTGGCCGTCTCCGTGACCTCCGGCAGCGCCGGCCCCGACACCCGGGACCAGGACCGGCTCGACTCCCGCGCCGTCGACAAAATCGTTTCGCTGCCCGGTGTGGCCTCCGTCCGCCCCTCCGTCACCGGCACCGCGATGGTCGCGGACAAGCACAACGAACCCGTCGGCAACGACTGGGGCAGCACCGGCGCCAACTACGCGCCCGGCAAGGACGGCAAGGACAGCCGCTACCCGCTGGTGCGGGGCCGGGGCCCGGCCGCCGAGGGCGAGATCGCCCTGGACGCGAAGTCGGCCCGCAAGGCCGGCGTCGAGGTCGGCGGCACCGTACGGCTGGCCGTCGACGGCCCGGTCATGACCAAGAAGCTCGTCGGCGTCGTCAGGACCGGCGACCCGCGCGTGAGCGCCGGCGGAAGCCTCGCGCTGTTCGACACGGCGACGGCGCAGAAACTCTTCGGCAAGCCCGGCGAGTTCAGCGAGCTCGTCGTCTCCGCCACCCCCGGCACCGACCAGGCTCGGCTGACGGCCCAGGTGCGCGAGGCGCTGCCGAAGACGTTCGAGGCCCGGAGCGGCAAGCAGCTGGCCGCCACCGAGGCCAAGATGATCGACGCGGACACCAGCGCGATCCGCAAGACCTTCCTGGTGTTCGCGGGCATCTCGCTCTTCGTCGGCGTCTTCATCATCGCCAACACCTTCACCATGCTCATCGCCCAGCGCACCCGTGAGATCGCGCTGCTGCGGGCCGTGGGCGCCTCCCGCCGCCAGGTGGTGCGCTCGGTGCTGATCGAGGCCGGTGTGCTGGGCCTCGTCGCCTCCGCCGCCGGGTTCCTCCTCGGCCTCGGCATCGCCGTCGGCCTGCGCCCGGTGCTGAACACGACCGGCGCGAGCCTGCCGGACGGCCCGCTGGTCCTCAAGCCGGAGGCCGCGCTGTCCGCCCTGGGCGTCGGCGTCGTGGTGACCGTGCTCGCGGCGTGGCTGCCGTCCCGCAAGGCGGCGAAGATCGCACCCGTCGAGGCGCTGGCCGCCGTGGAGCAGCCGCCGGCCGTCCGCAGCCTGGTGGTGCGCAACGCCCTCGGCGCCGTGCTCACGGGCGCGGGGATCGCGCTCATGCTGTACGTCACCACGTTCAAGAACAGCAGCGGTCTGCAGTTCGCGATGGCGGGCTCGGCGCTCACCCTCGCGGGTGTCATCGTCCTCGCGCCGCTGCTCTCCCGCCCGTTCGTGAACCTCTGCGGCCGGCTCGCCGTGCGGCTGGCGGGCGTCAGCGGCAAGCTGGCCCGGGAGAACGCGCTGCGCAACCCGCGCCGCACGGCCGCCACCGCCTCCGCCCTGATGATCGGCCTCACGCTGATCACCGGCCTGACCGTCGCCGCGGTCTCGGCGGACCGGGGCGTGGCGCGGATGGGCCAGCAGGACCTGACCGCCGACTACAAGGTCACCTCCGCGGGCCTCTCCGGCCTCTCCCCCGAGATCGCCAGGACCCTGTCCGGGCAGCCCGGCGTCGCCACGGCGGTCGCCCTGCGCACGACCGGCTTCCAGTCGCAGGAGCGGCCCGCGCTGGCCACCGCCGCCGACCCGCGGGCCCTGCCCTCGGTCACCGACGTGCGCGCGGTCGACGGCTCGCTCACCGACGTGCGCGGCACCACCGCCGTCGCCGTCTCCGACACCTACGCCCGTGAGCACGGCCTGAAGGTCGGCGCCACGCTGCCGATGGCGTTCTACGACGGCAAGCAGGCCGGCCCCCGCGTCGTGGCCGTCTACGCGGAGAACGACGTCCTCAGCGACGTCCTCACCTCCACGGCCCTCCTCGACCCGCACCTGGACAAGGTGCGTGACGAGGCGGTCCTGCTGAAGGCCGCCCCCGGCCGGGCGGACAGCCTGCCGGAGAAGATCAAGGAGACGCTCGGCGGCAACCCGCTCATCAAGGTGCAGAGCCAGGACGACCTGCGCCGCTCCGAGGCCGGCGACATCGACGACGTCCTCTATCTGATGTACGGCCTGTTGGGCATGGCCGTGGTCATCGCGGTCATCGGCGTCGTCAACACCCTGGCCATGTCGGTCTTCGAGCGGACCCGCGAGATCGGGATGCTGCGCGCTATCGGGCTGGCGCGGCGCGAGGTCAAGCGGATGGTCCGGCTGGAGTCCGTGATGATCGCGATGTTCGGCGCGGTGCTCGGCGTCGGGGTCGGCGTCTTCCTCGCCTGGTCCGGCGGCCATCTGCTGCGCTCGTCCTTCCCCCAGTACACGATGGTCGTGCCGTGGGCGCGCATCGGGCTGTTCCTGCTGCTGGCCCTCGCCGTGGGCGTCCTCGCCGCGGTCTGGCCGGCCCGCAGGGCGGCGAAGCTCGACGTGCTGGAGTCGATCGGGGCGCAGTAAGGACGCAGAACGGTGGTGGCCGCCTCCCCCCAGGGGGTGCTCCCCCAGGGGGTGGCCCGCACCACCGTCGCGTCCCCGCCCTGACCGAACCGTACGTATGGCACAGCGCAGCGCCCCGACCGGTTTCCCGGTCGGGGCGCTGCGCTGTGCCGTGTGTACGGCGACGGTGTACGGGCCGGGCTAGAAGACCGACTCGGCCTCGTCCATCCGGTTCTCGGGGACGCGCTTGAGCTCGGTGGTCGCCTCCGCCAGCGGCACCATGCGGATGTCGGTGCCCTTGAGCGCGGTCATCTTGCCGAAGTCGCCCCGGTGCGCGGCCTCGACGGCGTGCCAGCCGAAGCGGGTGGCGAGGACGCGGTCGTACGCGGTGGGCGTGCCGCCGCGCTGGACGTGGCCGAGGATGACCGGGCGGGCCTCCTTGCCCAGGCGGCGCTCCAGCTCGCCGGCGAGCTTGGTGCCGATGCCGGCGAAGCGCTCGTGACCGAACTGGTCTATGGCGCCCTTCTTGTAGTCCATCGTCCCCTCGGCGGGGTGCGCGCCCTCGGCGACACAGATGACGGCGAACTTCTTGCCCCGGGCGAAGCGCTCCTCGACCATGGAGGCGAGATCGGCCGGGTCGAAGGCGCGCTCGGGGAGGCAGATGCCGTGGGCGCCGCCGGCCATGCCGGACTCCAGGGCGATCCAGCCGGCGTGGCGGCCCATGACCTCGACGACCATCACCCGCTGGTGGGACTCGGCGGTGGTCTTGAGACGGTCGATGGCCTCGGTGGCGACCCCGACGGCGGTGTCGAAACCGAAGGTGCGGTCCGTGGAGGAGATGTCGTTGTCGATGGTCTTGGGCACACCGACGACGGGCAGGCCGGCGTCCGAGAGCATCCGGGCGGCGGTCAGCGTGCCCTCGCCGCCGATGGGGATGAGGACGTCGATGCCGTATTCACGGGCGAGTTCCTTGGAGCTCTCGCAGGCCTCGCGCAACCGGGCGCGTTCCAGGCGGGAGGAGCCGAGGATGGTGCCGCCACGGGCCAGGATGCCGCTGACGGCGTCCAGGTCGAGCTTGCGGTGGCGGCCGTCGAGCAGGCCCTTGAAGCCGTCCTCGAAGCCGATGACCTCGTCACCGTGGCCGACGACGGCCCGGTGCACCACCGAGCGGATGACGGCGTTCAGACCAGGGCAGTCGCCGCCCGCGGTGAGGACTCCGATGCGCATCGTGCTGTGTCTCCTGCTCGCTACTGGTACCTGTGAGCCGGATCGATTGTTTCACGGCCCGGTAGGTAGTGCCGCACACTCCACCGCCACCCTCCTGACGAGCGCCTTATCCACGACCGCAGGTATTGTCAAGAGGTAAAGCCCACCCTAACGGGTATTTTTCAGAGACAGATCACGGCAAAGGATCAAGGAGAGCACGCGTGACGCGCAGCGTGTACGTGACCGGGACCGACCGGGGCGACGGGCGCCAGGTCATCGAGCTGGGAGTCATGGAGCTCCTCACCCGCCATGTGGACCGGGTGGGCGTCTTCCGCCCCCTCTTCCACGGTGACGGGCCCGACCGCCTCTTCGACCTGCTGCGGTCGCGCTACCGGCTGACCCAGTCCGCGGAGAGCGTCGTCGGCATGACCTACGGCGAGGCGGCCGACCTCCAGGCCGAGCGCGGCACGGACGAGCTGGTCTCCCGCCTCGTCGAGCGCTTCCACGCCGTCGCCCGCGACTACGAGTACGTCGTCGTGCTCGGCACCGACTTCGCCGGCACCACCCTCCCCGACGAGCTCGCCCTGAACGCGCGCCTGGCGAACGAGTTCGCCGCCTCCGTCATCACGGTCGTCGGCGGCCAGGAGCAGTCGGCCGAGTCCGTGCGCGCCGAGGCCCGCAACGCCTACCGCGCCTACGAGACGCTGGGCTGCGACGTCGTCGCCCTGGTCGTCAACCGCATCGCCCCGGCCGACCGCGAGGCCGTCGCCGAGCGGCTCTCGGCGAGCCTGCCGGTGCCCTGCTACGCGCTGCCGGAGGACCCCTCGCTCTCGGCGCCCACCGTGCGCCAGATCGTGCAGAAGCTGGGCGCCGAGGTGCTGCTGGGCGACGACGCCGGGCTCTCGCGCGACGCCAAGGACTTCGTCTTCGGCGGCGCCATGCTGCCGGTCTTCCTGCCCGCCCTGACCGAGGGCTGCCTGGTGGTCACCCCCGGCGACCGCGTGGACCTGATCGTCGGCGCGCTCGCCGCGCACAGCGCCGGCGCCCCGCCCATCGCGGGCGTGCTGCTGACCCTGGACGAGCGGCCGGGCCCGGACATCCTGGCGCTCGCGGGCCGGCTGGCCCCGGGCACCCCGGTCGTCTCGGTGCCGGGCGGCTCCTTCCCGACCGCGGCCGAGCTGTTCGCGGTCGAGGGCAAGCTGGAGACGTCCTCGCCGCGCAAGGCCGAGACCGCGCTGGGCCTCTTCGAGCGGCACGTCGACGTGGCCGAGCTGACCGACCGGATCTCCGTGGCCCGCTCCGGCCGCGTCACGCCGATGATGTTCGAGCACGAGCTGATCGAGCGGTCCCGCTCCGCCCGCCGCCGCGTCGTCCTGCCCGAGGGCACCGAGGAGCGCGTGCTGCGCGCCGCCGACGTGCTGCTGCGCCGCGACGTGTGCGACCTGATCCTGCTGGGCGAGGAGGAGGCCATCCGCAAGCGCGCCGCCGAGCTGGGCATCGACCTGGCCGACGCGCAGCTCATCGACCCGCAGACCTCGCCGCTGCGCGACCGCTTCGCCGAGATCTACGCCAAGGTGCGCGCCCACAAGGGCATGACCGTCGAGCTGGCCCACGACGTGGTCGCCGACGTCTCCTACTTCGGCACCCTGATGGTCCAGGAGGGCCTGGCCGACGGCATGGTCTCGGGCGCGGTCCACTCCACCGCCGCGACCATCCGCCCCGCCTTCGAGATCATCAAGACCGCGCCCGGCGCGCAGATCGTCTCCTCGGTCTTCTTCATGTGCCTGGCCGACCGGGTCCTCGTCTACGGCGACTGCGCGGTCAACCCAGACCCGAACGCCGAGCAGCTCGCGGACATCGCCATCCAGTCCGCCGCGACCGCCACCCAGTTCGGCGTGGAGCCGCGGATCGCGATGCTGTCGTACTCCACCGGCACCTCCGGCTCCGGCGCGGACGTCGACAAGGTCCGCAAGGCCACCGAGCTGGTGCGCGAGCGCCGCCCGGACCTCCTCGTCGAGGGCCCCATCCAGTACGACGCCGCCGTGGACCCGGCCGTCGCGCAGACCAAGCTCCCCGGCTCCGAGGTGGCCGGCAAGGCCACGGTGCTGGTCTTCCCGGACCTCAACACCGGCAACAACACCTACAAGGCCGTGCAGCGCTCGGCCGGCGCCGTCGCCGTCGGCCCGGTCCTCCAGGGCCTGCGCAAACCCGTCAACGACCTCTCCCGCGGCGCGCTGGTGCAGGACATCGTCAACACCGTCGCCATCACCGCCATCCAGGCCCAGGGCGAGCAGCGCGGCGAGCGCACGGAACCCTGACGCGGACGCCGGGCCGGGGCACGCCGCCCCGGCCCCGCCGGCCACCGACCCTCAACGCTCCCCCACCACCCCCGCAACCGGAAAGCCCTATGTCTGCCAACGCCACCCGCGTCCTCGTCCTCAACTCCGGCTCCTCGTCCGTCAAGTACCAGCTGCTCGACATGGCCGACGGCGCCCGGCTGGCCGTCGGCCTGGTCGAGCGCATCGGCGAGGAGACCTCACGGCTGGCGCACACCCCGCTCGCCACGGGCGGCGAGAAGCGCGAGCGCCTGGAGCCCATCGCCGACCACGCCGCCGCCCTGGGCGCCGTCGCCGAGGAGCTGGCCGCCGACGGCCTGGGCCTGGACTCGCCGGAGCTGGCCGCCATCGGGCACCGCGTGGTGCACGGCGGCAAGAAGTTCACCGAGCCGACCGTCGTCACGGACGAGGTCATGGCGGAGATCGAGCGGCTGATCCCGGTCGCGCCGCTGCACAACCCCGCCAACATCACCGGCATCCGCACCGCCCAGGCGCTGCGCCCCGACCTCCCGCAGGTCGCCGTCTTCGACACCGCCTTCCACACGACGATGCCGGAGGCCGCCGCCCGGTACGCCATCGACGTCGAGACGGCCGACGCGCACCGGGTGCGCCGCTACGGCTTCCACGGCACCTCCCACGCGTACGTCTCCCGCGCCACGGCCGAGCTGCTGGGCAAGGACCCCTCCGAGGTCAACGTCATCGTGCTGCACCTGGGCAACGGCGCGTCCGCCTCGGCGGTCGAGGGCGGCCGCTGCGTCGACACCTCGATGGGCCTGACCCCGCTGGAGGGCCTGGTCATGGGCACCCGCTCGGGTGACGTCGACCCCGCGGTGATCTTCCACCTGGCGCGCAACGCCGGCATGTCCGTCGACGAGATCGACTCGCTCCTGAACAAGAAGAGCGGTCTCATCGGACTGTGCGGCGACAACGACATGCGCGAGATCCGCCGGCGCATCGACGAGGGCGACGAGCGGGCGGCACTCGCCTTCGACATCTACGTGCACCGGCTGAAGAAGTACATCGGCGCCTACTACGCGGTCCTCGGCAAGGTCGACGCCGTGGCCTTCACCGCCGGCGTGGGCGAGAACGCGGCGCCCGTGCGGGAGGCCGCCGTAGCCGGTCTGGAGGAGCTGGGGCTGGTCGTGGACGCCGGTCTCAACGAGATCCGCTCCGGCGAGGCGCGGCTGATCTCCCCCGAGTACGCCCGGGTCGCGGTCGCCGTGGTCCCGACGGACGAGGAGCTGGAGATCGCCACCCAGACGTACGCGCTGGTCAGCTCTTGATCGCCGGCCTTTCCTTGGTCGTTCCCACAGCTCGAATATTCCGCTCCGAAACAAACCGATAGGATCTGCCCCATGCGCCGTTCCAAAATCGTCTGCACCCTGGGCCCTGCCGTCGACTCCTTCGACCAGCTGAAGACGCTGATCGAGGCCGGTATGAACGTGGCCCGCTTCAACATGAGCCACGGGACCCACTCGGAGCACGAGGAGCGGTACCACCGCCTCCGCAAGGCCTCGGAGGAGACCGGCCGGGCGGTCGGCGTGCTGGCCGACCTCCAGGGCCCGAAGATCCGCCTGGAGACCTTCGCGGACGGCCCGGTGGAGCTGGTGCGCGGTGACGAGTTCGTCATCACCACCGAGGACGTCCCCGGCGACAAGACGATCTGCGGCACGACCTACAAGGGCCTGCCCGGCGACGTCGTCAAGGGCGACCAGGTCCTGATCAACGACGGCAACGTCGAGCTGCGCGTCACCGAGGTCGACGGCGCCCGGGTCAAGACGATCGTCATCGAGGGCGGCGTCATCTCCGACCACAAGGGCATCAACCTGCCCGGTGCGGCGGTGAACGTCCCGGCGCTGTCCGAGAAGGACATCGAGGACCTCAAGTTCGCGCTCGCGATGGGCTGCGACATGGTCGCGCTGTCCTTCGTCCGCGACGCCGCCGACGTGCGCGACGTGCACCGCGTCATGGACGAGGTGGGCCGCCGGGTGCCGGTCATCGCCAAGGTCGAGAAGCCGCAGGCCGTCGAGAACATGGCCGAGGTCGTCATGGCCTTCGACGGTGTGATGGTGGCCCGTGGCGACCTGGCCGTGGAGTACCCGCTGGAGCGCGTCCCGCTGGTGCAGAAGCGCCTCATCGAGATGTGCCGCCGCAACGCCAAGCCGGTGATCGTCGCGACCCAGATGATGGAGTCGATGATCACCAACTCGCGCCCGACGCGCGCCGAGGCGTCCGACGTCGCCAACGCGATCCTGGACGGTGCGGACGCGGTCATGCTCTCCGCGGAGTCGTCGGTCGGCGCCTACCCGATCGAGACGGTCAAGACGATGTCCCGCATCGTCGAGGCGGCCGAGCAGGAGCTGCTCTCCAAGGGCCTCCAGCCGCTGGTGCCGGGCAAGAAGCCGCGCACGCAGGGCGGTTCCGTGGCCCGCGCCGCGTGCGAGATCGCGGACTTCCTGGGCGCCAAGTCGCTGGTCGCCTTCACCAAGTCCGGTGACACCGCCCGCCGCCTGTCCCGCTACCGCGCGGCCCAGCCCATCCTGGCCTTCACCACGGACGCCTCGACCCGCAACCAGCTCACGCTGAGCTGGGGCGTGGAGACGTACGTCGTGCCGCACGTGGACAACACCGACGCGATGGTCGACCTGGTCGACGCCGAGCTGCTGAAGCTCCAGCGCTACAACGCCGGCGACACCATGATCATCACCGCCGGCTCCCCGCCCGGCGTCCCGGGCACGACCAACATGGTCCGGGTCCACCACCTGGGCGGCGAGAGCCGCTGACGCGTGGAAGGCGCCGGACGGGCTGGATCTCCAGCCCGTCCGGCGCCTTCCGCGTATCCGGGTCCGCGAAGCCCGAGGTCAGCGTCTAGGGATACGTTCCTTCAGTCAGGTACTGGTGCAGGTTCGGGATGTGCAGCGTCCCGCCGAACTGGCCCGCCTGACGGATCTTGACGTTCGTGAAGAAGATCGGAATCGGCAGCTTCAGCCCGGGTATCAGCGGCGGCACACTCGTCGGCGACTGCGTCGACGGGATCAGCCCGAGCAGATTGCCCTTCAGCTCCTCCGTGTACATCGTGATCCTGCCGCCGGAGACCGTGGAGTTCGTCCCCTTGCCGGTCACGTGGTACTGCCGGCCCTGGCTGTTCACGATCTGGTGCAGGTCCTGGATCTCCAGCATGTCCGCCGTGAACTTCAGAACGGACTTCTGCTCCCCGTTCACCGTCCTGATCCGCTTGACGCCCTCATAGGTCAGACCGTGCAGGGTGAGCTTGCTCGCCTCCAGGTACCACGGCTGGTTCGGGAAGGCCCGGTGCTCGTTCTCGTCCACGACCGTGCCCTTGGGACACGGCGGAAGCTCGCCGGGGCTGCCGGAGGCGGACGGGCTCGGCGACGGCGACGCGGAGGCGGAGGCCGAGGGAGAGGCGGACGGGGACGGGGACCCGGACGGCTTCGGGACGACGCCCGGCCCGGCGGAACCACCGGGCGTGGGGGCCACCTTGGGCGCGTCCTTCGCCTTGCCGGGCGCCGCGGCGGACGCGGACGGCGCCGTGGACGGCTTGGGTGACGCGGACGGCGCGGGGGCCGGCTTCGCGCCGCCGCCCGTGACGCCACTGAGGACGTCGTGGAGCTTGTCGCCCAGGCCCAGCGGGTCCAGGATGCTTCCCGGCTTGGCCGCGGACGGGGTCGGCGAGGCGGTGGGCGCCGACGGCGCCGGTGCGGGCTTCGCGACGCCGGGCGTACCGGCCGGGGACGGCTTGCCCGCGGCCTCCGGCTTCGCCGCCGTCCCGGCCTTGTCGGCCGTCTCGGTCTTCTCGGCCTTGTCACCCTCGCCGGGCTTCTCCGCCTCGTCCGCCTTCTGCGCGTCCTCGGGCTTCGCCGACGGCGTCGACGCCCCCGGCGACGGCGTGGGCGACGTGCTCGCCCCCGGGCTCGGCTGGTCGGCGCCGTCCGGTGCCGGGGCGCACGCCCCTTCGAAGAGCTGGCCCGGCGACGGCGGCTTGGCCGAGGCCAGGGTCGGGGTCAGGCCCATGCCCATCAGGACGGCGCCGGGCATGGCCGCCAGGGCGACCGCCTTGCCGGCCGGCATGTGCAGCCGGGCCAGCAGCGGTCTGCGCGGGGCGGCATGCCGGGGGGTCGTTCTCGCGAGGCCCTCCGGGCCGCCGCTCTCGTGTTCCTCGTCAGTCGGCACTGGGGCTCCCGGCGGTCTTCTCAGCGGGTGCTTCGGGCAGCGGCTTGCCCGGCATCCAGGACACCCCCAGGCCACCGCCGACGAGGGCGAGCAGGAAGCCGACCAGGAACGCCCCGAAGTTCGAGACGACCAGTGAGACCAGGGCGAGCAGGATCGCGGCGACCCCCGCGAAGACCCGCGACTGCGGCTGGAACCACATGGTCAGGCCGAGCACGATCAGCAGCACGCCGATGATCAGCGAGCCGGCTCCGGCCGTGGTGGCCAGGCGGATGTGCAGGTCGCCCAGCGTCATGGTCTGGTACGGGATGTACATGATCGGGACGCCGGCCAGGATGCACAACAACCCGCCCCAGAAAGGCCGTCGGCCCCGCCAGTCCCAGAATGAACTGCGGGTACGGCCGAGAGTGTCGAACAGCCGTGGTCGCGTGTCGGCGCTCATGGTGTACAGCTCCTCGGGACTGGCGAATCGGTGACGCGTGCTGCGGCGGGGACGTACGGGCACGGGAGGACGGCCCGCCGCCCCGCACCCGTCCGTTCAGCGCGTCAGTTGGGGCACTTGGCGGCACCCATGCTGACGCCCATGTGGAGACCGGGAAGGGTGAACGTACCCGCCGAGGTCGCCCAGGCGCGCTGGTTGACGTCGGTGAACTCCACCTCGTCCGCCTGCTGCGCGAACGAACCCGGTACGTACGCACCGCGGCCGTCCTTGCCCGGCGTGGCGGGGCCCGGCCCCTTGTTCGTGGCATCGACCGCCACACCGATGTCCACGTTGGTGAACGTGGCGTTGGCCGAGAGGTCGTCGGCGTCGATGAAGAGCTTCGTCGCCTCCACCTGCTTGCCGCCCTCGCCGGCCGTCAGCTTCATCGACACGTCGCCGAACGGCGTCGGGATGGTCACCGCCTGGCAGAGGTTGGTGATCTCCGCCTCGTTGATGCCGACGACCGCGACGGGCTTGTTCCCGTTCTTGGTGACGTCGTTCGCGCCGTACTGCACGAACCCCTTGCCGTGCAGCCGCTTGGCCGTCACCTGGAACTGCTGGCCCGACACACTGAACGACGCCGCCAGCGCGCCCTGCGCGAGGGCCACGCCTATCGCGGCCGTTGCCGCGACGCTCGGCACCATGACGACGGCGAACCGCCGCCATCTGGTCCCACCACGAGTCTGGGACTTCACGACTTTCCTCCTTCTCGGACGTACACCCCCGGCACGCGCTGTGCGCCCGTGCCCGGAATGGGAGAAGAGCTACGTCCTCGGGAAGAAGAGCGCCGTCGCGTGAGACGGCGCCAACCGCGCCCGATACACACCGGCGTTCACCCCCGAGCGACAACCACTGACCGTGCGCTCACACGGCCTCGGGGGCAGGCTCCGCCTCGGCGGAGACCCCCCTGCCCCGGGAGCCGGCCCGGCTGTCGCCGCACCGGCTGCTCGGTGGGGACCCACGAACCCGCGCGCCGACCGGATGCCGGGCGCGGGGATGGACCGAGCGTGCGGCCGATCGTGGTGCATTCGCGGCCGGGGCACAAGAGGTTGATTACTGGCGAGTAACGGGCGGATAACCGAAGGGAGTCCGGTCCGCATCGCCGGACCGCCGAGGAGCACCGGAGCGTGTCCGGACACGAGGGGGGAAAAAGCGAAGAACCCGGACGAAGGTCCGGGTTCTTCTTACTCGCAGTAACCGATGCCCCGTTTACCAAGATTTGGCAAAGTGAGGCCCTGTGTCCCCTGGGACACAGGAGGGATGAGGTTCCGTGCGGGGGCGCCTCAGAACAGGGCGCGCGACAGCGCGGTGCGCGCGGCCGTCACCCGCGGGTCGTCGGGACCGATGACCTCGAACAGCTCCAGCAGCCGAACCCGGGCCGCGTCGCGGTCCTCGCCCGCGGTCCGCTTCACCGCCTCGATCAGCCGGCCGAAGGCGTCCTGGACGTGACCGCCGGCCAGATCCAGGTCCGCCGCGGCGATCTGCGCCCGGGCGTCGCCCGGCGCGTCGGCGGCCGCCTTGCGGACCTGCTGGGGGTCCATGCCCTGGACCCGCTGCAACAGCTCGGCCTGGGCCAGGCCCAGCTTCGCCTCGGGGTTGCCCGGGTCGTCGGACAGCACGTTCTTGTAGGCCCGGACGGCGCCGCCCAGGTCACCGGCGTCCAGCGCGTCGTGCGCGGCGCCCAGCGCGGAGTCGTACGGGGTCGCGGGAGCCTGCGGCGCCGCCGGGACGCCCTCGCCCTCCCCGGCCGGGGCGCCGACGATGCCGAAGCGCTGCTCGGCCACCGCGACGAGCTGGTCCAGCACCTGCCGGACCTGCGCCTCGGGCGCGGCACCCTGGAAGAGTGGCAGGGCCTGCCCGGCCACCACCGCGAAGACCGCCGGGATGGACTGCACGCCGAACTGCTGGAACAGCAGCTGATTGGCCTCGACGTCGACCTTGGCGAGGACGAACCGGCCGGCGTACTCCTGGGCCAGCCGCTCCAGCAGCGGGCCGAGCTGCTTGCAGGGCTCGCACCAGTCGGCCCAGAAGTCGATGACGACGGGCACTTCGGCGGAGCGCTGCAGGACGTCGAGCTCGAAGCCCGCCTCGTCGACGTCGAAGACCAGGGGGCCCGCGCCGGCACCCGGCACGCCGCCCTGGCGCGCCGCTTCGGCCCGCGCCTGCTCGGCCTTCTGCTTCGCCTCCCCGGCCGCCTTCACCGCGGCGAGGTCGACCACTCCACTCATGGACATGTTCCGTGGCTGCATGGGCCCATCCTCCCCCCTCAGCGCCGGTGATCGGAAAAAGTGCGCCCTCAGCGTGATTCCGTACCGTGAAACCCTGAACCTGTAGCGGTTCGCTGTCGACGCCGGGTCCCCACCAGGCGTCCGTGGTTGTCGCTCTTACGCTACGAGTCGTAGCGTAACTGGATCCCCGGCTTCAGCGGTCGGCACGCCCGGTGATCTGGCTCACATTCCCGGGCCCGCTTCTTGCCCTACTCGGCGGTAAGGTCGCTGCCATGACCTCCGCCCCCTCCCCCGCGCGCCGCCCCGGCGCCAGCCGCACGGGCCGGCCGCGCAGCGCGGACGCCGACCGCGCGATCCTCACCGCGACGCGTGCGGCGCTGGTCGAACTCGGCTGGGGAAAGCTGACCCTGGGGGACGTGGCGGCCCGCGCCGGCGTGGCCAAGACGACCCTCTACCGCCGCTGGGCGGGCAAGAACGAGCTGGTCGTGGACGCGGTGGCGGCTCTCTTCGACGAGCACCTCGAACTGCCGGACCGCGGCAGTCTGCACGCGGACGTCGAGGGCGTCGTCCTCCAGTTCGCGGCCCTGCTGGAACGCCCGGAGACGAAGACGGCACTGATGGCCGTGGTGGCGGAGTCGACCCGGGACGACGCCCTGCGCGACCGCATCCGCTCCGCGATCGTCGACCGTCAGAAGTCCCTGGTCCTGCTCGGCCGCGAACGCGCGCAACTGCGCGGCGAGCTGCCGCGCGAGGAGGACGGCGCGGCCGCCGCGCGCACCGCGGACCTGATCTTCGACGTCATCGCGGGCGCGGTCGTCCACCGCACGCTGGTCAGCGCGGAACCGGTGGACGCGGAGTGGGCACGCGGCTTCACGGCCCTGCTGGTGGGGGGCCTGACGGCGGTGGCGGTGCCCGGGGCCGCCGGGGGCCGGGCCCCGGACGCGTAGGCGCGCGGCCCCGGGGCGGGACGTGGCGCTCAGACGGACGAACCGGTCGCGCGGGATCCCGCGCGACCGGTTCGTCCGTCTGAGCGCGGGGCGTCAGAAGCCCGGCGGCTCCGTGTACGTCCCCCACTCGTCCCGCAGGACGCCGCAGATCTCACCCAGCGTGGCTTCGGCCCGTACCGCCTCCAGCATGGGGCCGATCATGTTCGAGCCGTCGCGGGCGGCGGCCAGCATGGCGTCGAGGGAGGCGCGGACCTTCGCGTCGTCGCGCTCGGCCTTGCGGTCGGCGAGGACGCGGACCTGCTCGCGCTCCACCTCGTGGCTGACGCGCAGGATCTCCAGGTCGCCGGTGACCGAGCCGTCGTGGCAGTTGACGCCGACGACACGCTTGGCGCCCTTCTCCAGGGCCTGCTGGTAGCGGAAGGCGCTCTCGGCGATCTCGCCCGTGAACCAGCCGTCCTCGATGCCGCGCAGGATGCCGGACGTGATGGGCCCGATGGGGTGCTTCCCGTCGGGGTGCGCCCGCAGGCCGCGCTCCTTGATCTGCTCGAAGATCTTCTCGGCGTCGGCCTCGATGCGGTCGGTGAGCTGTTCGACGTACCAGGAGCCGCCCAGCGGGTCGGCGACGTTGGCCACGCCCGTCTCCTCCATCAGCACCTGCTGGGTGCGCAGCGCGATCTCGGCGGCCTGCTCGCTGGGCAGGGCGAGGGTCTCGTCGAGGGCGTTGGTGTGCAGGGAGTTGGTGCCGCCGAGCACGGCGGCCAGCGCCTCCACGGCCGTGCGGACGACGTTGTTGTACGGCTGCTGGGCGGTCAGCGAGACGCCCGCGGTCTGGGTGTGGAAGCGCAGCCACTGGGCCTTGTCGGTCTTCGCGCCGTAGACCTCCTTCATCCAGCGGGCCCAGATGCGGCGGGCGGCGCGGAACTTGGCGATCTCCTCGAAGAAGTCGACGTGCGCGTCGAAGAAGAACGACAGGCCGGGCGCGAAGACGTCGACGTCCAGGCCGCGGGAGAGGCCCAGCTCCACGTAGCCGAAGCCGTCCGCGAGGGTGTAGGCGAGCTCCTGCGCGGCCGTCGCCCCCGCCTCACGGATGTGGTAGCCGGAGACGGACAGCGGCTTGTAGGCGGGGATGGAACGCGCGCAGTGCTCCATCAGGTCGCCGATCAGGCGCAGGTGGGGCTCGGGCTGGAAGAGCCACTCCTTCTGCGCGATGTACTCCTTGAAGATGTCCGTCTGCAGGGTGCCGTTGAGCACCGACGTGTCGACGCCCTGGCGCTCGGCGGCCACGAGGTACATGCAGAAGGCCGGGACGGCCGGGCCGCTGATGGTCATGGACGTGGTGACGTCGCCGAGCGGGATGTCCTTGAAGAGGATCTCCATGTCGGCGGCGGAGTCGATGGCGACGCCGCAGTGGCCGACCTCGCCCAGGGAGCGCGGGTCGTCGGAGTCGCGGCCCATGAGGGTGGGCATGTCGAAGGCCACCGAGAGGCCGCCCCCACCGTTGGCGAGGATCATCTTGTAGCGCTCGTTGGTCTGCTCGGCGTTGCCGAAGCCGGCGAACTGCCGGATCGTCCAGGTGCGGCCGCGGTAGCCGGTCGCGTACAGCCCGCGCGTGAAGGGGTACTCGCCGGGCCAGCCGATGCGCTCGAAACCCGCGTACGTGTCCCCCTCGCGGGGGCCGTAGACCGGCTCGACGTCGTCGCCCGAGAGCGTGGTGAAGTCGGCGTCGCGCTTGCGGGCCTTGTCGAACCGGGCCTGCCAGCGGCTGCGTCCCGCCTCGATCGCACTTGCGTCCATGTGGTGCCGTCCGCCTCTGTCGGGTCCCCGCGCCAAGCGAGAAGAAAATTTACTAGGACGTCCTACTAAATTTTCGCGCAAGAGAGCCCCGGACACAAGGGGGGTGTCCGGGGCGGGGTGTCGCGGTGGCGTCAGGCCCGCACGGGGCCGGCCTGAGCCGCGACCAGCGGCTCCAGGTCACGCGTGGCCTTGCGCTCGACGAAGAACGCGGCCAGTGGGATCGTGCCCGCGACCAGCGTCCACACCAGCCGGCCGAACGGCCACTTGGCCTTGGAGGCCATGTCGAAGGCGAAGACCAGGTACACGACGAACAGCCAGCCGTGCGCGATGGCGATGACGCGGACCGGACCCGAGACGTCCATGTCCAGCCCGTATTTGGCGATCATGCCGATCGTCAGGAGGAGGAGCAGCACACCCGTGACGTAGGCCATGGCGCGGTAGCGGGTCAGCACGCTTTGTTTCATGCGTCGAGCGTAACGGCACGATCCGGGGCGATCTTCGCCGCCCCGCCCTGGAGTTGCCCGCCGTGTCGCCCGCCCGGCTACGCGTCCGCCCGGTCCCGCCCGGCCGGCTCGCCCTGCTCGTCCCGCTCGTCGGCGAAGTCCTCCGCCGCCACCCGCAGCGGCCGCAACATGCGGAAGATCTCCCCGCACTCCTCGGCGTCGTACACCCCGAGGCCGAAGTCCATCGCCATCAGGTCGCGCGTGGCCGACTCCACGACCTCGCGGCCCTTGTCGGTGATCGAGGCGAGGGTGCCGCGCCCGTCGTTGGGGTTGGGCCGCTTGGCCACCAGGCCCGCGGTGACCAGGCGGTCCACGGTGTTGGTCACCGAGGTGGGGTGCACCATCAGACGCTCGCCGATCTTCGACATCGGCAGCTCGCCCGCCCGGGAGAAGGTCAGCAGCACCAGGGCCTCGTAGCGCGCGAAGGTGAGCCCGTAGGGCTTCACGACCGCGTCGACCTGGCCGAGCAGGATCTGCTGGGCCCGCATGATCGAAGTGATCGCGGCCATGGCCGGCACGGAGCCCCAGCGCTGCTTCCAGAGCTCGTCGGCGCGGGCGATGGGGTCGAACGGGAGGCTGAGGGGCTTCGGCACGCGTCGAGCCTACCGGGCCGCCCCACCACGGCCCCCGGCATCTCGGATAACGGACGCGACGACGCCCTACGCCTGCCCGGCGCCCTCTTCCAGGTAGCGCTCGACCGTCGCGACCTTGGAGGTCAGCCCGTCGGTGACGCCCGCGCGGATGTCGGCCTTCAGCACCAGGGAGACCCGGCCGCAGCGGGCCTCGACGGCGGCGACGGCACGCTTGACGACGTCCATGACCTCGTCCCACTCGCCCTCGACGGAGGTGAACATCGCGTCGGTGCGGTTCGGCAGGCCGGACTCGCGCACGACGCGCACCGCGTCGGCCACGTAGCTGCCGACGTCCTCCCCGACGCCGATCGGGGAGACCGAGAAGGCGACGATCATGCGTTGACCACACCCTCCTTGCGGGCGCGGGCGGCGATCAGGGTCGCCTCGGCCTCACGGCGCAGCATGCGCTCGGCGAAGAAGCCGCCGAAGGGCAGGACGGAGAGGACGAAGTAGAGGGCGGCGGTCTTGAAAGCCCACTTCGTCTGGTTCCAGGCGTCGATCCAGAAGATCACGTAGATGATGAAGAGGACGCCGTGGACGGCGCCCATCACCGGCACGGCGTTGAAGTCGGTGGTCCGCTTGAGCACGGAGCACACCATCAGCAGCAGGAAGGAAACGGCCTCCGGGGCGGAGACCAGGCGGAGCCGGCGCAGGGCGGAGGCGGTCTTGAGGTCCACGGGTCACACCTTCGGTCGCGTGGCGGAACGGTCACCGCTTGTGAGGGCGTTCACAAGCCGGTCCATTGTCGCAGCCCGGCCGCCGGCCGGTGGCAACCGGGTCCGTTCCGAAGGGGTTCCGGGGCCATGGGGCCTGTTGGAGGCGTATGTCCGCCCGCTAGCGTCGGGGCGTGGCTCAGTTTCGGCTCCATGGGAGCAAGGTTCTCGCCGTCGACATGGCGGGGGACGCGGTCAAGGCCAAGAACGGGTCGATGGTCGCGTACGAGGGCGATATGGCGTTCAAGAAGATGACCGGCGGCGGTGACGGCCTGCGCGGCATGGTCACGCGGCGGCTCACCGGCGAGCAGATGGACATGATGGAGGTGAAGGGGACCGGCACCTGCTACTTCGCCGACCGGGCGAGCGAGATCAATCTGGTGACGCTGCGCGGCGAGACGCTGTACGTGGAGGCCAGCAACCTCCTGTGCACGGACACGGCACTGCGGACGGGCACCACGTTCACCGGACTGCGGGGCGCCTCGCAGGGCAACGGCCTGTTCACGACGACGGTGGAGGGTTCCGGGCAGGCGGCCGTCCTCTCCGCGGGCACGGCGATCGTGCTGCGGGTGACCAAGCAGATGCCCCTGCAGGTCGACCCGGGTGCGTACATCGCGCACACCGGCAGGCTCAAGCAGCACTTCCAGATCGGCGTGAACTTCCGCCGCACGTCCATCGGCGAGGGCTCGGGCGAGGCCTTCCAGATCCGCTTCGAGGGTGACGGGCTCGTCTACGTCCAGCCCAGCGAGCGCAACACCATCGGGGGTGACCTGTGAGCGTCGCACGCGCGGCCGCCGGGCCGCAGACGATCACCGAGGCCGCGCCGCCGCGCCGCGCCGGCGGAGCAACAGGCCCCTCCCGGGAGAACCGAAGGAGGGGGGCCTGATGCCCTTCCGGCTCTTGAACTCGCGCATGGTCGAGGCCCAGGTCGTACCGGGCCAGCGGCTGTTCAGCCAGCGCGGGGCGATGCTCGCCTACAAGGGCGAGGTCTCCTTCACCCCCAGCATCACCGGCGGGCAGGGCGGGGTGATGGGGATGATCGGCCGCCGGATCGCGAACGAGGCCACGCCGCTGATGACCGTCGAGGGCAGCGGGACGGTGATGTTCGGGCACGGCGGCCACCACGTCCACGTGATCGACCTGAACGGCGACACCCTCTACGTGGAGGCCGACCGGCTGCTCGCGTTCGACGGGACGCTCCAGCAAGGGACGATGTTCATGGGGTCCCAGGGAGGCGTGATGGGCATGGTGCGCGGTCAGGTCACCGGGCAGGGCCTGTTCACCACCACGCTCAAGGGCCACGGCTCGGTGGCGGTGATGGCCCACGGCGGCTTCATCGAACTGCCGATCACCGGCAAGCGGCCCGTGGTCGTCGACCCGCAGGCCTACGTCGCCCACCGCGGCGAGGTGCGCAACAAGCTGTCGGCCGCCATCGGCTGGCGCGAGGTCGTCGGCCGTGGTTCCGGGGAGGCGTTCCGCCTCGAACTGTCGGGCAACGGCACGGTGTACGTGCAGGCGTCGGAGGAAAAGCTGTGAACGGCCCGGTCACCCATGACGCGACCACCCTTCCGGTGGACGACAACGTCAATCCGTACACCTTCAGCGTGGACCTCAACGGCCAGTGGTTTCTGCAGAAGGGGAAGATGATCGCCTACTACGGGCAGATCGACTTCCACGGCATCGGCCACGGCCCGCTGGACCGGCTGATCTCGGGGAGCTTCCACTCGCCCCTGCACGCCGCGGACTGGGTGGTCGCCGAGGGGCGCGGCAAGATGCTGCTGGCGGACCGGTCCTTCGACGTCAACTCCTACGACCTGGAGGACGGCAACCTCACGGTGCGCTCGGGCAACCTCCTCGCCTTCCAGCCGTCACTGTCGCTGAAGCAGTCGATCATCCCCGGCTTCCTCACCCTCATCGGGACGGGGAAGTTCGTGGCCGCCTCCAACGGCCCGGTCGTCTTCGTGGAGCCGCCGATCCGGGTGGACCCGCAGGCGCTGGTGGGCTGGGCGGACTGCCCCTCGCCCTGCCACCACTACGACCACCAGTACCTGCGCGGGGTCATGGGCGGGGTGCGGCGGCTGACGGGCCTCGGCGGCGCCTCCGGCGAGGAGCACCAGTACGAGTTCGTCGGGGCGGGGACGGTGCTGCTCCAGTCGACCGAGCAGATGATGGAGGAGATCAGCACGGGCGAGACGCCGCCGGATCACGAGGGCGGATCACCCGCAAGCCCCGGAAACCAGCCAATGACGCCGCGTCTACCGGGCCAGCTGGGCGACCTCCAGCGCCGCTTCGGGCTGTGAGCGGTACTCTGCGGAGTGTGACGTCGAACGCATGACCTCTCGTTCCGCTCGTTCCTTCCGCACCTGTCATTTGATTAAACTTTCAACCTCTTAGGTAGAATCCGTCTATGGACACCGAGAACGGCACCCGCTGGCTCAGCGACGAGGAACAGGCCACTTGGCGCACCCACCTGGACGTGAGCCGGCTGCTGATGCACCAGCTCGAACGGGACCTACAGCCGTTCGGCCTCACCAACAACGACTACGAGATCCTGGTCAACCTCTCGGAGTCGGAGGACCACCGCATGCGGATGAGCGACCTCGCCACCGCCACCCTGCAGTCCAAGAGCCGCCTCTCCCACCAGATCACGCGCATGGAGAACGCCGGCCTCGTCCGCCGGGAGAACTGCGAGTCCGACCGGCGGGGGCTCTTCGCCGTCCTGACCGACCACGGCTGGGACACGATGCGCCAGGTCGCGCCCCACCACGTCGCGTCCGTCCGCGAGCACTTCATAGACCTGCTGTCGCCGGAGGACCTCAAGGCGCTGCGTGAGGCGCTGACCCCGGTGGCCGGACACCTGCGCTCGGCGCGCGGCAAGATCTGACCCTCCCCGGCCCCGTGCCTTCGCCGCTCCCCCCGGGGGGAGGCGAAGGCACAGGGCCGGGGCGCTCTCAGGCGCTGGTCACGCCCGCCACCAGCTCGTCCGCCGCCGCGTACGGATCGAGCGCACCGCCCACCACGCGCTCGGCGAGGGCGTCCAGCCGGCGGTCACCCCGCAGGTCCCCGATCCGCTCCCGCAGCGCCGTCACCGCGATCGTCTCGACCTCGTGCGCCGCGCGGGCCCGCCGGCGCCCGGCCAGCACGCCCCGCTCCTCCATCCACGCCCGGTGCTTCTCCAGCGCCTCGACCACCTCGTCGATGCCCTCGCCGCGCGCGGCCACCGTCTTGACGATGGGGGGCCGCCAGTCGCCCGCGGCACGGGCCTCGCCCAGGCCCAGCATGTGGTTGAGCTCCCGGGCCGTGGCGTCCGCGCCGTCCCGGTCCGCCTTGTTGACCACGTACACGTCGCCGATCTCCAGGATCCCGGCCTTCGCGGCCTGGATCCCGTCCCCCATGCCGGGGGCCAGCAGCACCACGGACGTGTCGGCCTGCGAGGCGATCTCCACCTCCGACTGGCCGACGCCGACCGTCTCCACGAGCACCACGTCGCAGCCGGCCGCGTCCAGCACGCGGATCGCCTGCGGGGCGGCCCACGCAAGGCCGCCGAGGTGGCCGCGCGTGGCCATCGAGCGGATGTAGACGCCCGGGTCCGAGGCGTGATCGGACATCCGCACCCGGTCGCCCAGGAGCGCGCCGCCGGAGAAGGGCGAGGAGGGGTCCACGGCGAGCACGCCCACCCGCTTGCCCATCCGGCGGTAGGCCGTGACCAGCGCCGAGGTGGAGGTCGACTTGCCGACCCCGGGCGAGCCGGTCAGCCCGACCACGTAGGCGTTGCCGGTGAGCGGGGCCAACGCCGCCATCACCTCGCGCAGCTGCGGGGACGCCCCCTCCACCAGTGAGATCAGCCGGGCCACGGCCCGGGGCCGGCCCTCTCGCGCCTGCTCGACCAGGGTGGGGACGTCCGCCATCACTGCTCCGTTCTGCGAGGACCCGTCGAGTGTCAGTTGCCCGGAACGCGCAGGATCAGGGCGTCGCCCTGACCGCCGCCACCGCACAGCGCGGCCGCGCCCACGCCGCCGCCGCGCCGCTTGAGCTCCAGCGCGAGGTGGAGCACCAGCCGGGCACCCGACATGCCGATCGGGTGGCCGAGCGCGATGGCTCCGCCGTTGACGTTCACCTTTTCCGGCGATACGCCCAGATCCTTCATTGACTGCACGGAGACGGCCGCGAATGCCTCATTGATCTCGATCAGGTCGAGGTCGTCCACCGTGATCCCTTCCTTGCCCAACGCGTGCTTTATGGCGTTGGACGGCTGGGACTGGAGGGAGTTGTCGGGGCCGGCCACGTTGCCGTGGGCGCCGATCTCGGCGATCCAGGCCAGGCCCAGCTCCTCCGCCTTGGCCTTGCTCATGACGACCACGGCCGCGGCACCGTCGGAGATCTGGGAGGCCGTGCCGGCGGTGATGGTGCCGTCCTTGGCGAAGGCGGGCCGCAGCTTGGCCAGCGTCTCCACCGTGGTCTCCGCGCGGATGCCCTCGTCCTTGCTGCAGACCACCGGCTCGCCCTTGCGCTGCGGGATCTCCACGGGGGTGATCTCGGCTTCGAAGAGGCCGTTCTTCTGGGCGGCGGCGGCCCGCTGGTGCGACAGGGCCGCGATCTCGTCCTGCTCGGGGCGGCGGATTCCCAGGCGGGCGTTGTGCTTCTCGGTCGACTCGCCCATGGCGATGCCCTCGAAGGGGTCCGTCAGCCCGTCGTACGCCATGGCGTCGAGCATCTCGATCGCGCCGTACTTGTACCCCTCGCGGGACTTGGGCAGCAGGTGCGGGGCGTTGGTCATGGACTCCTGGCCACCGGCCACCACGACGTCGAACTCACCCGCGCGGATGAGCTGGTCGGCCAGCGCGATCGCGTCGAGGCCGGAGAGGCAGACCTTGTTGACCGTCAGCGCGGGCACCGACATGGGGATGCCGGCCTTCACGGCGGCCTGGCGGGCCGGGATCTGACCGGCGCCGGCCGTCAGGACCTGCCCCATGATCACGTACTGCACCTGGTCGCCACCGATGCCGGCCCGGTCGAGGGCGGCCTTGATGGCCACGCCCCCCAGGTCGGAGGCGGAGAAGCTGCGCAGCGATCCCAGCAGCCGTCCCATGGGCGTCCGGGCGCCCGCGACGATGACGGAGGTCGTGCCGGAATTGCCGTTGGTACCAGTCATGGGCTCGGCCCTTTCGAGCGGAGGGGGATGTTAACGACGGTTCCCGTCAATGTACTGAGGGGTACGTGTCCCGGTCACCGGGCCGAAGGTGTGATCGCGCGCACGTTGCGTAACCACCCTCTCCAGCGGTGCACTGGACCCATGCTGACGCGCATCGACCACATCGGGATCGCCTGCTCCGACCTCGACAAGACCGTCGAGTTCTACCGTGCCACGTACGGATTCGAGGTGTTCCACACCGAGGTCAACGAGGAGCAGGGCGTCCGCGAGGCCATGCTCAAAATCAACGAGACCTCCGACGGCGGGGCCTCCTACCTGCAACTGCTCCAGCCCACGCGCGACGACTCCCCCGTCGGCAAGTGGCTCGCCAAGAACGGCGAGGGCGTTCACCACATCGCGTTCGGTACGGCGGACGTCGACACCGACTCCGAGGCCATCCGCGACAAGGGCGTCCGGGTCCTCTACGAGCAGCCGCGCACCGGATCCATGGGCTCCCGCATCACCTTCCTCCACCCCAAGGACTGCCACGGGGTCCTGACGGAACTGGTCACCTCCGCGCCTGTCGCGGAGACGGACCACTGACCCTCCCCTCCCCCGGCCGGTAGAGTGCAGGTTCGGCCGGGGTACGGGTAGGCCCCGGACCGGGCTGTGCCGATGATCTGACACCATTTCTTCGGAAGGGCGGGCTCCGGGTTCCACCACCTACGCAGTACGGGGCCGGCCGCCGACGCGACCAGGGGACGGATGGACCGCGCTGTGCGGGGGTACGACCGCTACGAGGCTGACGACCACCTCTCGAAGTTCGAGGCCGAGATGGAGCGGCTGCGGACCGAGCGGGAGAAGGCGGTCCAGCACGCCGACGACCTCGGCTATCAGGTCGAGGTGCTGCGCGCCAAGCTCCACGAGGCGCGCCGCAATCTCGCTCACCGTCCCGCCTACGACTCGGCGGACATCGGCTATCAGGCCGAACAACTGCTGCGCAATGCCCAGATCCAGGCCGAGCAGCTGCGCACCGACGCCGAGCGCGAGGTGCGCGAGGCCCGGGCCCAGACGCAGCGCCTGCTCCAGGAGCAGGCCGAGCGGCAGGCCCGCATGGAGGCCGAGCTGCACGCCGAGGCGGTGGCCCGCCGGCAGCGGCTGGACGAGGAGCTCAACGAGCGCCGCCGCACCGTCGAGTCGCACGTCAACGAGAACGTGTCCTGGGCCGAGCAGCTGCGCGCCCGCACCGAGGCCCAGGCGCGCCGCCTGCTGGAGGAGTCCCGGGCCGAGGCCGAGGCGGCGCTGGCCGCCGCGCGGACCGAGGCGCAGCGGCTGACCGAGCAGGCCAGCGGCCGGCTCGGGGCCGCGGCCGAGGAGGCCCGTGCCGAAGCCGAAGCGATCCTGCGCCGCGCGCGCACGGACGCCGAGCGGCTGCTGACGGCCGCCTCCGCGCAGGCGCAGGAGGCCACCGACCACGCCGAGCAGCTGCGCACGGCGACGAGCGCCGAGTCCGACCAGGCCCGCAGCGCCGCCACCGAGCTGACCCGTGCCGCCGAGGCGCGGATGCAGGAGGCGGACACGGCGCTGCGCGAGGCCCGGGCCGAGGCCGAGAAGCTGGTCGCCGAGGCCAAGGAGGCCGCGACGGCGCGCCTGTCGAGCGCCGAGTCCGACAACGAGCAGCGCACCCGCACCGCCCGCGCCGAGATCGCGCGGCTGGTGAGCGAGGCCACCAAGGAGGCGGAGGCCCTGCGGGCCGAGGCCGAGCAGCTGCGTGCCGACGCCGCCGCCGAGGCGGAGCGGCTGGTGGCCGAGGCCGCCGAGAAGGCGCGCAGCGCCGTGGCCGAGGACTCGGCCGCGCAGCTGGCCAAGGCGGCCCGCACGGCCGAGGAGGTGCTGGCCAAGGCGTCGCAGGACGCCCAGGCCGCCACGAAGGCCGCCGCCGTGGAGGCGGAGCGCATCCGCAAGGAGGCCGAGGCCGAGGCCGAGCGGCTGCGGGCGCAGGCCGCCGACACGGCCGAGCAGCTCAAGGGCGAGGCCAAGGACGACACCAAGGAGTACCGGGCCAAGACGGTCGAGCTCCAGGAGGAGGCGCGCCGGCTGCGGGCCGAGGCCGAGCAGCTGCGGGCGGACGCCGTCGCCGAGGGCGAGCGGCTGCGCAGCGAGGCGCGCCGCGAGGCGCTCCAGCAGATCGAGGAGGCCGCCAGCACGGCCGAGGAGCTGCTGGTCAAGGCCAAGGCGGATGCCGAGGAGACGCGCGCGGGCGCGACCGCCGAGAGCGAGCGGGTGCGTGCGGAGGCGGCCGAGCGGGCCGCGACCTTGCGCAAGCAGGCCGAGGAGGCCCTGGAGCGGGCGCGCACCGAGGCCGAGGAGATGGCCGAGGAGGCCGAGGACCACGCCGAGCGCGTGCGCTCGGAGGCGGCCGAGGCCGCCCGGGCGGCGCGCGAGGAGGCCGAGAAGGCGGCCCGCGCCCGCCGTCTGGAGGCCGACGCGGAGCTGACCCGTCTTCAGACGGAGGCCGAGCAGCGGGTCGAGGCGGCGGAGACGGCGCTGCGCGAGGCCCGCGCGGAGGCCGAGAAGCTGCGCCGCGAGGCCGCCGAGGAGGCCGAGAGGCTGCGCTCGGAGGCCGCCGAGCGGGTGCGCACGCTGTCGGCGCAGGCCGAGACGGACGCCGAGCGGCTGCGGTCCGAGGCCGCCGCCGAGGCGTCCGGGGCGCGAGCCGAGGGCGAGGCCACGGCCGCGCGGCTGCGCGAGGAGGCCGAGGCCGAGGCCGAGCGGCTGCGCACGGAGGCGCAGGAGGCGGCCGACCGGGTGCGGGCCGAGGCGAACGCCGCCGCCGAGCGGACGGCCGCCGAGGCCGCCGAGGCGCTGACCGCCGCGCAGGAGGAGGCCGCCCGCCGCCGCCGCGAGGCGGAGGAGCTGCTCGGTGACGCCCGTACGGAGGCGCAGGCCGAGCGCGAGGCGGCGCGCGAGCAGAGCGAGGAGCTGCTGGCGTCGGCGCGCACACGGGTCGCCGAGGCTCAGGAGGAGAGCCGGCGCCTGGTCGAGGAGGCCGAGCGGCGGGCGTCCGAGCTGGTCGCCGCCGCGGAGCAGACCGCGCAGCAGGTGCGGGACGCGGTGGCCGGGCTGCACGAGCAGGCCGAGGAGGAGATCGCCGGGCTGCGTTCGGCGGCCGAGCACAACGCCGAGCGCACGGTGACGGACGCTCAGATCGAGGCGGACCGGGTCCGCGCCGAGGCGTACGCCGAGCGCGAGCGCGCGGACGAGGACGCGGCGCGCACCCGTGCGGAGGCGAAGGCCGCCTCGGAGGCCGCGGAGCAGCAGGCCGAGCAGACGCTCGCGGACGCGGCCCGGGTGCTGGACGAGGCCCGCGAGGCGGCGAACGTCCGGCGCTCGGAGGCGGCGCGGCAGGCCGACGAGCTGGTCGCGGAGGCGACCACCGAGGCCGAGCGCCTGGTCGCCGAGGCCACCCGCACCGTGGAGGAGGCCCGCGAGGCCGCCGACGCCCAGCGGGCCGAGGCCGCCGAGCAGGCCGAGCGCACCGTGGCCGACGCCGACGCGGACGCCGACCGGCTGCGGGCGGAGGCCGCGCGCATGGTCGACGAGGCCCGCGAGGCGGCCAACGCCCGCCGGGCGGAGGCGGCCCAGCAGGCCGACGAGCTGATCGCCGAGGCCACGGCCGAGGCGGAGAAGATGGCCGCCGAGGCCACCCGCACCGTGGAGGAAGCCCGTGAGGCCGCCGACGCGCACCGGGCGGAGGCGTCGGCGGACGCGGACCGGCTCATCGCCGACGCGGCCGAGATGGTGGAGGCCGCCCGCAAGGACGCGGCCCTGTTCGAGGAGAAGGCCCGCGAGGCGGCCGAGGCCCACCGGGCCGAGGCGGACGCCGACGCGGAGCGGCTGCGCGCGGAGGCGGCCCGTACGGTCGACGAGGCCCGCGAGGCCGCGAACGCCCGCCGGTCGGAGGCGGCCCGGCAGGCCGACGAGCTCGTCTCGGAGGCGACCACCGAGGCCGAACGCCTGGTCGCCGAGGCCACCCGCACCGTGGAGGAGGCCCGCGAGGCCGCCGACGCCCAGCAGGCGGAGGCCGCCGAGCAGGCCGAGCGCACCCTCGCCGACGCCGCCGCGGAGGCGGAGCGGCTGCGGGCCGCCGCGGCCGAGGCCAAGGCGAAGGCCGACGAGAAGGCCGACGCGGTGGTCGCCAAGGCGACCGCCGAGGCCGAGCGGATGGTGGCGGACGCGTCCGCCAAGGCGCAGCAGATGCGGACCGACGCCTCCGACGCGCTGGCGTCGGCGGAGCAGGACGCGGCGCGGACGCGGGCGGAGGCCCGCGAGGACGCGAACAAGATGCGCACCGAGGGCCGCGCCGAGGCGGAGCGGATCGTCAACGAGGCGGCCGAGCTGACCTCGTCCGCGCAGGACGACGCCGACCGCATCCTGGACAAGGCGCGCGAGGCGGCGAACGCCCGCCGGGCGGAGGCCGCCGAGCAGGCGGACGAGCTGATCGCCAAGGCGGCGGACGAGGCGCGGAAGATGGCCGACGAGGCCGCCCGCGCCCTGGCCGAGGCCCAGGCGGCGGCGACGGCGCACCGGGCGGAGGCCACCGAGCAGGCCGAGCGCACCCTGGCCGAGGCGGGCGCGGAGGCGGAGCGGCTGCGGGCCGACGCCGACGCGGTGCTGGAGGCCGCCCGGGACGAGGCCGGCCGCACCACCGACGAGGCCCGCGAGGCGGCGAACGCCCGCCGGGCGGAGGCCGCCGAGCAGGCGGACAGCCTCATCGCCGAGGCGACCGCCGAGGCCGAGCGGATGGCCACCGAGGCCGGCGAGGCCCTCGCGGCCGCCCAGGAGGACGCCAACAGCACCCGCGCCGAGTCCGCGAAGATCAAGGCCGACGCCGTGCTGGAGGCCGAGCGGCTGCGCGCCGAGGCGCGGGCCGAGGGCGAACGCACGGTCGACGAGGCGCGGGACGCGGGCGCCAGGCGGCTGGCGGACGCCGCCGAGCAGGCCGACGCCCTCGTCGCCAAGGCGCAGGAGGAGGCCCTGCGGGCCGCCGCCGCGGCCGAGGAGCAGGCCGACACGATGGTGGGCGCGGCCCGCCGCGAGGCCGAGCGGATCGTCGCGGAGGCGACCGGCGAGGGCAACGCCCTGGTCGAGCAGGCCCGGGCGGACGCCAACAGCCTGCTGTCCGAGGCCCGTGGGGACGCCACCGGCATAAGGGAGCGGGCCGAGGACCTGCGGTCCCGCATCGAGGCCGAGGTGGAGGAGCTGCACGAGCGCGCCCGCCGGGAGGCGGCCGAGGCGATGCAGTCGGCGGGCGAGCGCTGCGACAAGCTGGTCGAGGCGGCCACGGAGCAGCTGGCGAGCGCCGAGAAGAAGGCGGAGAAGCTGCGTTCCGAGGCGGCCGGGGAGGCCAACAAGGTGCGCATCGCCGCCGTGAAGAAGGCCGAGGGCCTGATCAAGGAGGCGGAGCAGAAGAAGGCCGCCGCCGTACGCGAGGCGGAGCGCCTGCGCACCGAGGCTCAGGAGGAGGCCGCACGGCTTCTGGAGGAAGGAAAGCGGGAGTTGGAGGTGCTGGTCCGTCGCCGTGAGGACATTCAGGCCGAGATTTCCCGTGTCCAGGACGTGTTGGAGGCGTTGGAATCATTTGAGTCCCCCGGGGCAGGCGGCTCCAAGGACGGCGGGGTGAAGGCGACGGCAGGTGTCGGCGCTACTCGATCGGGTGGCAAGCAGTCCCAGAAGTAGCCACTCAATCGAGGGTTCGTTTTCCAGATTCCCCAACTGTCTACAACCATCTGCACGATGACACGCCGCTCACGCCCCTAGGATTCCCTCTATCACCTCACAGGTCTCCAATGACAGGAACCCCATGAGCGACACTTCCTCCCCCTTCGGCTTCGAGTTGGTGCGGCGTGGATACGACCGCGGCCAGGTGGACGACCGCATTACGAAGCTCGTAGCGGACCGTGACAGCGCACTGGCCCGGATCACCTCTCTGGAAAAGCGCATCGAGGAGCTCCACCTCGAGACGCAGAACGCTCAGGCTCAGATCAATGACGCGGAGCCCTCCTACGCCGGCCTCGGCGCGCGGGTCGAGAAGATCCTCCGGCTGGCCGAGGAAGAGGCCAAGGACCTGCGTGAGGAGGCCCGGCGCGCCGCCGAGCAGCACCGCGAGCTGGCGGAGTCGGCCGCCCAGCAGGTGCGCAACGACGCCGAGTCGTTCGCCGCCGACCGCAAGGCGAAGGCGGAGGACGAGGGCGCGCGGATCGTCGAGAAGGCCAAGGGCGACGCCGCCACGCTGCGTGCCGAGGCGCAGAAGGACGCCCAGTCCAAGCGCGAGGAGGCGGACGCCCTCTTCGAGGAGACCCGGGCCAAGGCCGCCCAGGCCGCCGCGGACTTCGAGACCAACCTGGCCAAGCGCCGCGAGCAGTCCGAGCGCGACCTCGCCTCCCGCCAGGCCAAGGCCGAGAAGCGGCTGGCGGAGATCGAGCACCGCGCCGAGCAGCTGCGCCTGGAGGCCGAGAAGCTGCGCACGGACGCCGAGCGCCGCGCCCGCCAGACGGTGGAGACCGCGCAGCGCCAGGCCGAGGACATCGTGGCCGACGCCAACGCCAAGGCGGACCGCATCCGCAGCGAGTCCGAGCGCGAGCTGGCGGCGCTGACCAACCGCCGCGACAGCATCAACGCCCAGCTGACCAACGTCCGCGAGATGCTGGCCACGCTGACCGGCGCGGCGGTGGCCGCGGCCGGCGTGCCCGGCGACGACGAGCCGATCTCGCGGGGCGTCCCGGCCCAGCAGAGCCGCTGACGACGCGGCGTACGACCGTCATTCGTCCGGGGGGATCCTGTCCTCAGCGCGCCCCGCACGGCCTCGGGCCGGGGGCGGGGCGCGCTGACCGGCTTCCCCGAGTGGTGTCGGTCCGCTTTCCCGGAGTGCGCGCCACCGGTGGCGGGGCCCGGCGGGCGCCCTTACCGTGACGGAATGATCGAGCTTGAGGGCCTGACCAAGCACTACGGCGACGTGCGCGCCGTCGATCACCTCACGTTCACCGTGCGCCCCGGCATCATCACCGGCTTCTTGGGCCCCAATGGTGCGGGCAAGTCGACGACCATGCGGATGATGCTGGACCTCGACAACCCCACCAGCGGCACGGTCCGCATCGACGGCCGGCACTACCGGGAGCTGCGCGACCCACTGCGGGCCGTCGGGGCCCTGCTGGACGCCAAGGCCATGCACGGCGGTCGCAGCGCCTACCACCACCTGCTGTGTCTGGCCCAGAGCAACGGGATCGCCCCCGCCCGGGTGCGGGAGGTGCTGGACACCGTCGGCCTCACCTCGGTGGCGAAGAAGCGCACCAAGGGCTTCTCGCTGGGCATGGGCCAGCGCCTGGGCATCGCGGCGGCGCTGCTGGGCGACCCCCGGATCCTGATGTTCGACGAGCCGGTCAACGGGCTCGACCCCGAGGGCATCCACTGGATCCGCAACCTGATGAAGGGGCTGGCCGCCCAGGGCCGTACGGTCTTCGTCTCCTCGCACCTGATGAGCGAGATGGCCCTGACCGCCGACCATCTGATCGTCATCGGTCGCGGCCGGCTGATGGCCGACATGAGCATGTCCGACTTCATCAGCGAGAACTCGCGCTCGTACGTCCGGATGCGCTCGCCGGACGCCGAGCGGCTGCGGGACGTGCTGCACGGCGCCGGCATCGACGTCGCGCCCGGCGCCGACGGCGCCCTGGAGGTGACGGGCGAGGACGCCGCGCACCTGGGCGAGCTGGCGGCCCGGCACCGGATCGTGCTGCACGAGCTCAGTCCCCAGCAGGCGTCCCTGGAGGAGGCCTTCATGCGGCTCACCGCCGGTTCGGTGGAGTACCACGCGCACGAGAACCACCAGCGGTCCGCGGCCGGGGCAAAGGCCCCCGCGGGGGCCTGGGGAGCCGACTGGCGGAAGAAGGGATCGTGACGATGGCGGTGGCGGCCCAGGTCCTGCGATCGGAATGGACGAAGATCAAATCCGTGCGCTCCACGGTGTGGACGCTCGGGCTGGCCGTGGTGGTGACCGTCGGCCTGGGCGCGCTGATCAGCGCGCTGACCGCGAACGCCTTCGACGGCATGCCGGAGAAAGACAAGATCCTTTTCGATCCCACCTATACGAGCTTCGCCGGTATGGGACTCGGCCAGCTCGCATTGATCGTTTTCGGTGTTCTGGTGGTCTCCAACGAATACAGCACCGGAATGATCCGCACTTCCCTCGCCGCCGTTCCGCAGCGCGGCACCTTTCTGGCCTGCAAGATCGCTATTGCCGCGCTGCTCGCATTCGCCGTCGCAATGGTCACCAGCTTTGTGACCTTCTTCGTCGGACAGGCGATGCTCGACGGCCACAAGGCACAACTCGGCGATCCGGGCGTGCTGCGCGCGGTGGTCGGCGGCGGCCTCTACATGACGCTGATCGCGGTGTTCTCGATGGGCGTCGCGACGATGCTGCGCAGCCCGATGCTCTCGCTCGGCATTCTGATGCCGTTCTTCTTCCTCATCTCCAACATCCTGGGGAACGTGCCCGCGACGCGGAAGGTGGGCCGCTACCTCCCCGACCAGGCGGGCCAGAAGGTCATGCAGGTGGTGACCCGCGACAGCGACGCCCCGTACGGACCCTGGGGCGGCTTCGCGATCATGGTGTTGTGGGTCGTGGCCGCCCTGGCCGGGGGGTACGCGCTGCTGAAGAAGCGGGACGCCTAGACCGTGTCCGCACACCCCTCCCCCACCGTCTCCCGTCACGTCCCGTGATCGCACGACCGCCCCACCAGGCGCTCCCGACCCACCGGCACCACCCGCGCCGCCTTCCGGTTCCTTCCGGGCACCCTCCGTGACGTGCGGTTCTCCAGGAACCGTCAACCACTCGTTTATCCTCCTTACCCTTACGGGGGCTAACGCCCTGTGCCAGTTCGTGAGGGGCGGAGAATGATCGAGGCAGTCGGCCTGACGAAGCGCTACGGCGCCAAGACGGCCGTGCACAACCTGTCGTTCCACGTGCGGCCAGGCATGGTCACCGGGTTCCTGGGGCCCAACGGCTCCGGCAAGTCGACGACCATGCGCATGATCGTCGGCCTGGACGTACCCACCTCCGGCCGGGTCACCATCGGCGGTCTGCCCTACCACAAGCTGCCCAACGCGCCCCGCCAGGTCGGCGCCCTGCTCGACGCCAAGGCCGTGCACGGCGGCCGCAGCGCCCGTACGCACCTGCTCTCCCTCGCCCAGCTCGGCGGCATCCCGGCCCAGCGCGTCGACGAGGTCCTCGACGTCGTCGGCCTGCGGGAGGTGGCCAAGAAGCGCACCCGCGGCTTCTCCCTCGGCATGGGCCAGCGCCTGGGCATCGCCGCGGCGCTGCTGGGCGACCCCCAGGTGCTGCTCTTCGACGAGCCGGTCAACGGGCTCGACCCCGAGGGCATCCTCTGGGTCCGCAACCTCATGAAGCGGCTCGCGGCCGAGGGCCGCACGGTCCTGGTCTCCTCGCACCTGATGAGCGAGATGGCCCTGACCGCCGACCACCTGATCGTCATCGGGCGCGGCCAGCTCATGGCCGACATGAGCGTCAAGGACTTCATCTCCGCGAACTCCTCGGACTTCGCCCGCGTCCGGACGCCCGAGGGCGAGCCGGAGGCGCGCGAGAAGCTCACCTCCGCCCTGGTCGAGGCCGGCGGCCGGGTGCTGCCCGAGCAGGACGGCGCCCTGCGCGTGGTGGGCCTGGCCCTGCCGCGCATCAGCGACGTGGCCCACGGGGCGGACGTCCGCCTCTGGGAGCTCTCCCCGCACCAGGCCTCCCTGGAGGAGGCCTACATGCGCATGACGCAGGGAGCGGTCGACTACCGCTCGACCGCCGACCAGCGCGCCGGCTTCCAGGCCCCGGCCCAGCCCGGCTGGCAGCCCTACGCCCCGGCCCCCGCGGTCCGGCCCGAGCAGGCATACCCGGCCCTGCCGGGCGAGCAGCCGAACCCGTACGCCCAGGGCGCCCCGCAGCCGCCCCAGGCCGCCCCGCCCGCCGTCCCGGTGCCGGCGGCGCCGAGCGGCGCCCCGGCCACCGGCCCCGCGCCCGCCACCCCGCAGGCGAAGCCGGCAGCCGCCGCCCCCGCCGATCTGACCAAGCGCGACAGTCAGGACGCCCGATGAACACCCCGCAGCAGCACACCGCGCCCCCGCAGCAGCCGCCCGTGCCGCCGGCGAGCCCGGCCTTCCCGCCGCAGCCCCAGCCGCAGACGCAGGGCTACTGGCCCGGTCAGACGCCCGTCGGCGGCTACGTGTCGCCGATCCCCCTGCGCAGGGCCACGCTCACCGACGCGCTCGCCGCCGAGTGGACCAAGATCCGTTCCCTGCGGTCCACGATGTGGACGCTGGGCACCATGGTCGTGCTCACGGTGGGCATCGGACTGCTGATCGCCGTCGCGCTCGGGTCCACGAACGGTTCCACCGGCGAGAACACCGGGTCCGTCCTGGTCCTCGGCCTCTACGGCGTGATGCTCGGCGTCATGTGCGTGATCACGCTGGGCGTCCTGACGATCTCCTCGGAGTACGGCACCGGCCTCATCCGCACGACGCTGACCGCCTGCCCGGACCGGGCCCGCGTGCTGACGGCCAAGGCCGTCGTGTTCTTCCTGCTCACCTTCACGATCACGCTGCTGAGCACGGGGATCGTGGCGGTGGCCGACGACGTCTTCGCCGGTCACCTGGCCTCGGTGGACCCCAGCGGGGAGCAGTGGGTGCGGGCGACGATCGGCATGAGCCTGTTCGTGTCGCTGCTCGGCGTGGTCTCGCTGGCCGTCGGGACGGTGGTGCGGCACGCCGCCGGTGCCATCACGACGATGCTCGGCATCGTCCTCCTGCCGCTGATCATGGCGCTGTTCATGGACACGTCCAGCCTCCAGGACGTGCGGGACGCCCTGTTCGGCTACTCGATCCCCAGCCAGATGGCCGCCCTCTACGACGTCAACACCCTCGGCGGCCCCACCGGCTGGACGCCGCTGTGGATCATGCTGGGCGCGACGGCGGTCGCCCTGGGGGGCGCCTACACCTCGCTCCTCAAGCGCGACGCCTAGGGACACCCGCCGAGGGCGCCCTCAGTACCTCGGCGCGTTACGGGACCGCTGGAGCCGCGCGCTCCGGCGGTCCTTCGCGTTCCAGCAGGACTTGTGCCAGTGGCGCCGGTCCTCGACGCCCCCGCCGAACCGCGGCCACGCCACCAGGTGCGGCACCCCGGGCGGGATCTCCTGGTCGCAGCCCGGGCAGCGGTAGTGCTTCGCCGCCGCGCCGCCGCCGATCATGCGCACGGCCCACTCCTCGCCCTGCCAGGACTCCGTGCGCTCCAGCCCGTAGCGCTCGCTGTTCCCGTCGCGCGGGAGGGAGGTCTGTGGGTCGGCGCCGCCTCGGGGGCGGTTTCGGCGCGGAGACACGGGGCACCTCGGTGGGTCTGGGGCTACGGGTCGCAAACCAGCCTACGCGGCGTGGTCGCCCCCACGATCCGGCATCCGGTCCGCCCTATGCCGCGAACTCTCCGATCATCATGAAAACTTCATGCCCGGCCGTACCTTTGGCACGTGTCAGGCGTTATTGCCTCCAGGGGGAGAAGCCGCGTCGGTCGCTAGGAGGTACAAGAGCGATGCGCGTTGGAGCCTTTGTCCTGGCCGCCCAGTTTCCGGGCCAGGGCCATGAGGAGGCGCTGTACAGGGCCGTCCGCTCGGCGGAGGTCGCCGAGGAGGCCGGGCTGGACGCCGTCTGGCTGGCAGAACACCACTTCGTACCGTACGGGGTGTGTCCCTCGGCGGTGACGCTGGCCGCCCTGCTGCTCGGCCGCACGCGCGCCCTGCGGGTGGGCACGGCCGTGAGCGTCCTGCCCACGACGCATCCGGTGACCCTCGGCGAGCAGGCGGCGCTGCTGCACCTGACGTCTGGAGGAAGGTTCACTCTGGGGGTGGGCAGGGGCGGGCCCTGGGTCGACCTGGAGGTGTTCAACTCAGGCCTGGGGGCGTACGAAGAGGGGTTCCCGGAATCCCTCGAATTGCTGATGCGCTGGCTGCGCGAGCCCCGTGTCGGCAGTTCCAGCGAGCGGTTCGCGTTCCGCGAGGTGCCGGTGGTGCCCCGCCCGGACGAACTGCTGGACTCCGCCGGCCCGGAAGTGATCGTCGCCTGCACCTCGCCCGCGAGCGTGCGGCTGGCCGCCGCCCAGGGGCTGCCGATGCTGCTCGGCATGCACAGCGCGGACGAGGAGAAGGCGGAGATGGTCGCCCTGTGGCGCAAGTGCGCGCTGGAGGCGGGGAGTTCACCCGAGGCGGTCGCGGCGGCCGGGCACGTGTCCGCCGGGGTGGTGCAGATCGCGGACCGGCGCCAGGAGGCGGCGGAGACGCTGCTGAAGACGATGCCGGGATGGCTGCACCACGGACTGTCCGCCCATGTGACGGTCGACGGCCGGCTCCGCAGGATGCGGGATCCGCTCGCGTACACCGAGTTGCTCTGCGAGCTGCACCCCGTCGGCTCGCCCCGGCTGTGCGCCGACCGCCTGGCGGCCACCGCGGAGCGTACGGGCATCAGCCGCTTCGCCCTGCTGGCCGAGGGTTCGGGCGATCTCGCGGCCACCGAGGAGAACCTGCGCCGGCTCGGCGCGGACGTGCTGCCGCTGCTCGACTGAGCTGCCGCCCCCTTCTCCTCGCTCCTCCCGCGTCCCGGAGCGGCAGCACGGAACGCGTCAGCAGTCGCGGAGCTCCGGCGACTGGTTCAGCAGCTGACCGCGGATCGAGGTGAAGCGGGCCAGGCGTTGGTCCACCGAGGCGTCCAGGGGGAAGACCGCCACCCGGTGGCAGTTCTGGAACGCCAGGCGGACCCCGAAGTGTCGCTGCAGCGCACCGCGGATCGCGTCACTCGCCAGGGCGCGCAGCAGCTGCCCGCGCGCCTGCTCGTCCGGCGGGGGCGTCCGGTTGTCGGCGAACTCACCACCGTCGGCCTGGAGCCGGTCCACCAGGGAGCTGATCATCTCCCACGCGTAGGGCAGGGAGGTCCGGACGCAGTCGACGAATTCGGCTTCGTCGACCTCGCCTCGCTCGGCCTGTTCAAGGAGGGCCGGTGAGACGTCGAGCGACATGGGTTCTCCTCTCGCGACCCCGCGTGCGGGGTCTAGGGGTGGGCGAGCGGACGACGACGCCCTGTGCCCGTACGGCGACCGCCCGCTTCAACGGTAATCCGGCCACTGCTGCCCCACCAGGAGAACACCGACAACTGGCCAAAGCCCGAGGGCCCCTTCCAGGGCGAATCGCGTGAAGTGGCAGGAGTCGAGTAGCGTGGCTCACCATGCGTCTCGTCATCGCCCGTTGCTCCGTGGACTACGCGGGCCGGCTCACCGCCCACCTGCCCTCCGCCCCGCGCCTGATTCTGGTGAAGGCGGACGGCAGCGTCTCGATCCACGCCGACGACAGGGCCTACAAGCCCCTGAACTGGATGTCGCCGCCGTGCACCCTCAAGGAGGGCGACGGAGTCTGGACGGTGATCAACAAGGCGGGCGAGAAGCTCATCATCACCATGGAAGAGGTGCTGCACGACTCATCGCACGAGCTGGGCGTCGACCCGGGCCTCATCAAGGACGGCGTGGAAGCCCACCTCCAGGAGCTGCTCGCCGACCGCATCGAGACGCTCGGTGAGGGCTACACCCTGATCCGCCGCGAATACCCCACGGCGATCGGTCCCGTTGACATCCTGTGCCGGGACGCGGACGGCCAGACGGTGGCCGTGGAGCTGAAGCGGCGCGGCGACATCGACGGTGTGGAACAGCTCACGCGCTACCTGGAGCTGCTCAACCGCGACCCGCACCTCGCGCCCGTGCGCGGCGTCTTCGCCGCGCAGGAGATCAAGCCGCAGGCGCGCGTGCTGGCCACGGACCGCGGCATCGGCTGCGTCGTGCTCGACTACGACGCGATGCGCGGCATCGAGGACGACAAGCTGCGGCTGTTCTGACCGCCGCGAGTCCGCGCACCAAGGGGAAGGGCCCGTACGCCGGTGGCGTACGGGCCCTTCCCCTTGTGTTTCAGGCCACCGGGGTCCCCGGCGCCGGGGCGCCCGTGGTGGTCCGGCCCGGCGCCGGGCCGCTCGCGGAGTTGGAGCTTCCGCTGGTCGGCGGCTGGGACGGCGCGGTGGTCGGGGGCTTCGGCGAGTCCGAGGGCTTGTCGCCCCCCGTCTTCGTCGGCGTCGGCTTGGGCGACGGCTTCGGGGACTCGCCGCCGGACGTGCGGCTGGGGCTCGGCGACGGCCGGTCCGGCGAGGGCGACCGGGTGGCGGAGCCGCCGCTCGGCGACGCGGACGGCGACGGCGCGGTGGTGCCGCCGGGCGCGCCGGGCGAACCGCCCGGGCGGGGCGTCTCCCCGGGCCGGGCCTTGCGCGCGGGCACCTGCGGCGCCCCCGGCTGGCCGACGGCCGGCTCGTCCGCGGTCAGGCCGTCGCCGCCGTCCTGCTGGGACGCGGACTGGCCCGGCTTCACGGTGTCCGAGTGCCCGCCCGTGCTGCCGCCGGAGGCGGCGCCGAGGGTGACCACGGTGCCGAGCACGGCGGCGAGGAGGACGCCGGCGCCCGCGGCGGCGAGGTTGCGCCTGTTGCCGCCGGACATCAGCTTCTGGACCCACGGCTGCCGGGCCACGGGGCCGCCGGCCGGGGGGCCGCTCGGCGGGGCGGGCACCCGGGCGGGTGCCGGCCGGGCCGGCGGGACGGCGGAGGCCGCCGGGACGCGGTTGACGACCGTGGTCGCGTTCCCGGCGGGCTGCCGGGCGGCGAAGGACGCGGGCGCCTTGGCGGGCGGGGCCGCGGACTCCTCGCTGCGGGCGTCGGGGACCTCCTCGCCGGCGGACGTGCTCCGGTCGGCCCGCGGGGCCGGCAGCGGCGGCAGGGGCGGGGTCTTGTCCCCGGCACCGGCGAGGGGCCTCGGCGGCGTCTGGCCGGGAAGCCGGCGGGCGCCGAGCGCGAGGCCCGAGCGGTCGGCGACCAGGGCGAGCGCCCGGCGGCCGGCGACGGCGCCGCGCTTGTCGGCCAGGACGCCGCGCAGTCCGATGGACGCCTCCAGCTCGGCGCGGGCGCGGTCGACGTGGCCGGTGCAGAGGGCGAGAACGCCCAACTCGTGGTGGAAATACGCTTCTTCGCCGACCTCGCCGGCGGCTCTGGCGGCCTCCTGACCGTGGCGCAGGCAGCGCTCCCAGGCGCCCCAGTGCAGGGCGGCCGCGAAGGCCGGCGCCGCCGTGCGGGCCAGCAGGACGGCGGCCGCGCGGTGCCCGGAGTCCTCGTCGGCGACGAGGACGGCGAGGGCCGCGAGGATGGCGTCGGCCTCGACGGCGATCCGCTCGGGGGTGACGGACGGGTGCCCGGCCCACCACGCGTAGTGCTGCGCGGCGGAGTGCGCCCGGGCGACGGCCTCGTCGCCGTAGTCCTGGGCGAGCAGCTGGTCGGCGACGCCCGCCGCGAGGCGGTAGTGGGAGCCGACGGCGCTGATCAGCCCGCAGGCAAGCAGCTCGCCGACGACGGCGTCCGCGTGGGTGTCCCCGGCGAGCGCCGGCAGGTGGGCCTGGTGGGGCAGCTCGCCGCCGAGGGCGACGGCGAAGCGCAGGGTGTCGCGGGCCGCCTCGCCGAGCCGTGAGGCGAGCAGGGCGGCGGGGGCGGCGGCCTGCGCGAGGGTCGGCAGCGGCACGTCCTGGACCTCGGCCGGGTCCTCGGTGGCGTCCTCGGCCCGGTAGGGCCGCTCGGCGAAGACGCCGAACTCGTCGACGGCCGCGGGGGCGGCGGCGAGGGCGTCGCGCTGCCGGAGCAGGGCGCCGGCCTGGACGAACCGCAGGGGCAGGCCCTCGGATTCGAACCACAGGTCGGCCGCCCAGCCCGCCTCCTCGTCCGTGAGCGGCCGGTCCACGGCCCGCTCCAGCAGTTCCAGGCAGCTGGTGCGGTCGAGACCGCCGAGGAAGACCTCTTCCAGGTGCGAGTCGGCGGAGGGGGCGGCGACGTCGGGGGTGGCGGCCAGCAGGAAGGCGCACTCGGGGGTGGCGTCGAGGAGCTCGTCGAGGGTGCTGCCGCCGAACTCCAGGTCGTCGAGGACGACGACGGCGCCGATGTCGTGGACCGCCGCCAGCATCGCGGCCCGGTCGGGGCGGTGCAGCGGCGCGTGGTGGACGGCGGCGAACAGCTCGTACAGCACGTCGGTGGGCGTGCGGTGGTGGCCGCTGAGGCGTACGACGCCGTCGGGCGCCAGGTCCTCGCAGTCCTCGGCGACGGCGTCGAGGAGGGCACTGCGGCCGGAGCCGGAGGGGCCGGTCAGGCGGACCGAGCGGCCGCGGGAGATGAGGCGGGCGAGTCTCTCGCGCTCCTCGTCGCGGTGGAGCAGGGGGATCTCGGGGCCGGCCGGGCGGGCCGGGCGCGGCGGGGTGGCGGCGCGGCGCAGTTCGGCGCGCTCGTCGGGGTCGTGACGCCGGGACCGGCTGGGCTGGGCACCGGGCGGGCAGGGCTCTATCTCGCTGCCGTCCACCGGGTTGACGGTCAGGAGGTAGTCGCCGGCGACGAGCTGGACGACGCGGACGGGGCCGCCGGCGGTCTCCGGGGCCGGCAGACCGCCCTCGCGGGGCGGGCGTCGCCTGCCGCCGTCGGTGGCGGACGCGCTCTCGTCGTCGCGGAATTCCTCGGATCCCCGGTTCGTCGGGTCCATGGTTCTTCAGCCCCCCAGATGCGTGGCGTGCCGTCGTGCCCTCCGGCCTGTCCGCACTCCTTCGACCCTCCGGACGGGAGCTGCCCGTGCCGTCGCTTCCGGTCCGGTGCCCGCCGTGGGCTTTCTTGGGCGGCGGGAAACCGAACAGACCTTGGCACAGTATCTACGACCCGGAGGGTGCCCCGGCGCCATGGGACGTCACAGTCTCATGAGAATCGGGGCACTCGGGGCGCAAAGGGCTCACGGGACCCGCCCGGCGCTCTGCGCTACACGTGGGGCAGGGGGCGGCGGTGGTCCGCCCCGGTGTCCTCCTCGATGGCGAGGATGCGGTGCAGCCGGGTGGCGACCAGGACCCGCTGCATCCGGTCGGGCACACCGCGCAGGACCAGCCGCCGGCCGGTGCGCCCGGCGCGGCGGTGGGCACCCATGATGACGCCGAGTCCGGTGGCGTCCCAGGAGTCCAGCTCGGTCAGGTCGAGCACGAGGTCGCCCCGGCCCGCGTCGAGCGCGGAGTGCAGCACCGTACGGGCGTCCGCCGCGCTGCGGACGTCGAGGCGCCCCCCGACGACCAGTTCGGCGTGGTCGCCCCTGATGTGCATATGCGCTCCCGGTAGTGGTGCGTGTGCGTGATGTGGTCGTGGTTCTAAAGAACTGACTGCCTCTCACACGACAAAGTTGCCGCATATAAGGGAACCCATACCGAATTCACCCTCGGGGGTGAACTCGGTGGACGGTTCAGCCTTAGTACTGGTAGAAGCCCTGACCGCTCTTGCGACCCAGGTCGCCGGCGTCGACCATGCGGCGCATCAGCTCCGGCGGGGCGAACTTCTCGTCCTGGCATTCGGTGTAGATGTTGCCCGTGGCGTGCAGCAGGATGTCCACGCCCGTCAGGTCGGCGGTCGCCAGCGGGCCCATGGCGTGGCCGAAGCCCAGCTTGCAGGCGACGTCGATGTCCTCGGCGCTGGCCACACCCGATTCGTACAGCTTCGCCGCCTCGACGACGAGCGCCGAGATGAGGCGGGTGGTGACGAAGCCCGCGACGTCGCGGTTGACGACGATGCAGGTCTTGCCGACACCCTCGGCGAACTCGCGCGCGCGGGCGAGCGTTTCGTCGCTGGTCTTGTGACCGCGCACCAGCTCGCACAGCTGCATCATCGGCACCGGGGAGAAGAAGTGCGCGCCGACCACGCGCTCGGGGCGCTTCGTGGCGGCCGCGATCTTGGTGATCGGGATGGCGGAGGTGTTCGAGGCCAGCACGGTCTCGTCCCCGACCAGGCCGTCCAGCGTGCGGAAGATCTCGCGCTTGACGTCGACGTCCTCGAAGACCGCCTCGACGACGATGTCCGCGTCGGCGACGGCGTCCAGGTCGGTGGTGGCCGTGATGCGGCCCAGCGCGGCCTCGGCGGCGCCGGCCTCCAGCTTGCCCTTGGCGACGAACTTGTCGTAGGAGGCCTTGATGCCGTCCGTCCCCCGCTTGAGCGCCTCGTCGGTGACGTCCCGCAGCACGACGTCCCACCCGGCCTGAGCGGAGACCTGAGCGATACCGGAACCCATCAGTCCGGCTCCGATGACGGCGAGCTTCTTGGCCATGCGGCTGTCCCCTTACTCCCTGTGCATGTATCTGTTCATTACGCCTCTCGGCCCGGACCTTAGCGTCCGGCGGCGCGCCGTTGGGCAGGAAGAGATGCGCGTCACGCCCCAAATGACGGACATCACACGGAGTCGGCCACGGCCCACGTCTCCTGGTGCAGTTGGGGCACATGGGCCCCAGGGCCCACGGCAGCGGACTCGCCCCGAGAGGCCGTCCCCCGCACCGGGCCGCGCGGCGCCGGGACCTCGTCCCGAGCCCCGCAAGTGAGGCTTGAGCCCGGCCCGTTCGTCCTCGACACTCGGACGGACAGGAGCGGGCCGGATCCCGGACGCCGAGCACACCGGCCGGGCGGGCCCGCCGCCGACGCCGTCAGCCGGAGGCACCCGCATGAGCGTGCACACCGTGATCCGCTGGGCGGACTGGACCATCGGCCCCGACACCGCGCCGGACGTGCCGGCCGTCACCTTCGCCATGCACTGCACCACGTGCGACGCCGCGTCGGGGAAGGACGGCGACTTCGAGACCGTCCGCGACTGGGCGTTCCGGCACGTGGGGCGCCACCCCTCCCACACGGGCTACCGGGAAGTGATCCACCGGCACTGGCGGGCGACGCTGGTGCGCTGACCGCTCGGGACGCCCGCGGGGGCGCCCACGCGCCGGCATGACGGCCGGCCACGGCCCGTACGCCACCGGGGTGGACGCCCCCGCGGGCAGGGCGCGGGCCGGCCGTCCGGACTCACTCCTCGTCGTCCTCGTCGCCGTCCTCCGCGGCCCTGAGGGCCCTCAGACCGGCCCTCAGCTCGCCGAGCGTGTCGTCCGCCAGCTCTTCCAGAAAGGCGGGGCACACCCACGCGTCCAGGGGCTCGTCATCCTGCTCGGCCTCGTCTTCCTCGTCCCAGCCGTAGGGCTCGGCCAGCTCCGCCCGGCCGCCCGGGCTGCGCAGCAGGAAGCCTGCCTGGTTCATGTCGTCCGGATCGCCGGTGCCGGGGTGCTCGCCGGGGCCGTGGGCGCACGGGGCGTCGTCCAGCAGCGGGACGGCCGCCTCGATCCCCGCGATCATCGCCTTGAGCACCGCCGGGTCGGTGATGCGCTCCGACGTCGCGTACCAGCAGGTGGCGTTCATGGTGACGAGGAATCCCGCCAGCACTCCGCGGGTCGGCCGGTCGGGCAGGAGGCCTGCCTCGCCGATCAGGTCCAGGCCCGGATCGCCGTGGGGATGGTCGTTCACGATCCCCGACAGGACGCGCATGCGGAAGTGGAGGCCCTCCGGGGACCCCACCGGGACGCGGCGGACGGAGAAGGGGGCGATCACGTCCGCGGCGAGGCGGGCCCACCCCGCGACGTTGACCGGGCACAGCACCCGGCCGGCGTCGGGGTCGCCGTTTGGCGCCGCGGGTCCGCCGGGCAGCAGCCCGGTGTCCCCCAGCCATATCTCGTCCTCGAGCGCGTCCATGGCGGCCTCGAAGGGGTGGTCGTCGTGTGCGCAGGGCCGTCCGTCGAGGGCCTTCACCGCGGCGCACAGGGCGTCGACGGCGGCGCGCCTCGCCTCCCTCCCGGGGCGCCAGGCGAGGTGGCCCGACATCGCCACCAGCCCGGCCACCCACAGGTGGGCCCGCTCTCCGCCCGGGTCGGCGGCGAGCCTGCGGGCGCAGTCCAGCACGAGGGGTCCGGCCTCGTCCGCCGGGGACGTGTCGCTGATGTGGCGCCAGGCGTCGGCGAGCCGGCGGACGGTGGGGTCGGTCGTATCGATCACGACCTGCACGACGGTGTCCCCGTGCGGGCGGTTCCCGGTGCCCGTTCCGGCGGGCCGTCGCCGCCTACGCGACCGCGTAGGCGAGGAGCTTCTCGCTCAGCAGGTCCTCGATCTCGTCGAGGAGGACGAGCACCGCCCGCGACGTCTCCGCCGCCGAGCGGCCGGCCGTCAGCTCGCGCTGGACGAACTCCACGACGTGGGACTGGATCCAGCCGAGCTGACTGGCCACCAGCTCCGGCAGGAGGTCGTCGTCGCCGCGCTCCTGCGCCAGCACGGCGGTCAAGGCCTCCGTCGCGCGGCGGCGCATGTCCAGGACGCGGGAGCGGAGGGCCTGGGACTCGCCGATGACGCGCATGAAGCGGTCGTAGCCGTCGACCAGGCCGAGGCGGGGGGAGACGGCCACCGTCTCGGCGCGCAGCGCGCGCAGCACCGCGCGGGCCGCGGACTCTCCGGCCGGGCGGCCCCGGACGACCGCCGCCAGCCAGCCCACCGCGTCGTCCTCGCGGTCGAGGAAGAGGTCCTCCTTGGCCGGGAAGTAGTTGTAGACCGTGTTGACGGAGACGTCCGCCGCGGCGGCGACCTCGGCGATCGTCACCGCGTCGAAGCCGCGCTCCAGGAACAGGCCCGTGGCCACGTCCGAGAGGTGCTGCCTGGTCTGCCGCTTCTTCCGTTCCCTGAGTCCTTCCGTCATGCCCCCATCGTAGCTTCGCTGCACTCCATGAAAATTTGGGGTCATTGCAATTTTTAAGTCGCTCTGTTTTTCTTGCGGGCATGGACAGCATCCACACCTCCGGCCTCGCCCGGAGCTTCGCGACCCCGCACGGCCCCGTGGTCGCCGTGCGCGGCATCGACCTGACCGTCCGGCGCGGCGAGATACTCGGCTTCCTCGGCCCCAACGGCGCGGGCAAGACCACCACCCTGCGCATGCTCACCACGCTCCTCGCCCCCACCGGCGGCACCGCGACCGTCGCCGGCCACGACCTCGTGCGCGACCCGGAGGGCGTGCGCCGCAGCACGGGCTACGTCGCCCAGTCCGGCGGCGTCGACCCCGCCGTCTCCGTACGGGAGGAGCTGGTCACCCAGGGCCGGCTCTACCGCCTCACCAAGCGCCTCGCCCAAGACCGCGCGGAGGAACTGGCCACCGCCCTGGACCTGGTGGACCTGCTGGAACGCCCCTGCGGCACGCTGTCCGGGGGGCAGCGGCGGCGGCTCGACATCGCCATGGCCCTCGCCCACCGGCCCGAAGTGCTCCTCCTCGACGAGCCGACCACCGGCCTCGACCCCCGCAGCCGCGCCGACCTGTGGGACCTCGTGCGCCGCGTCCGCTCCGAGTGGGGCACGACCATCCTCCTCACCACCCACTACCTCGACGAAGCCGACGCCCTCGCCGACCGGCTGGTCGTCGTCGACAAGGGCGCCATCGCGGCCGAGGGGACGCCGGCGGAGCTGAAGTCCCGTCACGGGGGCTCGCCCGACGCCACCCTCCAGGACGCGTTCCTGGCCGTCACCGGGCGCGCCCCGGCCCCGCCGCACACCACCCCTCTCGCCGTCTAGGAGCCCACGCCGTGCGCACCCTCCTCTCCGACACCGCCCTGGTCTTCGGCCGCTACGCCCGCCAGACCCTGCGCTCGAAGGCCGCCATGACCTTCGGCGCGCTCATGCCCGCGCTCTACCTCGTCCTCTACGGCCCCCTGCTCACCGGCCTGCCCCTCGGCGACGGCCGCGGCGGTGGCTCCTGGCGGGTCCTCGTGCCCGGCCTGCTGCTCCAGCTCGCCCTCTTCGGGGCGTCCTTCGCCGGACTCGGGATCATCATCGAAAAACAGCACGGCGTCGTCGAGCGGATGCGGGTGACCCCCGTCAGCCGGCCGGCCCTCCTCCTGGGGCGCGTGCTGCGGGACGCCGCGCTGCTCACCGTCCAGTCGGTCCTGCTCGTCGTGGTGGCGTTCGCCATGGGGTTGCGGGCGCCGCTGCCCGGCGTCCTCATCGGCCTCGCGTTCACGGCCTCGCTCGCGCTGTCGCTGGCGTCGCTGTCGTGCACGCTGGCCGTGAAGTCCCCGACGCCGCAGGCGTTCGCGCCGGTCGTCAACACCGTCACCATGCCCGCGATGCTGCTCTCCGGCCTGCTGCTGCCGATGTCCCTCGCGCCGGGCTGGCTCGACGCGCTCTCACACGTGATGCCGCTGCGCTATCTGGTGGACGCGGTGCGCGCCGCGTTCGCCGGCGACTACACCTCCGACGCCCTGCTGTCCGGCACGGTGGCCGCGCTGGCGCTGACGGCCGCCTCGGTGACGGTGGGCACACGCCACTTCCGCCGGGCCGGGTCCTAGCTAGGCTCGTCCCATGGTCCATCTGACGCGCATCTACACCCGCACCGGCGACGACGGCACCACCGCCCTCGGCGACATGAGCCGCACCGTCAAGACCGACACCCGCATCGCGGCCTACGCCGACGCCAACGAGGCCAACGCCGCGATCGGGGTCGCCATCGCGCTCGGGCAGCTGCCGGCCGAGGTCGTCAAGGTGCTCGTACGAGTCCAGAACGACCTCTTCGACGTGGGGGCCGACCTGGCCACCCCCGTGGTAGAGGAGCCCAAGTACCCGCCGCTGCGCGTCGAGCAGTCGTACATCGACAAGCTGGAGGCGGACTGCGACCGCTTCCTGGAGCCCCTGGAGAAGCTCCGCAGCTTCATCCTGCCCGGCGGCACGCCGGGGGCCGCGCTCCTGCACCAGGCGTGCACCGTCGTGCGGCGGGCCGAGCGCTCGACGTGGGCGGCGCTGGAGCTGCACGCGGACATCATGAACCCCCTGACGGCCACGTACCTCAACCGGCTGTCGGACCTGCTGTTCATTCTGGCGCGCTCGGCCAACCAGGAGGTCGGCGACGTCCTGTGGGTGCCCGGCGAGAACCGCTGACACCACGGCGTGAGCGGCCGGGGAGACGGGGGGCCTTCCGTCTCCCCGGCCGGTTCGGGGGCGCGGCCCTACCGCAGGCCGTTGTCCACGGCCGTCATCAGCGTGCCGCTGTCGCCTGACATCTCCCAGATCATGACGCCGCCCAGCTTCTTCGGCTTGAGCCAGGCCGTCTTCCTGCCGATCGACCAGGCGTCGTCGAAGGTCCACCACTGGCCGCCCGCGCCGGTGTAGCCGTACGTCGCAACCGACTGCTCGTCGTGGTGGACGGTCAGGTTCGGCACGGACGCGAGGAGGTTGTCGTACCCGCGGGTGCCCGCCTCCTCGGGGAACTGGCCCGGTGCCGCGCCGCCCGCGCTCTGCCAGACGCCGTGGACTCCGCCGTCGGCGACCTGCTGCCAGCCGCGGCCGTAGAAGGCCAGGCCCAGGACGACCTTCCGCGGGTCCACGCCGGCGTCCAGATACGTCTGCACGGTCCGCTCGACGCTGAACTTCGTGTCGTACGGGTCCTTGGCGTCCGCGTAGAGGTTGCCCTGGTGGCCGGTCCGGTTGGGCTCCCAGCTGTTGTCGCTGCCGGAGCCGTGGAAGTCGTAGCCCTGGACGTTGGCGAAGTCCATGAAGTCGAAGACGCTGGGCGTGCCGTCCTTCGTCGTGATGTCCCAGCCCGCCTCGATCTTGGCGGGGTCGGCGGGGGTGAAGGCGGTGAGCAGGTACTTCCTGCCCGTCGTCGCGCTCAGCGCGTCGAGCTGCTTGCGGAACTCCGCGAAGAGCAGCGTGTTGTTCGCCTTGTCGTCCGTGGAGACGTGGTTGCCGGCGTGGCCCTCGGAGCCGGGCCACTCCCAGTCGATGTCGAAGCCGTCGAAGATCCCGGCCGCGACGCCGTCGCCACCGCGCCCGCCGGTCACCGGCAGGTTCCCCTTGATGTACATGTCGATGCAGGACTTCACGAACTTCTGCCGGGAGGCGTCGGTCTTCGCGACGTCCGAGAAGTACTTGCTGTAGGTCCAGCCGCCGACGGAGATGTTGACCTTCAGCTTGGGGTACTTGGCCTTGAGCTTCTTCAGCTGGTTGAAGTTGCCGGCCAGCGGCTGGTCCCAGGTGTCGCCCACGCCGTCGACGGACTCGCCGGCGCCGAAGCCCTTCTCGTAGTCGGCCCAGGAGTCGCCCGCGCCGTCGCCCTGGCCCGGGTCCTGGGGGTTGGGCGTGGTGGCCTTGGTGACGCCGTTGAGGCACGTCAGGTTGAGCGGGTCGATGTTGGAGAAGGAGTAGTTGAGGTGGGTGAGCCTGGCGGCGGCCCCGCGGTCGTCGAGGGACTTCACGGTGTATCCGCGTCCGTAGATGCCCCACTGCACGAAGTAGCCGGCCTTGACGTAGCCGGTCCCCGGCTGCGGATCGCCGCCGCCGGTCGTCCGTACGGTCAGCGGGGCACTGGCCGGCCCGGTCTGGCCGGCGGTGTCACGGGCGACGACCGTGTAGGTGTACTCGGTGTCGGCGGTCAGGCCGGTGTCGGTGTACGCCAGCTTCGCCACCGTCGCGACCTTCGCGGAGCCGCGGTAGACGTCGTAGTTCTTCACGCCCTTGTCGTCCGTGGCGGCGTCCCACTTCAGCGCGATGCTGTCGGCCGTCACGGCGGTGGAGGCGGGCTTGCCGGGCGCGCTCGGCGGGCTGTCGACCGACGAGCCATCGCAGGGGCCGCCGTTGAGCCGGCAGCCTTCGGGCGCGCCGTCGCCGGCGCCCACGAATCCGAAGGTGACGCTGGCGCCGGGGGCGACGGTCCCGTTGTACTCGCGGTTCCTGGCCGTGTGGTGCGTTCCGGCGGAGGTGATCAGGGCGTCCCAGTAGGAGCCGATCGTCGTGGAGGAGGGGAAGTCCCATTCCACGGTCCAGCCGTCGAGGGGCGTGGAGCCGGTGTTCTTCACCGTCCACTGGGCCTGGAAACCGGTCCCCCAGTCGGAGGTCTTGACGAAGGTGGCCGTGGCGGACGGCGCGGCCTGGGCCGGAGCCGCCAGTCCGACGAGCGCGGCGAGGGGGAGCAGCAGGGCGGCGCACGCCGCCACCACCGCTCGGAAGGTGGGATGTCTGCGTTGTCCTGAGGTTCCTGTGCTCAAGGGGTGCTCCCCGAGTGAGGTCCGGACAGTGGGGGGTGAGCGTTGTGAAGGGAGCGTAAAAAGGTCCGTACCAATGGTCAAGAGGTCTGGACCAGACCCAACTCCCGTGCCAGCACGGCGGCTTGGACGCGACTGCGCAGCCCCAGCTTCGCCAGCAGCCGGCTGACATGCGTCTTCACCGTCGCCTCTGCCATGCTCAGCCGCCCCGCGATCTCCGCGTTCGACAGCCCCTCCCCCAGACAGACCAGCACCTCGCGCTCCCGCCTCGTCAGCGCGTCCAGCATCCCCGGGTCGGGCGCGTTCGCCGGGCGCACGGGCGCGGGGCGCGCGAACTCCGCGATCAGCCGCCGCGTGACCGCGGGCGAGATCAGGCCCTCCCCGCGCGCCACCGTCCGCACGGCCTCGACCAGTTCGGCCGCCTCGCTGTCCTTCAGGAGGAACCCCGCCGCCCCCGCGCGCAGCGCCCCGAAGACGTACTCGTCCAGGTCGAAGGTCGTCAGCACGAGCACGTCGGCGAATCCCCCCTCGCTGACCATCCGGGTGGCCGAGACGCCGTCCAGGCGCGGCATCTGGACGTCCATCAGCACCAGGTCGGGCCGCAGTTCCCGGGCCAGCCGCACGGCCTCCTCCCCGTCGCCGGCCTCCCCGACGACCTCGATGCCCGGCGCCGACCGCAGGATGAGCACCAGCCCGCTCCGCACCGCCGCCTGGTCCTCGGCCACCACGACCCGGATCCGCCCCCCGCCCTCGGCCCCCACGGCCCGCTCCCCGCTCCCGCCCGTCATCGCGTCTCCTCCTCGTCCACGGGCAGCACCGCCCGTATGCGCCACACCCGGCCCGTCCGCCCCTCGGCGGGACCGGCCTCGAACTCCCCGCCCAGCAGGGCCACCCGCTCCCGCATCCCCACCAGCCCCGCCCCCGCGCCGGGCGCCCTGGGCCCCGCGCGGCCGTCGCCCAGCGGGCTGGTCACCTCCACGGTCAGCGGCCCGGAACCGGCGTCCGCCCGCCGCAGCTCCACGGTCACCTCCCCGGAGGCGGCGTGCTTGACGACGTTCGTCAGCGACTCCTGCACGATCCGGTACGCCGCCAGCTCGACCGGCGCCGGCAGCGCTCCCGCCCCCCGCCCGTCACTCAGGACGAACGCGAAGCGGTCGTCCCGCACGCCCCGGCGCGCCTGGGCCACCAGCGCGTCGAGACCGTCGAGCCGAGGCGTGGCGGCGGGCTCGTCCGCGCCCACCGTCTCCCGCAGCAGCCCGATGAGCCGGCGCATCTCGGCCAAACCCTGGACGCTGTTCTCCCGGATGACCCCGAGCGCCTCCCGGGACGCCTCCGGCTCGTTGATCGACAGGGCGGCCGAGGAGTGGATGGCGATGGCCGACAGGTGCCCCGCGACCATGTCGTGGAGCTCGCGCGCCATCCGGGCGCGCTCCGCGCCCACCGCCTCCCGCCGGTCCAGCTCGGCCAGCAGGGCCGTCCGCTCGGCCGCCATCCGGGCGGCCTCGGCGGCGTCCCGGTGCACCCGCACGCCCACCCCCGTCCAGGCGGGCGCCACGGTCACCACACCCAGCCCGATGCCGATCAGCAGGGCCACGGGCTCGCGGATCAGCACGACGGCCACCAGCGTGCCGACCACGGTGACCGCCTCGGTCACCCGCGGGATGCGCCGGTATGCCTCCGGCGGCCCGTAGAGCACCGCCGAGTAGACGAGGTCCGTGTACATGGCGACATTCGCGAAGAGGCTGCCCGAGCAGACGTCGACGACCAGCGCACCGGTCCCCACCGCCAGGCCCACCAGCGGAGCCGTGCGCCGCAGCAGTTCGGCACCGGCCATGAGGGCCAGCGCGACGAGCGCCAGCCACTGCGGCAACTCCGCCTCCGGCCGGTTGTTCAGCCCCAGCGCGTAGAGCAGGGCCCCGCCGAGCAGCCCGGCGGCGGCGATGAGGACCGCTTCACGATCGGGCAGACGAGAGGGAAAACGAACCGGCATGGGTCCATCCCAGCACGTCGGAGGGGGTGTGGACGTCCGCCGGCCGGACGCGCGCGAGAGGGCGGCACTACACCGAAGGATGCAGTGGCGGATCGTCACGGGCGACGACGAAACGGCCGGGAACCGCCGTGACGCTGGAGGGGAGGAAAGGAGAGGTCCATGATCGTCACGCTGATTCTCGTCTGCGAGGTGGGCTTCTGGGTGCTGCTCGCCGGCGGGCTCAGCCTGCGCTATCTGGCACGCATGCCGCGTACGGGGATCGCGGTGCTGCTGCTGGAACCCGTACTGGAACTGGTGCTGCTGATCGCCACCGCGGTCGACCTGAGGAACGGCGCGTCGGCCGACTGGAAACACGGCCTGGCCGCGGTCTACATCGGCTACTCGGTGGGCCTGGGACACTCCACGATCACGTGGGTCGACCAGCGCTTCGCCCACCGCTTCGCGGGCGGCCCCCCGCCGGTCAAGCCGCCGAAGCACGGGGCGGCGCGCACCGCGTACGAGTGGAAGGTGGCCGGCCGGTGGATCCTTGCGGCGGCCGTGGCGGCCGCTCTGCTCCAGGCGGCCGTCTGGTACGTCGGCGACTCGGGGGACGTCAGTTCCCTGCGGGCCTGGCAGACGAAGATGCTCATCGTGGTCGGCATCAACCTGGCCATCGCGGTGAGCTACACGATCTGGCCGAAGCAGCCGAAGGACAAGGGCGAGGACGGGGACCCCGACGGGGCGGTGCCGGACCTCGTCAAGCGACGTTGACCCGCTGCCCGGGGGGCGCCGCCTCCAGCCAGGCCAGGAAGCCGGTCAGCGCGTCCTCGCTCATGGCCAGCTCCAGACGCGTCCCCCGGTGCAGACAGACCAGCACGGTCGCGTCCGACAGCAGGGCCAGCTCCTCCTCGCCCTGGGGAGTGCGGCGCTCCAGCACCTCGATGGAGTCGCGCTCCAGGGCGCGGCGGGGCCTCGGCGCGTACGAGAAGACCCGGAACCACTCGATCCGGTCACCGTTGTAGCGGGCGACGCCGTACACCCATCCCTTGCCGAGCGGCTCGGGATCCTCCTCGGGGACGTTCCAGCGCAGGCTGCAGTCGAACGTACCGCCGGACCGCTGGATGAGCCGTCTCCGCAGTCCGAAGACGAAGAGCCCCACCAGCACCAGCAGGACGACGATGCCGCTCACGAGCAGCGCGAGGACCATCTCCACCGACCTCCTCGCATCATCTAGAGCAACCGCACCTGCGTTATTGCCTCAGCCGCGGACCGCCCTGGAGGGTTCCAGTGCGGTCCGCGGCTGAGGGACGTACGTACAGCGGATCGGGGCTAGTGAACGCCCGTGACCGCCTTCAGCCGGACATCCGCGCGACGCTCGGCGGCGGCGTCAGCCTCCGCCTTCGCGCGCTCGAGCGCCCGCTCCGCACGCTTGACGTCGATCTCGTCGGCAAGCTCCGCGATCTCGGCGAGCAGCGAGAGCTTGTCGTCGGCGAACGAGATGAAACCGCCGTGCACCGCGGCGACGACGTTGCCGTCGGCGGTCTTGATGGTCACCGGGCCGGACTCCAGCACACCGAGAAGCGGCTGGTGGCCGGGCATGACGCCGATGTCACCCGATGTGGTACGCGCGATGACCAGAGTGGCCTCGCCGGACCAGACGCTTCGGTCCGCCGCGACCAGCTCGACGTGCAGCTCAGCAGCCAACGTGGCTCCTCGGGTCTCCACCCGCCGGGTACGGCGGGTGTTGGGTCAAAGAATAGGGGACGTGGCGTCCGGGGGCGGGAGTGCCCCGCCCCCGGACGTCAGAGCACAGGGCTCAGGAGACGCCCAGCTCCTTGGCGTTCTTCTTGAGGTCCTCAAGACCACCGCACATGAAGAAGGCCTGCTCCGGGAAGTGGTCGAACTCACCGTCGCAGATCGCGTTGAACGCGGCGATGGACTCGTCCAGCGGAACGTCCGAACCGTCGACACCGGTGAACTGCTTCGCCGCGTGGGTGTTCTGCGACAGGAAGCGCTCGACGCGACGGGCGCGGTGGACGACCAGCTTGTCCTCTTCGCCCAGCTCGTCGATACCGAGGATCGCGATGATGTCCTGGAGGTCCTTGTACTTCTGCAGGATCCCCTTGACGCGCGAGGCGCACTCGTAGTGCTCCTGCGCGATGTAGCGCGGGTCCAGGATGCGGGACGTCGAGTCCAGCGGGTCCACCGCCGGGTAGATGCCCTTCTCCGAGATCGGACGCGAGAGAACGGTGGTCGCGTCCAGGTGGGCGAAGGTGGTCGCCGGCGCCGGGTCGGTCAGGTCGTCCGCGGGGACGTAGATCGCCTGCATCGAGGTGATCGAGTGACCACGGGTCGAGGTGATGCGCTCCTGGAGGAGGCCCATCTCGTCCGCGAGGTTCGGCTGGTAACCCACCGCGGAGGGCATGCGGCCCAGCAGGGTGGAGACCTCGGAACCGGCCTGGGTGAAGCGGAAGATGTTGTCGATGAAGAACAGCACGTCCTGCTTCTGCACATCGCGGAAGTACTCCGCCATGGTCAGACCGGCCAGGGCGACGCGCAGACGGGTGCCCGGGGGCTCGTCCATCTGGCCGAAGACCAGCGCGGTCTTGTCGAGAACGCCGGCCTCCTCCATCTCGACCATGAGGTCGTTGCCCTCACGGGTGCGCTCACCGACGCCGGCGAAGACGGAAACGCCCTCGTGCAGCTTCGCCACACGCATGATCATTTCCTGGATCAGAACGGTCTTGCCGACACCGGCACCACCGAACAGACCGATCTTGCCGCCCTTGACGTACGGGGTCAGCAGGTCGACGACCTTCAGGCCGGTCTCGAACATCTCGGTCTTGGACTCGAGCTGGTCGAAGGCCGGGGCCTTGCGGTGGATCGCCCAGCGCTCGGCGTCGGCGGTCACGGACGGGTCGTCGTTCAGGACCTGGCCGAGGGTGTTGAACACCTTGCCCTTGGTCACGTCGCCGACCGGAACGGTGATGCCCGTGCCCGTGTTGGTCACCGCGGCCTGGCGGACCAGACCGTCGGTGGGCTGCATGGAGATCGCGCGGACCAGGCCCTCGCCCAGGTGCTGGGCGACCTCGAGGGTCAGGGTCTTGCGACCGCCCTCCTCGGCCGGGTCGTCGACCTCGACGTGCAGAGCGTTGTAGATCTCCGGCATCGCGTCGACGGGGAACTCCACGTCGACGACGGGGCCGATGACCCGCGCGACGCGGCCCGTGGCGGCGGCCGTCTCAACAGTGGTCGTCATTAGTTGTCACTCCCCGCGGTCGCGTCGGCCAGAGCGCTGGCGCCACCGACGATCTCGCTGATTTCCTGGGTGATGTCGGCCTGTCGGGCCGCATTGGCAAGCCGCGTGAACGACTTGATGAGCTCTTCCGCGTTGTCGGTCGCGGACTTCATCGCGCGGCGGCGGGCTGCGTGCTCGGAAGCGGCGGCCTGCAGCAGTGCGTTGTAGATCCGGGACTCGACGTACCGCGGCAGCAGCGCGTCGAGCACGCCCTCGTCGGACGGCTCGAAGTCGTACAGCGGCAGGATCTTGTCCTTGACCGCCTCGGACTCCTCGACCGTCGTCTCGAGGCTGAGCGGCAGCAGCCGCTTGTCCACCGGCGTCTGCGTCATCATCGACACGAATTCCGTGAAGACGATGTGCAGCTCGTCCACGCCGCCCTCGGCCGTGTCCTGCTGGACGGCCTCGATCAGCGGACCGGCGACCTTCTTGGCGTCGGCGTAGGTCGGGCTGTCGGTGAAGCCCGTCCACGACTGGACGACCGGGCGCTCACGGAAGCTGTAGTACGCGACGCCCTTGCGGCCGACGATGTACGTGACGACTTCCTTGCCCTCCGCCTTGAGGCGGGTGGTGAGCTGGTCGGCGGCCTTGATCGCGTTGGAGGAGTAGCCGCCGGCCAGACCGCGGTCGCTCGTGACGAGCAGCACCGCGGCCCGGACCGGGTTCTCCACCTCGGTGGTCAGGGCGTGCTTGGTGTTGGAGCCGGTGGCAACCGCGGTCACTGCCCGGGTGAGCTCACTGGCGTACGGAGTGGACGCGGCCACCTGGCGCTGTGCCTTGACGATGCGCGAGGCGGCGATCATCTCCATCGCCTTGGTGATCTTCTTGGTCGCAGTGACGGACTTGATCCGTCGCTTGTAGACCCGGAGCTGGGCACCCATGCTCAGCCCTCGCCCAGCAGCTTGCCGTCCGAGGTCTCGAACTGCTGCTTGAAGGACGCGATCGCGTCGCCCACGGCCTGCAGCGTGTCGTCGGACATCTTGCCGCCCTCGACGATGGAGGTCATCAGGCCCTTGTGCTCGCGGTGCAGGTAGTCCAGCAGCTCGCGCTCGAAGCGGCGGATGTCCTCGACCGGGACGTCGTCCATCTTGCCGGTGGTGCCGGCCCAGATGGAGACGACCTGGTCCTCGGTCGAGTACGGGGCGTACTGCGACTGCTTCAGCAGCTCGACCATGCGCTTGCCGCGCTCCAGGGCGGACTTCGACGCGGCGTCCAGGTCGGAACCGAAGGCGGCGAAGGCCTCCAGCTCACGGAACTGGGCGAGGTCCACGCGAAGACGGCCGGAGACCTGCTTCATGGCCTTGTGCTGGGCGGAGCCACCGACACGGGAGACCGAGATACCGACGTTCAGCGCGGGACGCTGACCGGCGTTGAAGAGGTCCGACTCCAGGAAGCACTGGCCGTCGGTGATGGAGATGACGTTGGTCGGGATGAACGCCGACACGTCGTTCGCCTTGGTCTCGACGATCGGCAGACCGGTCATCGAGCCGGCGCCCATCTCGTCGGAGAGCTTGGCGCAGCGCTCCAGCAGACGCGAGTGCAGGTAGAAGACGTCACCCGGGTAGGCCTCACGGCCCGGCGGACGACGCAGCAGCAGGGACACGGCGCGGTAGGCGTCGGCCTGCTTCGACAGGTCGTCGAAGACGATCAGGACGTGCTTGCCCTGGTACATCCAGTGCTGACCGATGGCCGAGCCGGTGTACGGCGCGAGGAACTTGAAGCCGGCCGGGTCGGACGCGGGGGCCGCGACGATGGTCGTGTACTCCAGGGCACCGGCCTCCTCCAGCGCCGCGCGCACGGAGGCGATGGTGGAGCCCTTCTGGCCGATGGCGACGTAGATGCAGCGGACCTGCTTCTTCGGGTCGCCGGTGCGCCAGTTGTCGCGCTGGTTGATGATCGTGTCGACGGCCAGGGCGGTCTTGCCGGTCTGGCGGTCACCGATGATCAGCTGACGCTGGCCACGGCCGACCGGGGTCATCGCGTCGACGGCCTTGTAGCCGGTCTCCATCGGCTCGTGGACCGACTTGCGCTGCATGACCGTGGGGGCCTGCAGCTCGAGGGCGCGGCGGCCCTCGGTCGCGATCTCGCCGAGGCCGTCGATCGGGTTGCCCAGCGGGTCGACGACGCGGCCGAGGTAGCCCTCGCCGACCGCGACGGAGAGCACCTCACCGGTGCGCTGCACCGGCTGGCCCTCCTCGATGCCGCTGAACTCGCCGAGGATGACCGCACCGATCTCGCGCTCCTCGAGGTTGAGGGCGAGACCGAGGGTGCCGTCCTCGAACTTCAGCAGCTCGTTCGCCATGGCCGAGGGAAGACCCTCGACCTTCGCGATGCCGTCGCCGGCAACGCTGACCGTACCGACCTCCTCGCGCGAGGCCGCGTCCGGCTTGTACGCCTGGACAAAGTTCTCCAGTGCGTCCCGGATCTCCTCCGGCCGGATCGTGAGCTCCGCCATCTGGGTTCCCTGCTCTCCTTGTTGGGCCCGAAGTAATTCTGGGGGTCTGGGGAGTTACTCCCACAGCAGCTGCGCTGCGGGCCCCCAGAGGACACCGTCGACCCAACTCGGGCCGTCAGTTTGCTCTTGAGTTGGTGGCTGGTCAGCCGGCCATCCGGCGGCTCGCCTCGGCGAGCCGGTCGGCGATGGTGCCGGTGATGACCTCGTCGCCGATCCGCACCTGGATGCCGCCGAGGACCTCGGGGTCCACGTCCAGGTTGAGGTGGACACGCCTGCCGTACAGCTTGGCGAGCCCCTCACCGAGGCGCTGCTTCTGCTGGTCGGTCAGCGGCACCGCGGACACGACCTCCGCGACCATGCGGTCCCGGCGGTCGGCGGCCAGCTTGGAGAGGGCGTTCAGCCCCGCCTCCAGGCTACGGCCACGCGGCGCGGTCACCAGTCGGACGACCAGGCGCTCGGTGACCGGGTTGGCCCGGCCGCCCAGGAGCTCGTGCAGCAGGCCGGCCTTGGCGGACCGGACGGCCACGCGGTCGGTCAGCGCGGAGCGCAGCTCCGAGTTCGAGGCGACGATCCGGCCGAAGCGGAACAGCTCGTCCTCGACGTCGTCCAGATCACCGGCGCGCTCGGCGGCGATGAGGTCGGCGCCGCTGGCGAGCTCCTCGATCGCGTCCACCAGGTCGCGCGAGCGCGACCAGCGGGAGCGGACCATGCCCGCGACGAGGTCGGCGCACTCGTCGCCCACCTGGCCGCCCAGCAGGCGCTTCGCCAGCCCGGCCTTGGCCTCGCCGTCCTGCGCCGGGTCGGTGAGGACCCGACGCAGCGACACCTCGCGGTCCAGCAGTGCGGTGACGGCCGCAAGCTCCTCGGCGAGCTTCGCCGCGTCCACGGAGGTGTTGTCCGCGAGCGCGTCGAGGCTCTCGCGTGCGGAGGCCGTGGCCTCCCGGCTCGCAAGGCTCATCGGGTCGCCTCTGCCTTCGTCACGTCCACCGACTTCTCCTCAAGGGCGTCGAGGAAACGGTCGATGGTGCGGCTCTGCCGGGCGGAGTCCGCGAGGGACTCGCCCACGATCTTGCCGGCCAGGTCGATGGCGAGCTGGCCCACGTCCTGGCGGAGCGAGGCCGCGGCGGCCTTGCGGTCGGCCTCGACCTGGGCGTGCCCGGCAGCGATGATCTCCTCACGCTGCCGCTGGCCCTCGGACCGCATCTCGGCGATCAGCGCGACGCCCTGCTCCTGCGCCTCCTGGCGCAGACGCGCGGCCTCGTGGCGGGCGTCGGCGAGCTGGGCCCGGTAGTCCTCGAGCACCTGCTGAGCCTCGGCCTGCGCGGCCTCGGCCTTCTCCATGCCGCCCTCGATGGCCGCCCGGCGCTCGTCCAGAACCTTGTTGATGTTCGGGAGGAGCTTCTTGCCCAGGAAGATGAAGACGATGGCAAAGGCGACGAGACCGATGACGAGCTCTGGGATCGGCGGGAGGAGGGGGTTTTCCAGCTCCCCCTCGGACGCCAACATCAGGGCGTTCACATCAGTGCCTTTCGTCGAAAAAGGTGGTCGTCAGGCCGCGGATCAGGAGGTCGGGTAGACGAACGGCATGACCAGACCGATCAGGGCGAGCGCCTCACAGAAGGCGAAGCCGAGGATCTGGTTGGCACGGATCAGGCCGGCGGCCTCGGGCTGACGGGCCAGCGCCTGGGTGCCGTTACCGAAGACGATGCCGACGCCGACGCCGGGGCCGATCGCGGCCAGGCCGTAGCCGATCGAGCCCAGGTTGCCCTTGATCTCGACACCAGCGGCGATGGTCTGGAGAGCAGCAGACATGCTCGTTCTTCCTTCTCTTTCACGGACCGGTGGGGGTTGGCCACCGGACGATTGTTGGACTGGGCAGGCGAGGTGCTCAGTGGTGCTCGGCGAGCGCGCCCTGGATGTAGTTCGTGGCCAGCAGGACGAAGACGTACGCCTGAACGGCCTGGATGAAGAGCTCGAAGCCCGTCATCACGATGGTCATCACGAACGAGACGCCGGCGTAGGCGATGCCGATGCCGTTCAGCAGGTACCAGCTGGCGACGGTGAACATCAGGATCAGCAGGTGGCCGGCGAACATGTTGGCGAAGAGCCGGACGGCGTGGGTGAACGGCCGGATGAGCACGTTCGAGAAGAACTCGAGGACGACGGCCAGCGGCAGCACCCCGCCGAGCGACTTGTCGTAGCCGGTGATGTTCTTCAGACCGCCGACGAAGCCGTGCTTCTTGAAGGTCAGGGTCATCCACATGACGTAGACGATCAGCGCGAGCGCCGCCGGGAAGGCGATGATCGAGGTGACCGGGAACTGGGCGACCGGGATGATCGACCACAGGTTCATGATCCAGACGAAGAAGAACAGCGAGACCATGAAGGGGACGTACTTCTCGCCCTGCTTCTTGCCGAGCGCCTCGTAGACGATGCCCCGGCGGACGAAGTCGTAGCCCGCCTCGCCCACCATCTGGAGCTTGCCCGGGACCACCTTGGCCTTGCCGAATGCCGCCCAGAAGAAGCCGATGACGATGACCGTGGTCAGCACGGCCAGCAGCATCGGCTTGTTGAAGTCGTAACCGCCAATGCTGAAGATCGGCTCAAACAGGAACGAGTGAAGGCCTGGAGCCGGGAAGCCGCACCCATCGAAGATGTGGCAATCGGTCTCGAAGGCGAGCAGCGTCTGGTCAGCACTCACCGCGAGCTCCTTCAGCGTGGCGCATGGGTACGGCAACCTCGTTGTGTCGGCGCGGCGCGAAGCCACGGAACGGCACTGGACTGGTCTTGCGGATGGGGGGGCAGGTGATCGGCGCGTGACCGATCGGCGTAAGCGGCATCAGCTGCATGGACCGCCGATCGCTTCCCGGGAATGTCGGGAGTTCAGCCGCCTGCGCCCACTGTGCCTCAGATGGCACCGGACGATAGCAGGTGAGCACACGAGCACTTATCCCGGCCCTACCGGTCACGTCGGAGACCCGGCGGGCGTGGACTCCCGGGCCTCGGAGGCCTCGGGCTCCACATAAAGGATCTTGGCCTTCATGTAGGCGCGCGTCTGCGCGGCGGTCCACACGAGGACCGCACCGAGCAGGGCGAACGCGAAGGCGCGGGTGTTGAACAGCGATGTGTCCCGGAAGACCGCGAGAACGACCGCGGAGATCAGGAACTGCGTCACGTAGAGCACCAGGCCCATGGCCTGGAACAAGTGCGGAAACGACTTGGCGGTGCGCTGGAGGACGAAGAGGCCCATGGCCATCACTCCGCCGGCGACGGCGGTGCCGACGGCGGCGCCGATCGCTCCCTTGCCTCCGGCGAGCACGAAGCCGGCAGCGACGGCGACCACGCCTGCGACGGCGGTCGGGACGGCGCACTGCATGAGTGTTCGGGCGTCGTTGGACTGCATGAAGGGTTTCTCCGGCGAAGGTCGGAAGCAACGATTCGTCGTGGACGAGCGTATCCCCGGAAATCAGAGGGGACCTCGCGACAAAGGGCCGTCGCACTACGGTCCTTCGGCTTTAGCACCGGGTTTCGTGAACGGTATCACAAACTATTTGATGAGGTCTTTACCTACATCGTGTGCCGCACGTCACACGGAAGGGTCAAGCCCCAGGTCACCGGGGTGACGAGGGGCGGATTCCTCTGCTATGTGCACCCTTTCAGGAGCCGGTGCCGATCTTCCTGCCGTGGGCGAAGCGCGAGCGGTCGCCGATGGCCGTGGCCCCGTGCAGACCCGCGGGTACGGGCTCGCCCCGGCGCTCCCCCGCGGCGGTGGCGGCCTCGGCGGCCGGGGCCGCCGGAACGGCCTTGCGGCGGTAGCGGGGCGGCACGAAGCGCTCGGCCCAGCGCGGGGCGCGCGGGGTGAAGCGCGGCATCAGCAGCAGCACCAGACCCACCGCGCTCAGCGCGACGATCACCAGCAGGATCCAGACACTGGCGGAGTTCACGGAGTAGGCCACCGTGCCGAAGGCGATCAGCGCCGACCAGAAGTACATGATCAGCACGGCGCGGCTGTGCGAGTGGCCGATCTCCAGCAGCCGGTGGTGCAGGTGCCCCCGGTCCGCCGCGAACGGCGACTGCCCCTTCCAGGTGCGCCGCACGATCGCCAGCAGCAGGTCCGCGACGGGCACCGCGATGACCGTCAGCGGCAGCAGCAGCGGGATGTAGACGGGCACCGTGGCGTGCACGGCCGCCCGCTCGGACCCCGCCCACAGCGCGAGCGCGTCCGGGTCGACCTGTCCGGTGATGGAGATCGCGCCGGCGGACATCACCAGGCCGATGAGCATCGAGCCGGAGTCGCCCATGAAGATCCGGGCGGGGTGCATGTTGTGCGGCAGGAAGCCCAGGCACATGCCCATCAGGACCGCCGCGAACAGCGTCGCGGGGGCGGCGGCCTCCAGGCCGTGGCCGAACCACATCCGGTAGGCGTACATGAAGAAGGCGGCCGCGGCGATGCACACCATGCCCGCCGCCAGGCCGTCCAGGCCGTCGACGAAGTTCACGGCGTTGATGGTGATCACGATCAGGGCGACGGTCAGGAGCGTGCCCTGCATGGGCGTCAGCGAGACCGTGCCCACGCCGGGGACGGGGATGAAGAGGATCGTCAGGCCCTGGAGCACCATGACACCGGCGGCGATCATCTGTCCGCCCAGCTTGACCAGGGCGTCCACGCCCCACTTGTCGTCCAGGACGCCCAGCAGCCAGATCAGGCCGGCCCCGGACAGCAGGGCGCGCGGCTCGTTGACCTCGAAGACGTGCTTGAGGTTCGACAGGTGCGCCGCCACCAGCAGTCCCGCGCAGAGCCCGCCGAACATCGCGATACCACCGAGCCGCGGCGTCGGCTCCCGGTGCACGTCACGCGCGCGGATCTCCGGCATGGCGCCGGCCGCGATCGCGAACTTCCGCACCGGGCCCGTCAGCAGATAGGTGACCGCTGCGGTGACGCACAACGTCAGCAGGTATTCACGCACGGGCTGCCCCAGAGGTCTCGCTGGACATCACAGCCCCACACCATATTCGCGTCAGCCCCCGATCCGTGAACGCGGGAGAAGACGCTCCCCACCTCCCACCGGTTGCAAATGATCACATCTGGGAGCGATACGGAGGGAACTTTCCGGCCAGTTCCGCCACCTCCGCCCGCACCCGCCGCTCCTGCCCCCCGCCGCGCAGCACCGCGCCGAGCAGTTCCCCGACGCGTCGCATCTCGGCCTCGCCCATGCCCTGGGTGGTGACCGCCGCGGTGCCCATCCGCAGCCCCCGCGCGGTGCCCTGCGCCAGCCCGCAGGTGTCCAGGACCACACCCGCGGCGGCCAGCCGTCCGCGGGCCGTGGCGGCGTCCAGGGCGAGCGGGGAGACGTCGGCGGTCACCAGGTGCGTGTCCGTGCCTCCCGTGGCGACCACGAGGCCCTGGGCGGCCAGCACGGCGGCGAGCTGGCGGGCGTTGGCCACCACCTGGTGGGCGTAGGCGGTGAACGCCGGGGTCGCGGCCTCGGCGAAGGCGACCGCCTTGGCGGCGACGGTGTGCATCTGCGCACCGCCCTGGGTGAACGGGAAGACCGCCCGGTCGACGGCCTCGGCGAGCCGGGTGCCACACAGGATCAGCCCGCCGCGCGGCCCCCGCAGCACCTTGTGCGTGGTCGCGCACACCACGTCGGCGTACGGGACGGGACTGGGCGCCGCTCCCCCGGCGATCAGCCCGATGGGGTGCGCGGCGTCGACGATCAGACGGGCGCCGGTCTCGTCGGCGATCTCCCGGAACGCGGCGTAGTCGGGGTGGCGGGGATAGGAGATCGAGCCGCAGACGATGGCCTTGGGCCGGTGCTGCCGGGCCAGGGCGCGCACCTGCTCGTAGTCGATCAGGCCGGTGTCCTCGCGCACGCCGTAGCCGACGAAGTCGAACCAGCGGCCGGAGAAGTTGGCCGGGGAGCCGTGCGTGAGGTGACCGCCCTGCCCGAGGGACATGGCGAGCACGGTGTCGCCCGGCTCCAGGAGCGCGGCGTAGGCGGCGAGCACGGCGGCGGTGCCGGAGTGCGGCTGGACGTTGGCGTGCCCGGCGCCGAAGAGCTCCTTGGCGCGCTCGACGGCGAGGCGCTCGGCGAGGTCGACCATCTCGCAGCCGCCGTGGTGCCGGGCGCCCGGGTAGCCCTCGGCGTACTTGTTGGTCAGCGGCGAGCCCAGGGCGGCGAGCACGGCGGGCGAGGCGAAGTTCTCGGCGGCGATGAGCTGGAGCCCCGTGGCCTGCCGCTCGGTCTCGGCGAGCAGCAGTCCGGCGATCTCCGGATCCTGGCGCAGCAGCGCGGCGAAGCCGGGCTCCCAGGAGGCGTGCGGCCCGGGGGGCCGGGCGGGGCGGGTGGCCTCGCGGGCTCGTTGCGTACCGGCGGCGCCGCGGGCGGGGGCTGGGCTGACGGACATCGCGGGCTCCGGACTGTGCGGGTGCGATGGGTGCGGGTGCGCGGCGGCGGACGCGCCGGACGAGGGCTCCCGGCCGGGCGGGCGGGGCCGGCGACGCGTGCGGGGCCTCCAGCACCAATGTAGGCCCGCGACGCCCCGGATGCCCGGTGTGCGCCGTGATCCGCCGGGGGCCGGGGCGGCGGGAGCGGGCCTAGCCGCGGAAGGGCACTCCCGTGAGCGCGGTGACGACCGGGTCCAGGGCCTGGTTGATCTCGTCGCCGATGGAGCGGAAGAACGTGATCGGAGCGCCGTAGGGGTCGTGGACCTCGTCGGCCTCCGCGCTGGGGGCCAGCAGCCAGCCGCGCAGCGCGGCGGCGGCCTGCACCAGGGCGCGGGCGCGCTCGACCACCCCGCCGGCCCGCTCGGGGTCCGGGAGGGTCGCGGGGTCTATGGCCCGCACCAGCCGGGTGAACTCCTTCAGCGTGAAGGTGCGCAGTCCCGCGGAGTGGCCCATGGAGATCACCTGGGCGCGGTGGTCGCGGGTGGCGGTCAGGACCAGGTCGGCGCGGATGACGTGCTCGTCGAGCAGTTCACGGCCGGTGAAGCCCTGCGGGTCGGCGCCGAAGTCGGCCAGGACCGTCGCGGCGTGCGCCTCCATGGGCGCGCCCTCGTGGCCCCAGGTGCCCGCGCTCTCGACCACCAGGCCGCCCGCGAAGGGGTCGCCGAGGCGGTGGGCGAGGGCATGGCGGGTCAGCCGCTCGGTGATGGGCGAGCGGCAGACGTTGCCGGTGCTGACGTGGAGGATGCGGAAAGTGTCGGTGAGGGTGTCCGGTCCCGCTATGCCACGCCCCTGTGGGGCGATCAATTCGCCACCTCGAGGTCGGGTACCACCTCGCGGAGCTGCTCGGCGCTGACGGCACCGGCGCGCAGCAGGACGGGCACCTTGCCGGTGACGTCCACGATGGAGGACGGCACGTCGGCGGGGGTGGCGCCGCCGTCGAGGTAGACGGAGACGGAGTCGCCGAGCATCTCCTGCGCGGCGTCACAGGTCTGCGGGGCCGGGTGGCCGGTGAGGTTGGCGCTGGAGACGGCCATGGGCCCGAACTCGGCGAGCAGTTCCAGGGCGACCGGGTGCAGCGGCATCCGCACCGCGACGGTGCCGCGGGTCTCGCCCAGGTCCCAGGTCAGCGACGGCTGGTGCTTGGCCACGAGCGTGAGCGCGCCGGGCCAGAAGGCGTCGACGAGGTCCCAGGCCTGCTCGGAGAAGTCGGTGACGAGCCCGTGCAGGGTGTTCGGGGAGCCGACGAGGACGGGCGAGGGCATGCCCCGGCCACGGCCCTTGGCCGTGAGGAGGTCGCCCACGGCCTGGCGGCTGAAGGCGTCCGCACCGATGCCGTACACGGTGTCGGTGGGCAGCACGACCAGCTCGCCGCGGCGCACCGCGGCGGCGGCCTCGCGCAGGCCGGTCTTGCGGTCGGTCGCGTCGCTGCAGTCGTAACGCCGTGCCATTAACGGACCTCCTCGTACGGGGCGAACAGGGCAGCTGTCTGGGGTGCCGCGATCACGGCATCGCCTTTCGCGCGGTGGCGAAACGCGGGCGGTTGTTGAGGTCGGGGTGGTCGGCCGCGTCGGCCCAGCCCCGCTCCTCGGTGAAGATCCACGGCACCTGGCCGCCCTGGGTGTCGGCGTGCTCGATGACGACGACGCCGCCGGGGCGCAGCAGGCGGTGCGCGGTGCGCTCCAGGCCGCGGATGGTGTCGAGGCCGTCCTCGCCCGAGAACAGCGCGAGCTCGGGGTCGTGGTCGCGGGCCTCGGGGGCGACGTGCTCCCACTCGGTGAGCGGGATGTACGGGGGGTTGGAGATGACCAGGTCGACCTGGCCGTCCAGCTCGGGCAGCGCGGCGAGGGCGTCGCCGTGGTGCAGCCGCACCCGGGAGCCCTCGACGTTCTTGCTGGCCCAGCCGAAGGCGGTCTCGTCCAGCTCCACGGCGTGCACCCGCGAGCGCGGCACCTCCTGGGCGAGGGCGAGGGCGATGGCGCCGGAGCCGGTGCACAGGTCGACGATGAGGGGCTCGACGACGTCCATGGCCCGGACGGCGTCTATGGCCCAGCCGACGACCGACTCGGTCTCGGGCCGGGGCACGAAGACGCCGGGGCCGACCTGGAGCTCCAGGTAGCGGAAGAAGGCGCGGCCGGTGATGTGCTGGAGCGGCTCCCGGGCCTCGCGGCGGGCGACGGCCTCCCAGTAGCGGGCGTCGAAGTCCGCGTCGGCCACGGTGTGCAGCTCACCGCGCTTGACGCCGTGCACGAAGGCGGCCAGTTCCTCCGCGTCGAAGCGCGGAGAGGGTACGCCGGCGTCGGCCAGCCGCTGAGTGGCTTGCGCCACCTCTGCGAGCAGCAGGTTCACGTTGATCCTCTCGCGTCGTCGCGGTCGGTTGCCCGGGGCGGCCGGGCGGGTCCGGGGACCGGTCCCGTCCGGCGCCCGGGGACGCGCCGCACGCCGTGCAACAGCAGTCTGTCAGTCGGTCAGCCGGCGGCGGCCAGCTTGGCGGCGGAGTCGGCGTCGACACAGGCCTGGATGACCGCGTCCAGCTCGCCGTCGAGCACCTGGTCCAAGTTGTACGCCTTGAAGCCGACCCGGTGGTCCGAAATGCGGTTCTCCGGGAAGTTGTAGGTCCGGATCTTCTCGGATCGGTCGACGGTGCGGACCTGGCTGCGCCGGGCGTCCGCGGCCTCGGCCTCGGCCTTCTCCTGGGCGGCCGCCAGCAGCCGGGAGCGCAGGATGCGCATGGCCTGCTCCTTGTTCTGGAGCTGGCTCTTCTCGTTCTGGCAGGAGGCCACGACACCGGTCGGCAGGTGCGTGATGCGCACCGCGGAGTCCGTGGTGTTCACGGACTGGCCGCCGGGGCCGGAGGAGCGGTAGACGTCGATACGGAGATCGTTCATGTTGATCTCGACGTCGACCTCCTCGGCCTCGGGCGTGACGAGCACGCCGGCGGCGGAGGTGTGGATGCGGCCCTGCGACTCGGTGGCGGGCACGCGCTGGACGCGGTGCACCCCGCCCTCGTACTTCATCCGGGCCCAGACGCCCTGACCGGGCTCGGTGGCGCCGTTGCCGCCCTTGGTCTTCACCGCGACCTGGACGTCCTTGTAGCCGCCCAGCTCGGACTCGGTGGCGTCGATGATCTCGGTCTTCCAGCCCACGCGCTCGGCGTAGCGCAGGTACATGCGCAGCAGGTCGCCGGCGAAGAGGGCCGACTCGTCGCCGCCCGCGCCGGCCTTGATCTCGAGGATGACGTCCTTGTCGTCGCTGGGGTCGCGGGGGACGAGCAGCAGCCGCAGTTTCTCGGTCAGCTCCTCGCGCTGCTTCTCCAGGTCCTTGACCTCGGCGGCGAAGTCCGGATCGTCGGCGGCGAACTCACGCGCGGTCTCGATGTCGTCGGCGGTCCGCTTCCAGGCGCGGTAGGTCCCGACGATCGGGGTCAGCTCGGCGTAGCGCTTGTTGAGCTTGCGGGCGTTGGCCTGGTCCGCGTGCACGGCCGGATCGGCGAGCCGCTTCTCGAGGTCGGCGTGCTCGCCGAGCAGTTCCTCGACTGCCTCGAACATCAAGTTTCCCTAGCTGCTGGAAGTGACGGGCCTGCGGGCGGGTGCCTACCGGCGTTGCTCCGTGGACGGGGCTGCTGGACGACAAAGCGCCGGTCCGGTCGCCCTCGCAAGCGAGGGCGACGGGAACCGGCGCCTGCGGGTCGCTACTTCTTGGCCGACCCGGCGTTCTTGCCGAAGCGGGCCTCGAACCGCGCCACACGGCCACCGGTGTCGAGGATCTTCTGCTTGCCCGTGTAGAACGGGTGGCAGGCGGAGCAGACCTCGGCGCGGATGACGCCGCCGTCGATCGTGCTACGGGTGGTGAAGGAGGCGCCACAGGTGCAGCTGACCTGGGTCTCCACGTACTCCGGGTGGATGTCGCGCTTCAAGGGTTCTCCTAGGTTCGGGAGGGCACCGGGTCGTAGAGGCGGGATTGCCTTACGTGAACCGGGGCCGACGTACCAGTCTGCCAGTACTGGCCGTATCCCCCAAAACGGGGGTGGCGGGCCCGGTATTCCCGGGCCCGGCGGGAGGGGCGGGGCGCCCGCCCCCGCTACTGGACCACGCCGTCGGCCTGCGTCTTGGCGCCGTCGCCCTCCTTGAGCGCGGCCTCCGGGACCGGCTTGTCCTCGCGGAACGCCTGCCAGATCTGCTCGGCGGCGGCCGTGAGCGGGACGACGCGGTCGGAGTCCCGGGGGTCGGGGCCGACCGGGAGGGTCACCATGTGCATGTCCTCGGAGCCGATGCCCTTGAGGCTGTTCGCGAAGCCGTAGAGCTTGTCCACGGAGGCGAGGTCCTTGTCGGTCGTCAGCGCCTTGGTGGCGGTGTCGGCGATCCCGTAGAGCTTGGTGGGGCTGGTGAAGAGCCCGATGGACTTGACCTGGTCGAGCAGCGCCTTGATGAACGCCTGCTGGAGCTTGATCCGGCCGAGGTCGCTGCCGTCGCCGACGCCGTGGCGGGTGCGGACGAGGCCGAGGGACTGCTCGCCGTCGAGGCGGTGGGTGCCGGCGTCGAGCTTGAGGTGGCTCCACTTGTCGTTGATCGGCTTGGTGGTGGTGACCTCCACGCCGCCCAGCTTGTCGATCAGTCTCTGGAAGCCGGCGAAGTCGACCTCCAGGTAGTGGTCCATCCTGATGTTGGTCATCGCCTCGACGGTCTTGACCGCGCAGACCGCGCCGCCGAGGGAGTACGCCTCGTTGAACTGCTCGCGCTTGACCGCGGGGCTGGTCTTGCCGCTGGGCGTGGTGCAGGCGGGGCGCGAGATGATCGTGTCGCGGGGGATGGAGACCACGCTGGCCTCCTTGTGACCCGCGTAGACGTGGACGATCATCGCGGTGTCCGAGCGGGAGCTGCCCTCGTCCCTGCCGTACTTGTCGTTGTCGCCGGCCCGGGAGTCCGAGCCGAGGACGAGGATGTCCATCGAGCCGTTGTCGACGTTGTCCGGCCGGTTCTTGCCCAGGGCCGCGTTGATGTCGACGCTGCTGAGGTTTCCGTTGAGCTTGAAGTAGAGGAACCCGGCGCCCGTGCCGCCGAGGAGCACCAGGGCGCCGGCGCTCCAGGCGGCTATTCGGCGGCCCGTGCGGCGGACCGGGGGCTTGCGACGGCGACCGTGTTTCCCGCGGGCACGGCGGCGCGGCGCCGCCCCCGGGCTCCTGCTGTCGTCGGTCATGCGCTCCTCAGTCCTTCGCTGTGTCTCCGGAGCGCCCTTCGCGTCTCCGGGGATCCTGTGCTGGTTGACGGGCAAGTCTGCGCCAGGGTTGCACAGCGGGTTCTGAGGACCGTCTTAGAAATTCTCGGCCGGATGCCGTAGTCACGTCTGCGCTCCCCCTGCCGCCACCTGCGGTTTCGGCCCATTCGAGGGAGTTGGTTCCGGCCGCCGGGCCGGGGTGGGGCTGTGGCGCATGTCTCAAAATGTCACAGGAAGATCACGATCTGCCGGGCGCCCCGGCGCGGACACGACGAAGGCCCCCTCGTCCGCGGGGGACGGGGAGGCCTTCGTACGGGATCGCTCGTGACGCGGATCAGTCGTTGCCGTTGCCCGGGGAGGGCGTGGTCTTGGCGATCTGCATCAGGAACTCGGCGTTGGACTTCGTCTGCTTCATCTTGTCGAGGAGCAGCTCGATCGCCTGCTGCGAGTCCAGCGCGTGCAGCACCCGGCGGAGCTTCCAGACGATGGCCAGCTCTTCGCTGCCCAGGAGGATCTCCTCCTTGCGGGTGCCGGACGGGTCGACGTCCACGGCCGGGAAGATGCGCTTGTCGGCGAGCTTCCGGTCGAGCTTGAGCTCCATGTTGCCGGTGCCCTTGAACTCCTCGAAGATCACCTCGTCCATGCGCGAGCCGGTCTCGACCAGCGCGGTGGCCAGGATGGTCAGCGAGCCGCCGTCCTCGATGTTGCGCGCCGCGCCGAAGAACTTCTTCGGCGGGTAGAGCGCGGTCGAGTCGACACCACCGGACAGGATGCGGCCCGAGGCGGGGGCGGCCAGGTTGTAGGCACGGCCCAGACGGGTGATCGAGTCCAGCAGGACCACCACGTCGTGGCCCAGCTCCACCAGGCGCTTGGCGCGCTCGATGGCCAGCTCGGCGACCGTGGTGTGGTCCTCGGCCGGGCGGTCGAAGGTCGAGGAGATGACCTCGCCCTTGACCGACCGCTGCATGTCGGTGACCTCTTCCGGACGCTCGTCGACCAGGACGACCATCAGGTGGCACTCGGGGTTGTTCGTGGTGATCGCGTTGGCGATCGCCTGCATGATCATGGTCTTGCCGGTCTTCGGCGGGGCCACGATCAGACCGCGCTGGCCCTTGCCGATGGGGGCGACCAGGTCGATGATGCGGGTCGTCAGCACGCCCGGGTCCGTCTCCAACCGCAGGCGGTCCTGCGGGTAGAGCGGGGTGAGCTTGCCGAACTCCGGGCGGCCGCGGCCGGTTTCGGGCGCCATGCCGTTCACCGAGTCGAGGCGCACGAGGGCGTTGAACTTCTCGCGCCGCTCGCCGTCCTTCGGCTGCCGGACCGCACCGGTGACGTGGTCACCCTTGCGCAGGCCGTTCTTGCGGACCTGGGCCAGGGAGACGTAGACGTCGTTCGGGCCCGGCAGGTAGCCGGAGGTCCGGATGAAGGCGTAGTTGTCGAGGATGTCCAGGATGCCCGCGACGGGGATCAGGACGTCGTCGTCGGAGACCTGCGGCTCGCCCGCGAAGTCCTCGCGGCCACGACGGCCACGACGGTCGCGGTAGCGGCCGCGGCGGCCGCGGCGGCCCCCCTCGAAGTCGTCGTCGTCCTGCGGGCCGCCGCCCTGGGGGCCTCGGTCGCCGCGCTGCTGGCGGTCGCCCTTCTGCCCGGCGTCGCCGTCCCGGCCGCCCCGGCGGTCGCGGTCACGGTCGCGGTCGCGGTCGCGCTGACCGCGCTCGCCACGCTCGCCGCGCTCACGGCGCTCCCCCTTCTGGCCGCGCTCGCCGCGGTCCTGGCGCTCGCCGCCCTTGGCGGCCTTGCCCTCGGCGGTGTCCACGGCGGCCTCGGCCTTGGCCTCGGCACGCTCCTCGGTGCGCACCTCGGTCTTGGTCTCGGCACGCGCCGGCTCGGCGGCGGGCGCCTCGGGGCTGCCGGCGGGCGCGGTGGCGCGGCGCCGGCGGCGCTCGCCGGCCGGGGCCTCGTCGCTGCCCGGCTGGCCCGGGATCTCGATCTGCTGCTGCCCGGCCTTGTCGGCGGCCTTCTCGGCGGCGGCGTCACCCGTGCGGGTCCTGGAGGTGGCACGGCGCTTCGGCTTGGTCTCGGCGGCCGCGGGGGCCGCCTCGGCCTTGGCGGGCGCGGCGCTGCCGCCGGCCTGCCTCTCCTTGATGACCTCGATCAGCTGGCCTTTACGCATCCGCGCGGTGCCCTTGATGCCGAGGCTGGAGGCGAGCTGCTGGAGCTCGGCCAGGACCATGGCGTCGAGGCCCGTGCCCGAGCGTCGCCGCTTGGGGGCGGTGGCAGCACCGGTGGCAGGCGCGGCGGGAGCGTCCGTGGCGGGCGCGGAGGCATTGCCGGCGGCGCCGGCGTTCACGCCCATCAGATCGGTGGTGTCGCTCACGAAGGGGTCCTTCCCTGGAGCGGGCGTCGGCCTGTCTGGCTCGGCGACCGGTTGTGCTGTCCGGCTGCGGTCCTGATGTGCGGACCGGGCCGGGGCGGTGGTCCGCCGGTGTTACGGCGGAAGAATCAGTGCATTGGTGCCGGCGTGAAGAATGAGGGAAGGGCACGACATAACGCTTCACTCATGTCGCCCACGCCGATTCCGGAGCGTGCTCGCATCTGCTCAGGCAGGCTGCTCAGGCAGTTGGGGAGGCTCCCGGAAGAAAAGCGGCCCCTGATCGGGACACACAGCACCGAGCCGATGTGGCTTCGAGTGCAGACTTGAGGTTAACACTACCGGATCCCACAAACATTCCCCCTCTCCAGATACGGCAACCGCGTTTTTCGTGGCGCCGGGAATTCCCCCCGCCGCCACGGGTCAGGCGAGCGGCAGCACGCTCGTCCCCCCGGCGTCGAGGGCCAGCCGGTTGGCCGCCCATCCCTCGCCCGCCAGCCGTGCGACCTTGTCGGCCGCACCGTCCTCGACCAGCGCGAGCACCGTGGGGCCCGCGCCGGAGATGACCGCGGGCACCCCGTCCGCCCGCAGTCGGTTGACCAGGGCCACGCTCTCCGGCATGGCCGGGGAGCGGTAGTCCTGGTGGAGCCGGTCCTCGGTGGCCGGCAGCAGCAGCTCGGGGCGCCTGGTCAGGGCCTCCACGAGCAGCGCCGCGCGCCCGGCGTTGGCGGCGGCGTCCACATGGGGGACGCTGCGCGGCAGCAGCCCGCGCGCGGTCTCGGTCAGTACGGCCTTCGACGGCACGAAGACCACCGGAACGATGGAATCCGCAGGGTCCATCCGAATGGCCCGGGCGACGCCCGCCTCCATCCAGGCGAGCGTGAAGCCGCCGAGCAGGCAGGCGGCGACGTTGTCGGGATGACCCTCGATCTCGGTCGCCAGCTCCAGCATGGCCGCCTCGTCGAGCTTCTCGGCCCCGCCTATGGTCACCGCGCGGGCGGCGACGATGCCCGCGCAGATGGCCGCGGAGGACGAGCCGAGGCCCCGGCCGTGCGGAATGCGGTTGGCGCACACGATCTCCAGGCCGCGCGGCTGGCCGCCGAGCAGGTCGAAGGTGGTGCGCAGCGACCGTACGAGCAGATGGCTCTCGTCGCGCGGGAGGGTTTCGGCACCCTCGCCGGCGATGTCGATGTGCAGCCCGGATTCCGCCACCCGGAGCACGACGTCGTCGTAGAGCCCCAGGGACAGGCCGAGGGCGTCGAAGCCGGGACCGAGGTTTGCGCTGGTGGCGGGGGTGCGCACTCGGACGGCGGCGGCGCGGAACGCGGGACCGGCCATCGCTCGATGACTCTCCTTGGTGTGGCCGTGGGTGGTGGCGTGTGACATCCGCAAGGGCCGCGACGGCGATGCCGTGTGGGAGCGGCACGGTCTGCGACGGGGCGGTGTGATGCACAGCCTATCGAAGGAAGGTTCTGTGGCGACATAGGGCGCACGGGAGGCGCACGATGCGTGTCGCGGCCACACCGCGGTCTTTTGTCGACTTGGGTCCTCTTTGCCCTCAAACGCCGGGGGGTTCACCCCGGACGCCGGGCGGGCGGTGTGGCCCGCCCGGCGTCTTTGAGGACCGGGCCGCCGGGGCCCGGAGGGTCAGACGAGGCCGAGCCGCTCGGCGGCCGTACCGGCGTCCACGGGAACGGTGATGGGCTGCGGGGCGCCCGCCACCGCCCAGTCCGGGTCCTTCAGGCCGTTGCCCGTGACCGTGCAGACGATGCGCTGCCCCGGGTCGACGAGCCCCAGCTCCGCGGCCTTCAGCAGGCCCGCGACGCTCGCGGCCGAGGCCGGCTCGACGAAGACGCCCTCCTGGGAGGCCAACAGGCGGTAGGCGGCCAGGATCTGTCGGTCGGTCACCTCGTCGATGAGGCCGCCCGACTCGTCCCGCGCCTGCTCGGCGAACTGCCACGAGGCGGGGTTGCCGATGCGGATCGCGGTGGCGATGGTGTGCGGGTCCTTCACCGGCTCGCCGCGCACGATCGGCGCGGAACCGGAGGCCTGGAAGCCCCACATCCGGGGGGTGTGGGAGGCGATGCCGTCGGCGGCGTACTCGCGGTAGCCCCGCCAATAGGCGGTGATGTTGCCCGCGTTGCCCACCGGGAGGACGTGGATGTCCGGGGCGTCGCCGAGCGCGTCCACGATCTCGAAGGCGGCCGTCTTCTGGCCCTCGATGCGGACCGGGTTGACCGAATTGACCAGGGCCACCGGGTAGTTCTCGGAGAGCCCGCGGGCGAGCGTGAGGCAGTCGTCGAAGTTGCCGTCGACCTGGAGGATGCGGGCGCCGTGGACCAGCGCCTGCCCCATCTTGCCGAGGGCGATCTTGCCCTGCGGGACGAGCACCGCGCAGACCATGCCGGCCCGCACGGCGTAGGCCGCGGCGGAGGCGGAAGTGTTGCCCGTGGAGGCGCAGATGACCGCCTGCGCGCCCTCTTCCTTCGCCCGGGTGATGGCCATGGTCATGCCGCGGTCCTTGAAGGACCCCGTCGGGTTGGCGCCCTCCACCTTGAGGTGGACCTCGCAGCCCGTGCGCTCGGAGAGCACCTGCGCCGGGACGAGCGGGGTGCCGCCCTCGCGCAGGGTGACGACCGGCGTGGTGTCGGTCACCGGCAGGCGGTCGCGGTACTCCTCGATGATGCCGCGCCACTGGTGAGTGCCGGGAATCTGACGGCCGTTGTTGGCAGACATTGCTTTCGTAATCTCCTCGATCGCCTTCTCGACTACTCGCCCTCGACCCGCATGATGCTGGCGACACCGCGGACGGTGTCCAGCTTGCGCAGCGCGTCGACCGTCGCCGAGAGCGCGGCGTCGGCGGCCCGGTGGGTGACGACGACCAGGGACGCCTCGCCGGCCTTGCCCTGCTGGCGGACCGTGTCGATGGACACCGCGTGCTCGGCGAAGACCGTGGCGACCTGGGCCAGGACACCCGGCTTGTCGGCCACGTCGAGACTGATGTGGTAGCGCGTCACCACGGTGTCCATGGGGCTCACGGGCAGCCGCGTGTAGGCGGATTCGCCGGGGCCCGTGGCCTCGGCGAGCTTGTTGCGGCAGACGGCGACCAGGTCGCCCAGGACGGCGGAGGCGGTCGGCGAGCCGCCCGCGCCCGGTCCGTAGAACATCAGCTGGCCGGCGGCCTCGGCCTCGACGAAGACGGCGTTGTACGCCTCGCGCACGGAGGCCAGCGGGTGGCTGAGCGGGATCATCGCCGGGTGCACGCGGGCGGTGACCGACCGGCCGTCCCCAGCCCGCTCGCAGATGGCGAGCAGCTTGATGGTGCAGCCCATCTGCTTCGCGGATGCGAAGTCTGCGGCGGTGACCTCGGTCATCCCCTCGCGGTAGACGTCGTCCAGGCGCACCCGCGTGTGGAAGGCGATGCCGGCCAGGATCGCGGCCTTGGCGGCGGCGTCGAAGCCCTCGACGTCGGCGGTCGGGTCGGCCTCGGCGTAACCGAGGGCGGTGGCCTCGTCGAGCGCCTCGGAGTAGCCGGCGCCGCTCGAGTCCATCTTGTCGAGGATGAAGTTGGTCGTGCCGTTGACGATGCCGAGCACGCGGTTGACCTTGTCGCCGGCGAGGGACTCGCGCAGCGGCCGGACCAGCGGGATCGCGCCGGCGACGGCGGCCTCGTAGTAGAGGTCGGCGCCGTGCCGCTCGGCGGCGGCGTGCAGGGCGGCGCCGTCCTGGGCCAGCAGCGCCTTGTTCGCGGAGACCACGCTCGCGCCGTGCTCGAAGGCCGTGGTGATCAGGCCGCGCGCGGGCTCGATGCCGCCGATGACCTCGACGACCACGTCGATGTCGCCGCGTTTGACCAGGGCGGTGGCGTCGGTGGTGATCAGGTCGGCGGGCACTCCGGCCCGTACCCGGTCCGGGCGGCGGACCGCGATGCCGGCGAGCTCGACGGGCGCCCCGACGCGTTGCGCGAGGTCGTCCGTGTGCGTCGTCATGATGCGCGCCACCTCTGAGCCGACCACTCCACAGCCCAGCAGCGCCACCTTCAGCGGACGCGTACGCATCATCCGACCTCGTTTCCTCTACATCTTTGGTAGATACCAGTCTCACTCACTGGAAGGGGGATTCCTCCCCCCGTCCAGTATCCGAGACCTTTGTTTCTGTTTTTGTTGCTGTTTTCTGTCAGCTGCTCCGTCAGCCGTTCAGGCCGTCGGTGTCAGCCGTCGGGTGCCGGCTGCACCTCAGCCGACGTCGAGACGGAGAAGGTCCTCTTCCGTCTCCCGTCGGACGATCACTCGTGCTTCGCCGTCCTCCCGCACGGCGACCACCGGCGGGCGCAGCGCGTGGTTGTAGTTGCTCGCCATCGAGCGGCAGTACGCCCCGGTGGCCGGCACCGCGAGCAGGTCGCCGGGCGCCACGTCGGCGGGCAGGAAGGCGTTGCGCACCACGATGTCCCCGGACTCGCAGTGCTTGCCGACCACGCGCACCAGCACCGGCTCGGCGGTGGAGGTGCGGGACGCCAGGGCGACGGAGTACTCGGCGTCGTACAGCGCCGTGCGGATGTTGTCGGACATGCCGCCGTCGACGCTGACGTACGTGCGCAGGCCCGGGAGCTCCTTGACCGTGCCCACCTCGTAGAGCGTGAAGGCGGTCGGTCCGACGATCGCGCGCCCCGGCTCGACGGAGATGCGCGGCACGGTCAGCCCGGCCGCCGCGCACTCGCGGGTGACGATGTCGCGCAGGGCGGCCGCGATCTCGCGCGGCTCGCGCGGGTCGTCCTCGGGGGTGTAGGCGATCCCGAGGCCACCGCCGAGGTCGATCTCGGGCAGCTCGACGCCGTGCTCGTCGCGGACCTCGGCGAGCAGTTGCACGACACGGCGGGCGGAGACCTCGAAGCCGGCCATGTCGAAGATCTGCGAGCCGATGTGGGAGTGGATGCCGACGAGCTCCAGCCCGTCGAGCTTGAGCGCCCGCCGCACGGCCTCGGCGGCCTGCCCGCCGGCGAGGGCGAGGCCGAACTTCTGGTCCTCGTGGGCGGTCGCGATGAACTCGTGGGTGTGCGCCTCGACGCCGACGGTCACGCGGATCTGCACGCGCTGGCGCTTGCCGAGCCGCTCGGCGATGTGCGCGACGCGCACGATCTCCTGGAAGGAGTCGACGACGATCCGCCCCACGCCCTCCTCGACGGCGCGGGTGATCTCCTCCACGGACTTGTTGTTGCCGTGCAGGGCGATGCGCTCGGCGGGCATGCCGGCGCCGAGGGCGGTGGCCAGCTCGCCGCCGGAGCAGACGTCGAGGTTGAGCCCTTCCTCGGTGAGCCAGCGGACGACGGCGCGGGAGAGGAAGGCCTTGCCGGCGTAGAAGACGTCGGCGTCGGGCCCGAAGGCGTCCCGCCAGGCGCGGCACCGCGCCCGGAAGTCGCTCTCGTCGAGGAAGTAGGCGGGGGTGCCGAACTCGGCGGCGAGGTCGGTGGCGCCGCGACCGCCGACGGTGATGGCGCCGGCCTTGTTCCTGGTGACCGTGCGGGCCCAGACACGGGGGTCGAGGGCGTTGAGGTCGGCGGGCGGGGGCGCGTAGTGCCCCTCGGGCAGGACGTCGGCGTGGCGGGGCCCGGCGGGGTGGGCGGAGCGGCTCATGGCGCTGATCTCCTCGGATGCTCAGAGGCGTGCGGGTGCGGTGATGCCGAGCTGGGTCAGGCCGTCGGCCAGCACCGCGCCCGTGGCCTCGGCGAGGGCCAGCCGGGCGCGGTGGACGGCCAAGGGTTTCTCGGCACCGCGGGGCAGCGTGGGACACGCCGCCTGCCAGCGCAGGAACGCGTCGGCGACGCGCTCCAGGTGCCGTGCGAGCCGCTCGGGGGCGCGGGCGGCGGTGATGCGGGAGTGGTCGGCGAGGTGGGCGAGCAGCGGGTCGGCGCTGTCGTCGCCGAGGTCGCCGGGCTCGGGCGCGAAGCCCAGGCCGGCGGCGTTGCGCAGGAGCGCGCGGGTGCGGGAGTGGGCGTACCGGACGCGGAAGAGGGGGTTGGTCTCGCGCTGGACGAGGAGGAGGTCGCGGTCGAGACCGGGGGGGCTGACGAGGCTCCAGCGGGCGGCGTCGGAGCCGAGCCGCGCGAGGAGTTCGGGGCCGGGCCGCAGGTCGAGGGGCTCGCTGCCGTCGGCGGTCCCGGCGAGCGCCTCCCGCACGATCTGCGCGCCGGAGGCCGCGTCCAGGGTGATGTTGAGGAAGCCGGGTTCGGCGATGTCGACGCGCGCGATGCCGGGCTGGCCGGCGAGCCGCCGTCGCAGCACCTCGGCGATCTCCCGGGCGGGCCGCCCGGTGTCGCGGGCGATGCGGAGGGCGACGTTGGTGGCGTAGTCCCCGCACCCCGGCCGGGGCGGAACCCGCACGGTGACCCGCGTGGGGACGACGGCGCACAGCTCGTCGGCCTCGATGGCGCAGCGCACGGTGTGCAACACGGTGCGGGTGAGATCGGCGGGGGTCACAGCCCAAGCCTAGGGGAGAGGGGGGCGGGGTCGGCGAACCGGTTTCGCGTTGTGGGACGGGGTGCGGAGGTGCCTCCCCGGCCGCCCGGTGGCTCACCCGGCGGGATGCACGACCGTTTCGGCGTCCCCGGGGGCCTCGGCACGGGGCAGGCCGTCGACGTCCTCGCCACGGCCGTAGCGGACGAGCCGCCCGACGAGCCGGACCATCTCGGCGGGCTCGAAGGGCTTCGCGAGGAACGCGTCCACCCCGGCCGGCCGGCCGGTGTCCGCCTCCGGCTGGGTGCACGCGCTGATGATCGCGATGGGGATGTCCCGGGTCCGCGTGTCGGCGCGCAGCCGGGCGGCGGTGTTGAGCCCGTCGAGCCGGGGCATGACGACGTCCAGCGTCACGACGTCGGGGCGCACCCGGTGCACGATCTCCAGACACTCGGCACCGTCGGCCGCGGTCACGACCTCGAAGCCTTCGAGTTCGAGGTTGACCCTGATCAACTGCCGGATGACCTTGTTGTCGTCGACGACAAGGACCCGGCCGGGCAAGCCAGGCACACCCCGAGAGTAGGCGCGCCCCCCACCCTGCGTCCGGGTTTTCCCCACTTCCACCCCCCTGCGAGCGAGCTTTCCCGCCGCCCCTCCCGGTTTTCGATCACCGGGTGCCGGACAGCCCGCGGGAGCTGGTAGTGTTCTACCCGTCGCCGCGAGCGAGAGCGAGCCGGCCGACACGCCCCCGTAGCTCAGGGGATAGAGCAACGGCCTCCGGAGCCGTGTGCGCAGGTTCGAATCCTGCCGGGGGCACCCTAGGTGCCCAAAGACCCCGCCATCAGCGGTAACGCTGAGACGGGGTCTTCGCGTATGCCCGGGCGGGCACCGCGGTGGGCCTCCCGCGGTCGGTGTGCGGGCGGGCCGTGGAGGCAGCGGTCCGGGGGGCTTCGCGGGTCGGGCGGCACAGGGCGGTAGCGGGCCCGGCCAGGGTCCCCACAGCCCCGCGTCCTCGGACACCGACGCGAAGCGTGGCCGAAAGCCCCCGGCGGCCCCGTCGCCGGGTCAGACCCGGAAGCCGGTGACTCGTCGAAGGGCAAGGAGCGGCGTGCGGCGCCCATGGGCCTCCCGCGCCGGGAGGGACCTCGCCAACTCCGCGCAAACGAACGGCCCTTCAGTCTTTTCTCACGCCCCCGACCCACCCCCACGCACTTCGCCAGGCTTCGCCAGACTCCGCCACCCCATTCGCCAACCCCCGCACGCCTCCGACCTGCGGAAGCAAAAAAGAACCCGCGGATTCGCCACCCCCTCGCCACCCTGCGCCAATTGGGGACCCGATCCGCGCCACCCGTGTGACCTGCGGCGTAACCCTCGGCCATTCTCGGCCCACCGGCCCGTTGCTACAGTTGGGGAGACAGTCAGGCTCGCCCGCCAGCTGGTCGTACGCCAGGAACTGGCGGTGGCTCCGCGTGTCGTCAGCGGAGGTTCAGGCTCTCGCGCAGGACGCGAAAGGCCTGGCCCTGGAGCCACCCAGGGCCAGGCCTGTCATGCGCGGGGCGTTGTGTGGGCCCGGCCGAACATACGGCGGCCGGGCCCACCACGTGAGCGCCAACCCGTCGTCCGGGACCTCATCAGCCTTGCGCGTCAGCGCAGGAGCTGGTCAACCACACCCGCGATGGCAGTGACCGCGGTGAGGGCCGCCGCCGCCAGGTGGACCCAGTCACTGGACGGGCGCCGACGACGAACCCTTCGCCTGTTCTCCGGTCGTGCCATACAGCCCCAGCCTCCTCGCCTCGACAGGTCGGGGACAGCAACTCCCCGGCCCCCGCCAAGATGGGCGGGGGCGTCCGCGTGAGCCGAGGGACGACTGAAGCTGCCGGCAGCCTAGCGCCGGACAGGGTTCATACGCGCCCTGTATGCCGTTTCGGGCCCCCCGGGCCGGCACATCGGCTAGAGTGCGCCGACGCAACGGCGGGCCCGGGTGGTCCGGACCGGATCAGACCTTCGGGAAGTCGAAGCCGTAGCCCTCCTCCTTCAGCCAGGAAATACAGCGCGCCAGCGCCTCGACGCTCTGGCTGCGCTCTCCCCCGCCGTCGTGGAAGAGGATGATCGGGCCCTCCCGCACCTCTCGTTTCACCGTCGCGACGATGCGGTCGACTCCCGGTCGCTGCCAGTCGTGGGTGTCCACGTTCCAGCCGAGGGGACGCATTCCGTTGGCGGCGGAAAGACCCCGGGAGTAAGGGGTGAACGCACCGCCCGGGGCCCGGTAGTAGTGGACCGCCGCGGTGCCGCCGGCGGCTTCCTCGATCATTTTCTTGGCGTCGAGCACCTGCTGCCTCTGGTATTCCTCGGAGCGTTTGTCCATCGCGGTGTTGTGGTCCACCGAGTGGTCGCAGAGCCGGTGGCCGGCCGCCACGATCTGTTTGACGAGATCGGGGTGGGCCCTGGCGGACGGGCCGATCATGCAGAAGACGGCCTTGACGCCGTTCTGCTTGAGGACGGCCAGCGTCCGCGGGGTCCAGACCGGGTCCGGTCCGTCGTCGATCGTGAGGGCGACGTTCTTGCCGCCCCGCTCCGTCTCGTGCGCGAGCGACGCCGACACCGGGCCGGACGGGAGGGCGTCCGAGGGCACCGCAGAAGCACCCCCTCCGCCCTTGCCGTCCGGGGACGCCGACCCCTGTGCGCTCACGCCCCCCATGCCGTCGGTGTCCTGTGTGGCCACGGCCACCGTCCCGGATATCACTCCGGCGAGAGCCAGCAGCGACCCCGCCGCGATCACGATGTTCCGCCGTCGGGCCATCAATCGAGCCATGGACGTCCCACTCCCCCTCGTGCACCCGAGTGTGTCCTGCCCGCGTAGACGGCCATGTACTGCACGGAGTTCCACAATTCACCGTTGCGCACAGAACTGCGACAAAAATTCGCAGCTGCCTCACCGCTGTTATGCCTCCGATATCACCTCGGCGATCTCAGCCGTGCGCGCGGCTTCCTCCCGGGCGAATCGCTGCACGTCAAGCCGTTCCGCCAGCTCCTCGTCCTGGGCCATCAACCGGTCGAGATCGCAGGCGCCCAGGTCGAATACCCCCATGTCGACATAGGCCCTTTGAAGCCTTTCACCCCACAGGCCGATATCTTTCACACACGGCACGATGCGACTGAAAAGAAGCTTGCGGAACAGCCGGAGATATTCGGACTGTTCACTCAGGGCCGCGGCCTCGGCGGCCGGCACTCCGAAATCGACCAGCACCTCGTCACCGCGCAGCCGGTCGCGCATCAGATGGCAGCCCTCGATCACGAAGTCCTCCCGCTCGCGCAGTTCGGCGGCGGACAGCTGGCGGTAGTGGTCCCGCAGCGCCATGCGCCCGAAGGCGACGTGGCGGGCCTCGTCCTGCATCACGTAGGCGAGGATCTGCTTCGGCAGCGGCTTGCTCGTGTTGTCGCGCAGCATGCCGAAGGCCGCGAGCGCCAGCCCCTCGATCAGCACCTGCATCCCCAGGTAGGGCATGTCCCAACGGGAGTCGCGCAAGGTGCTGTCGAGCAGGGAGCGAAGACTGAGGTTGACCGGGTAGAGCATGCCGATCTTCTCGTGCAGGAAGCGGCTGTAGATCTCCACATGGCGGGCCTCGTCCATGGCCTGGGTGGCGGAGTAGAACTTCGCGTCCAGGTCGGGCACGGACTCCACGATGCGGCTCGCGCACACCAGGGCGCCCTGCTCCCCGTGCAGGAACTGGCTGAACTGCCAGGACGCGAAGTGCCGGCGCAGCTCCCGCTGCCCCAAGGCGCCCATGCGGTCCCAGTACGGGCTGCCGTGGCCCGGCAGGTTGGCGTCCGGCACACCGAGCGGATCGTAGGGGTCCACCTCCTCGTCCCAGTCGATGCGCTTGTCGGCGTCCCACTGCTTGTCCTTGCCCTTCCGGTAGAGGGCGAGGAGCCGTTCGCGGCCGTCGTCGTAGTCCCAGCCGAAGCGGGCGGCGCCGGTGGCGGGCACCTCCCACCCCCGGGACCCCGGGTCGTGCGCGTAGAGCTCGTGCGTCGTCATGAACGCCTCCGAACCTTGCTTCTGCCGTGCGCCCACAGGTCGTTGGCAGGCTCACACGGTGGTTACCGCCCGGTCAATGAGCGGTACGGGCATCGTCCCGAGGGGTTGACGGCTGTTACTGACAAGTTGTCTTATAAGGCCGTACCGGCGGTAACCGAACATGAGGTGGAATCGGCCATGACGACCGCGCCCGATCGGCACGCACATCCGCTCCACCGGCACCCCACGCACCCGCCGCACGACGCGCTCGGCCCGCTCAAGGACCGCGAACAGGTCGCCCTGCGGCTGCTCGAGTCCTCCGCGAAGCACTCCTACGACCCCGACACCGAACTCGACTGGGACGCGCCCCCCGAGGACGGCAAGTGGTACTGGCCCCCCGAGCTGGTCTCGCTCTACGACACCCCGCTGTGGCGGCGGATGCCCGAGGAGCAGCGCATGGACCTGGCCCGGCACGAGGCCGCCTCGCTCGCCTCCCTCGGCATATGGTTCGAGATCATCCTGATGCAGCTGCTGGTCCGGCACGTCTACGACAAGCCGGTCACCAGCGCCCACGTGCGGTACGCGCTCACCGAGATCGCCGACGAGTGCCGGCACTCGCAGATGTTCGCCCGCATGATCCACAAGGGTGGGGCGCCCGCCTATCCCGTCTCCCGGACGCACCACAACCTCGGCCGTTTCCTGAAGACGGTCTCCACCACGCCCGGCTCCTTCACCTGCACCCTGCTCGGCGAGGAGATCCTCGACTGGATGCAGCGGCTGACCTTCCCCGACGAGCGCGTCCAGCCGCTCGTCCGCGGCGTCACCCGCATCCACGTGGTCGAGGAGGCGCGCCACGTCCGCTACGCCCGGGAGGAGTTGCGCCGCCAGATGGTGTCCTGTCCGCGCTGGGAGGCGGAGCTCACGCGGATCAGCGCGGGTGAGGCCGCCCGCGTCTTCTCCCGCGCGTTCGTCAACCCGCAGGTCTACACGAACGTGGGCCTGGACCGCCGCGAGGCCCTCGCCCAGGTCAGAGCCAGCGCCCACCGGCGGGAGGTGATGCGGACGGGGGCCCGGCGGCTGACGGACTTCCTGGACGACCTCGGCCTGCTCCGAGGGGCCGGGCGCCGGTTGTGGAGAAGCTCGGGGCTGCTGGCCTGAGCCGGTCCCGGCGCCCGCCCGGTGCCCCGCCGGCCGACCGACCGCCCCAGCCCCGCCCGAGGCCGCGACCGTTACCCTGCCAGGCATGACCGGCAGCGGAACCGCCTCCTACCGCAGGCTCAGCGTCACCGAGCGGCGCGCCCAGCTCATCACCGCGGCGCTCGGGCTCTTCGCGCACCGCGCGCCCGAGGACATCTCCCTCGACGACGTCGCGGCCGCCGCGGAGGTGTCCCGGCCGCTCGTCTACCGCTACTTCCCCGGCGGCAAGGCCCAGTTGTACGAGGCCGCCCTGCGCAGCGCCGCCGACGACCTCGAACTCTGCTTCGCCGAGCCCCAGACCGGCCCGCTCACGGGCCGCCTCGCCGCCGCCCTCGACCGCTACCTCGCCTTCGTCGACGAGCACGACGCCGGTTTCAGCGCCCTGCTGCAGGGCGGCAGCGTCGCCGAGACCTCCCGCACGGGCGCCATCGTCGACGAGGTGCGCCGGGCCGCGGCCGCGCAGATCCTCAAGCACCTGTCCGTGCCGGCTCCCGGCGTGCGGCTGCGGATGATGGTCCGCACGTGGATAACGGCCGTCGAGGCGGCCTCCCTGATCTGGCTGGACGAGGAGAAACAGCCCCCGCGGCAGGAGCTGCGCGACTGGCTCGTCGACCACTTCGTGGCCCTGCTCACGGCCACGGCGGCGAGCGACCCGCAGACCGCCCGCGTGACGCGCTCGGCCCTGGCCATGGAGCCCGCGGACGGTCCGGTGGGCGATCTGGCCCGGCGCGTGGCCCCCGTCGTCGCGGAGGCGGCCCACCTGATGTGACCGGCGGCCGGGGCCGGGCGGCCGCCCGGCCCTCCGGGTGACGCCGGGCCCCCCCGGCGCCACCTGATGACGGCCCACGGGCGGGGCTGACGGACACTGACTGCGTGAGAAGCGAGAAGACGCCCTTCGAGGGCGGCCCACTGGACGGGCGCGTGCTGTCCGTGCTCCTGGGACACACGGGCCTGCCGCCCAAGACGTACACGGTCCCGGTGCCGGCCGCGGAGGAGGGCGCCGCCCCGACGGTGCACGTCTACCGGCGGGTGCCCGCGGGCACCACCCGGCGGCTGGGCCTGCCGAGGGGGTGGAAGTACGCGTACGACCCCGAGGGAAGGCCGGGAGGCGGTCTGCGCTGGCCGTGGTCGCGGCGTCCCTCGCCGCCGTCCGGCCGGGCCCCCGAGGACGGGACGCCCCCTCAGGGGTGAGCGCGTTGCGCCGTTTCGCCCCTTACCGGTCGCACTAGTCATATCTGCGCGGGGGTGCGTGCCACGATCCTCCACGGCACCGTCAGGCCCGTAACCGGAGGTGAGTCCGTGTCCCCGTCCCGTCGCCTCGTCCGCTCGGTGCGCACGGTGGCGCTGGCCGCCGGGGCGGCCGTGCTCGCCGTGCCCACCGTGCCCGCGGGGGCGGCGCCCGCCGCGCCGCCGGGCCGGCCGGTGAGCGCGCTGCTGACGCAGCTCCAGTCGCTGTACCGGAAGGCCGAGGAGGCCGGCGAGGCCTACGCCGCGACCCGCGAGAAGCTGAAGAAGCAGCGCGCCGTGGTCGACCGGCTGGGCGAGGAACTGGCCGGCGCGCGCGTCGCCCTGAACGCGGGCCGCGTCGACGCCGGGCGGCTGGCCAGGGCGCAGTACCGGGACGGCGGCGGCGCGGCGGCGGCGCCGTGGCTGCGGTTCCTCTTCAGCTCCGACGCACGGCAGGCGATGGACACGCGGCACCAGATCGACCGGGCGGCCGACAGCCGGGCGGCCGTGATCGGCCGGCTCTCGCAGGACGCGAGGCGGACCGCGACCCTCGCCTCCCGGTCCCGGGACGCGCTGAACGTCCAGCAGACGCTCACCGCCGAACAGAGGAAGCAGAAGGACGCGGTGCGCAAGCGGCTGGGTGCGGTCGAGAAGCTGCTGGCGTCGCTCTCGCCCGGACAACTGGCCGAGCTGCGCCGCGTCGAGGGCGGGAGCGGCGGCGGGGCGGCCGCGGGACGGCTGCGGTTGCGCCTCCCGGGCGCGAGACCGGCGCACCGCCGTTGAGGAACGGCCCCCGAGGCGACGGCCCCTCGCGCCGCGTCCGGACCGCCGACCGGACCACCACGGCGGCGTCTTGGGCCCGCTCCCCTAGGGGGTGTCCGATGGGTCGGTGCGGGTCCTGCGGTGGTCGGTGCGGTAGATCGCAAGGCGGAGCATCTGCCTCGGACCGGGCGTCCTCGGCTGATGCGACAACGCAGCGAGGTGCCGTACCGGCTCCGCAGGGCCCGTGCCGACCCATCGGGCACCCCCTAGCGCCCGGCCGCGCCGCCGGGCGGGCCGGCCCTGTTCGCCGCCCTCACCGGCGGCCCCTCCGTGGGGTCCCTCGACTCCCTCAGCTCCTTCATCACCTGTGCCACATACGCCTCCGCCTCCGCCGCGTCGAAGAAGTAGTGCGCGAAGTCCGACGGGTCGTCGTAGCCGTTGGCGAAGCGGTCGGCGACCGGTTGCGCGCCGGCCGCCGCGGCGATGAGGGCCCGGACGTGGGCGGCGGGGGGCGCCAGCATCGTGTTGGTCCACCGCGTCACGTGCCGCGCCGAGGCCCAGTAGCGGTCGAAGGCGGTCCGCATCCAGTCGGCGTCGAAGGGGGCGTCGCCCCGCTCGACGATCGACGCGAGGTACGAGGCCGCGCACTTGGCGGCCGAGTTGGAGCCCTGGCCGGTGAGCGGGTCGTTGACGACGACCGCGTCCGCGACGCCGAGGACCAGCCCGCCGGAGGGCAGCCGGCCGACCGGGTCGCGGACGACCGGGGTGTAGCCGCCGGCCAGGGTGGCCCGGGCGTCGGTCAGCTCCACGGCCGTGGCCCGCCCGTACTCCCACGGCACGAACCGTTCCAGCAGCTCCAGCGTGCGCGCCAGGTGCTCGCCGGGGCCGTCGACGTCGCGGAAGACGTCGAGCGGGCCGCCCGGCAGGCCCTCCCAGAAGAGGATGTCGGCGCGGCCGGAGGTGGTGAGCGTGGGGATGACCCACAGCTCGCCGACGCCGGGCACGAGGTTGCAGCGGGCCGCGTCGTACTCCGGGTGCTCGGCGCGCGGGCCCAGGCCGTGGACGTAGGCGAGGGCCAGGGACCGCCTGGGCGTGGCGTGGGGCGAGCGGGCGGCGTCCCGGGGGAAGAGGGACACCAGCTCGCCCTTGCCCGCCGAGACCAGCACCAGGTCGTAGCGGGGGGCCAGGAAGTCCAGGTCGGAGACGGCCGCGGCGTGGATGACGAGCCGGCCGCCGCGCTCGGCGAAGGTGTCGAGCCAGCCGGCCATCTTCACCCGCTGGTCGACGGACTGGGCGTAGCCGTCGAGCCGGCCCACCCAGTCGACCAGGCGCTGGACGCCCGCGACGCCGGGCACCGTGCCGGCGACGGACAGGCCGAGGCCCTCCACGCAGGGGGCGAGGCTCTCCCAGAAGTTGAGGCCCAGCTCGCGCTCGTACCGCAGGGCGGTGCGGAACATGATCTGGGTCGACATGACCCGCCCGGCCCGGATCTCCTCGGCCGTGCGGTTCGACATGACGGTCACGTCGTAGCCCTTGGCCTGGAGGCCGAGGGCCAGCTGGAGCCCGGACTGGCCTGCTCCGACTATCAGGATCCGGCGCACGGCGCGCTCACCTCCGCTCCTGGGGGCCGGTGTCCGTGACGGCGAGGGCCCGGCCCACCAGGGTCAGCAGCGTCTCGACGACCGTGATCCGCCGGCGTGCGTCCATGGTCACGACCGGTACGTCCGCCGGCAGGGCGAGCGCCTCGCGGACCACCTCCGGGGCGTGCCGGGTGGCGCCGTCGAAGTGGTTGACGGCGACGACGTACGGCAGGCCGCCGCTTTCGAAGTAGTCGAGCGCGGGGAAGCAGTCGGCCAGCCGCCGCGTGTCCACCAGGACGACGGCGCCGATGGCTCCGCGCACCAGGTCGTCCCACATGAACCAGAACCGCTTCTGGCCGGGCGTGCCGAACAGGTACAGCACGAGGTCGGCGTCGAGGGTGATGCGGCCGAAGTCCATGGCGACCGTGGTGGTCGCCTTGTCGGGGACCGCGGTGAGGTCGTCCACGTCCTCGGCGGCCGTGGTCATGACGGCCTCCGTCCGCAAGGGGGTGATCTCGGAGACGGAGCCGACGAACGTCGTCTTGCCGACGCCGAACCCTCCCGCGATCACGATCTTCGTGGCGTTGGGGGCGCGGGAGAGGTCCAGCTGCCAGCCGCGGGCCTGTTCGTCCGGGGCCGGGTCGCCCGCGTCCGCCACCGCGTCCGCCACCGCGTCCGCGGCACCGGCGGCCACCGCCCCGTCCGTGCCGGTCACGACGTCTTTCTCGTCAGAGTCTGCGGAGTCCACTCAGCACCCTTTCGAGCAGCGCGCGGTCGGGCCGGCCGACGGCGTGACCGGTGCCGTACACGCGGATCCTTCCCTGGTCGGCCAGGTCGCCGAGGAGCATCCGCACGACGCCCAGCGGCATCTTCAGCAGGGCGGAGACCTCGGCGACCGAGCGCAGCCGGCGGCACAGCCCGATGATCGCGCGGACCTCGGGCATGACCCGCGAGGCGAGCCCCCCGGAGGCCGGCTCGGACGGACCGGCGCCGGCGCACGTGCCCGCGGCGGCCACGAAGGTCTCGACGAGCAGGACGTGGCCGAAGCGGGAGCGTCCGCCGGTGAGCGAGTACGGGCGGACGCGCGCGGTCCGGCGGTCCGGTGGCGGACCGGGCGCCGGGGCGAGCGAGCCGGGGGCGGTGGTCATCCGACGGCCTCCACCGACTGGCGCAGCTCCCGGCGCAGTTCGGGGGTCAGGACGTGCCCGGCCCGGCCGACGAAGAGGGCCATCTGGTAGGCGACGATGCTCATGTCGCAGTCGGGCGCGGTGTGGACGCCCAGCAGGGAGCCGTCGCTGATGGTCATGACGAACAGGCCGCCGCCGTCCATGGCGACCATGGTCTGCTTGACGACGCCGCCGTCCATCAGGGCCGCCGCGCCCGTGGTGAGGCTGCCGAGGCCCGCCACGATGGTGGCGAGGTCGGCGGTGGAGCCGCGCGGCCCCTCCGTCCCGCGCGCGCCGCACGGCTGCGGGGCGCCCGCCGGGCCCGCCGGTGCCGTGCGCTCCGGTGAGGAGGACAGCAACAGCAGCCCGTCGGAGGAGACCACGGCGACGGACAGCACGCCGGGCACCTCCTCCACCAGGTCGGTCAACAGCCAGTGCAGGCTGCGCGCCTCGTCGCTCAGCCCCAGGGCAGTGACACCTGCGGTGTCGATGGGGGTGAGGGGTGTCGTCCCCCGGGAAAATGCAGTCACCCGCGTGCCTCCTCTACAGTGCCGCCCTCGTCCGGCGCCCCCGCTCGTGTCCGGTCCGTGCCCCGTGCACGGCCGCGTTCGTACCCCGCCGCCTCCGCCTCCGCGTCGCGCCGTCCCTCACGGGCGCCCTGCTGGAAGCCGGCGAGCTTGCGGCGCAGGGCCTCGGCGTCCACGCCCTGCCGCACGCTGAGCGGCACCGGCTTCTGCGGCACGACGCGGGGCGTCCGCCTGGGCAGGCCGGTGCCGGTCAGCCCGCCGCCCGCCGGGCCGCCGTGCGGGCCGCCGTGCGGTCCGCCGTGCATCCCGCTCAGCGGCCCCACGACGGGGTCCGGCCGGGGCGCGGGGCGCGGGTGGGGCACCGCGGCGGGCCCGTGGCCCTGCGGCCCCCGGCTCCCGAAGCCCTGCTGTCCCGGTGGTGTGTGGGGGCCCTGATGGCCCTGGTGCACGCGGTTGCTGCCCTCGTGCGTCTGGTGGGACATCGCCTGGTGGGACGCCCCGCCCGCGTACGACGCCGGTCCCGGGCGGGCGTGCCGGCCCGCGGCCGAGCGCGGGTCGTCGTGGCCCGCCGGCGGTGTCTGGCGCGACACGGGGCCCGGTGGGGGCTGGCGCACGGTCGTGAGCTGGATGGTCTGCTCGTCCTGCTGGAACACCGGCGCGGTGTGCCGGTGCGCGTGGGACAGGGGGGAGCGGCCGGGCATGGTGTGGGAGTTGGACTCGGCCACCACCCCCGGCAGGTCCACGTGCGGCACCGTCCGCGCGGCCCCCGGCACCGGGGGCGCGGCGGCCGGGTCGGACAGGGCCGGGGACTCGGCGGGCAGCAGGTGGCAGGGCAGGACGACCACCGCGGTGATGCCGCCCGGCCGCTGCTCGCGCAGCTGGACGCGGACCCCGTGCCGGGCCGCGAGCCGCGCCACCACGTACAGCCCGAGCCCCATGACGGGCTCGCCCCTCTCGGCGCACTCCGTCCGCCGGTGCTCCGGGTCGGCCTCGGCCAGCAGGACGTTCAGCTCGTCGAGCCGCTCGGGGGCCATGCCGATGCCCTCGTCCTGGATGGAGAGCATCACCTCGCCGTTCTCCAGCAGCCATCCGGAGACCTGGACCTGGACGTCGGGAGGGGAGAACGCCGTGGCGTTCTCCAGCAGTTCGGCGACCAGGTGGCTGATGTCGTCGGCGGCGAAGCCGGCGAGCTGGGACCGGGCGGGGAGGGAGTGGATGCGCACGCGCTCGTACCGCTCGATCTCGCTGACGGCCGCCCGCAGGATGTCCAGCAGGGGCACGGGAGCGGTGTGGCTGCTGTGGTGCTCGACACCGGCGAGGGAGAGCAGGTTCTCGTTGTGCCGGCGCATGCGGGTGGCGAGGTGGTCGAGCTTGAAGAGGACCTCCAGGCGGTCGGGGTCCGCCTCGTGGGCCTCCAGGGACTCGATGACGGTCAGCTGCCGCTCGACCAGCCCGAGGGTGCGCTGGGAGAGGCTCACGTACGTGCTGTGCACACGCCCGGAGAGCCCCGACATCTGCTCGGTGACCTCGGTGAACTTCGCCCGCAGCACGTCGCGTTCGTCGGCGAGGTCCTGGCGGGCCACGTCCATCCGGGTGCGCTCGCCCTCCAGCAGCCCGATGCGCTCGCGCAGCCGGACGACGGTGCCGTGGAGGACGTTGAGCGACCGGGCGATCTCGGCGAACTCGTCGTCGCGGCCGTGGAAGGCGACGGGCTTGGCGGGCACCGGGTCGGCGCACACCCGCCGTGCCCCCGCCCGCAGCGCGGCGAGCGGGCGGGTCATCGAGCGCGCGGTCTGCACGCTGACGCCGAGGACCAGCAGGAAGCCCAGCGCGGCGAGGACGCAGCGCACCTCCAGGGCGGTCACGTCGTGGTCGCGCAGGCCGGCGAGGCGGGCCATCTCCTCGGTGGCGAGGCCGGTTTCCACACCGCGCATCTGGTCGACGCGGGCGGTCAGCTCGGCCCGTACGGGCCCGGGCCGCTCCACGTCGGCCGCCGAGGGCTGGGGCCGCACGGCGAGCCGCGCCAGCCGGGCCTCGGCTGCGGCGACCTGCGGTCCGCCGACGGTACGGGCGTACTCCTCGCGCAGCTCGCCGGGGGCCAGCCGGCGGAAGTCGGCGAGCGCCGTCTGCTCCCGCACGACGGTCTGCTGGGCGAGGGCGCTCAGCCGCTCCTGGGTGCCGCGCGCGGCGAGGGCCGCGAGGTGGAGGCCCCGCGCGCCGGACGCGGCCTCCACGGCGCGGCCCAGCTCGGGCAGGGCGAGGGCGCCGCCGGACTGGGCACGGGCGGGCAGGCCGTGGCCGAGGTCGGCGGAGACGTCGTGCAGGGCGCGGACGACGGCGCTGTACGCGGCGGAGGTCGCGGGCGCGTCACCGGGCCCGGTGAGGGCCAGACGGCGGACCTCGGGCAGGCCGTCGAGCCGGTGCCGCAGCGACGCCGGGGCGACGCGGCGGAAGGCGGCGATCTGCCGGTCGACCCGGGCGCGTTGGTCCTCCGTGACGGCGGGCGAGGTGGACGCGGCGCCGCGGCCGGCGGCCACGTACTCGGTCATGGTGTCGCGTTCGTCGGCGAGCGAGTGGGCGAGCGCGACGGCGCTGACGTCGGCCTTGGCGAGGGCGGCCAGGCGCCGGGAGTCGCCGAGGTCGCGTATGGCGTCGGCGATGCCGAAGGCAGCCGCCCCCAGGGCCGTGAGCGAGACGACGGCCACGGAGGCGATGAGCCGGTTGCGTACGCGGGCGGTGCGCTCCGGAACTCCTGTGGTCTGCTGTTCGCGCTGGCCGCCGCGAAGCCGCTTCTTCCGCACCGGTGCTCGCAATCTGCTGTCGTCCGTGGGTCCCGTCCCGCCCTGGTGGCCCTGGCCGGTGTCACTCACCGCTTCCCCCCGGCAAGTGCCCATCAGGTAAACCGCCCGGCGCGCCGGAAGGATGCGCGCCAACGGCCGGGGAATTTCGGGCATCCGGCACACTGGCCGCATGCGCATCGAACTCGCCACTCAGCCAGCAGATCCGCACCGTCCGAACGAGGATTTCGCCTCGGTCGCGTTGCCCGCGTCGGGCCGGGGCGGGGCCCTGGTCCTGCTCGACGGGGTGACCCCGCCGCCGGACGGCGCCACGGGCTGCGAGCACGGTGTCGCCTGGTTCACGGCGCGGCTGGGCGGGGCGCTGCTCGAACTCCTCGCCGCGCGGCGGGAGCTGACCCCGGCGGCGTGCCTGTCGGCCGCCATCTCCCGTACGGCGGACGCCCATCGCGGCACCTGCGACCTCGCGCACCGGCGCACTCCGCAGGCCACGGTGGTGCTGGCGCGCTGGGACGAGGAGCGGGTGGAGCACCTGGTGCTGTCGGACTCGGTGCTGCTGGCCGAGGGCACGGACGGCACGGTGACGCCCGTGCTGGACGACCGCATCGCCCGGCTGGCCGCCCTCGGCCCGGTGACGGACGCGCAGCGCAACGCGGAGGGCGGCTTCTTCACGGCCGCCGCGGACCCGGCGGTGGCCGTGCGGGCGGTGACGGGCTCATGGGCGCGCGCGGAGGTGCGGGCGCTGGCGGCGCTCAGCGACGGGGCGGCCCGCTGGGTGGAGGTCTTCGGCGCGGGCGACTGGGCGGAGTGCTTCGCGCTGCTGGCGAAGGAGGGGCCCCGGGCGCTGATCGACGAGGTCCGCGCGGCGGAGCGGGCGGACCCGGACGGCACGGTCTTCCGGCGCGGCAAGCGCCACGACGACGCGGTGGCGCTCCACGCGGAACTGTGAGGGGCCCGGGGCAGGGGCCTGGTGGGTTCCTAGGACTCGGCGCTCTCGTTGAGCTGGTGGAGCAGGCGCGCCAGCTCGGCGACCTCGGTCGGGTCCCAGTCGGCGAGCTTGCTCATGTACTGGGCGCGGCGGGCGTCGCGCACGCGGGTGAAACGGGCGCGGCCCTCGTCCGTGAGCTGGATGAGTGAGGCGCGGCCGTCGGCCGGGTCCGGGTCGCGGGTGACGAGGCCGAGCTCGCCCAGGGCGCGCAGCTGGCGGCTCATGGTGGCCTTGCCGACGCCGAAGTAGGCGGCGAGGTCGGTGGCCCGCTGCTGGCCCGCGTCGACGAGCCGTACGAGCAGGCCGTAGGCGGCGGGCTCCAGGTCGGGGTGGACCTCGCGGGCCATCTCGCCGGAGGAGGAGCGGGCACGGCGCAGAAAGACGGTCAGCTCGCGCTCCAGGGCGAGGAAGGGGTGGTCCACGCCACTGCCCCCGCCCTCGCCCGCACCGCCCGGCACGGGTGGCGGAGTACTGGTCTCGTGCACGTCTGGCCCTCTCCTGCTGGTCGGCCTTTTCAGCCGCTGAAAAATTAATGTGATCGCGGCGCTTCACCGCAGCTCCGTCAGTATTTCGCAGGATTAGACCAACGGCAGCACCGCGGGTCCCTATCGCGGGGCGCGTCTACGGGTACCCCCATTAATGACATGGTCATACCAATGCGTACGGCCGTGAGATCCCCCACCTCCCCCCACCCCACCCGGCCTCGGAGGCATTTGATGCCCGCGCACCACTTCGCTCCGGGCCGCCGTACCCCCCACTCCACGGCGGCCGTCCTCGTCTGTCTGCTCACCCTCCTCGCCCTGCTCGCCGTCCTTCCCGGCAGCGCCCACGCGGCGCCGGCCCGCGACGGCAAGCAGCCCACGCACCCCGAACGGGACTGGATGGGCTCCACCCTCCGCCATCACGAAGGGGAAAAGGCGGTGCCCCCGACGGCCGGGGTCTCCTCGGTCGACGGCGTCGACGTCAGCAGTCACAACGGAAACGTCTCCTGGTCCACCCTCTGGAACAGCGGCAACCGCTTCGCCTACACCAAGGCCACCGAGGGCACCAGCTACACCAATCCGTACTTCGCGCAGCAGTACAACGGCGCCTACAAGGCCGGAATGATCCGCGGCGCGTACCACTTCGCGCTGCCGGGGAACTCCGGCGGCGCCGCCCAGGCCAACTACTTCGTCAACCACGGCGGCGGCTGGTCCAGCGACGGCAGGACCCTGCCCGGCGTCCTCGACATGGAGTACAACCCGTACGGAAGCACCTGCTACGACATGAGCGCGGGCGAGCTGGTCGACTGGGTGGCGGACTTCTTCGCCACCTACCGGTCCCGCACCGGACGCGACGCGGTCATCTACACCAGCACCACCTGGTGGAAGAAGTGCACCGGCAACTACGCGGGCTTCGGCAGATACAACCCGCTGTGGGTTCCCAGCTACGGCTCCTCCTCCGGTGAGCTGCCGGCCGGCTGGGACTTCTACACGTTCTGGCAGTACACCGACACCGGTCCGGTGGTCGGCGACCACAACCGCTTCAACGGCTCGTCCGCCCGGCTCAAGGCCCTCGCCTACGGCTGACGGCCGGACGGCCCCGGCCGTGAAGCCACCGGGCCCCCGGCGCGTCGGCGCCGGGGGCCCGGTTCACATCCGGCTCACGTCCGCGGGGTCATCCGCACCTGCCCGCCGGGCGGGTGCGGGTCACCAGGTCGGTGGAGCCGGTGGTGCCGTCGACCCACACCACCTGCTTGCCGCCGGCCGCCGCGGCCGAGGTCTGCTCGCCGCGGTTGCAGGAGACGCGGCCCAGCGCGGAGCCGTCCGCGCCGAACTGCCACAGCTTGGCCATCGTCTCGTTGTGGTAGGCGCTGTCGGGCTGCTCGGCCGTCACCGTCACCGCGTCGTCGGAGGCCGTCAGGGCGGAGCCGTGGAGCGCGCCCTCACCCTTCTCCTTGCTGATGTCCACCACGCCCGTGCCGTCGAGGTTCGCGCGCCGCACCGCCGTCTGGCCCAGGTCCACGACCTCGTCCGCCAGCCAGTACACGTGCTTGCCGGTGATGGCCGTCTGCCCGATGGCCTGCGGCTCACCGAGCTGGCCCATCAGCTTCCGCTCCCCGGACCTCAGGTCCAAAACCTCGACGCCCGACCGGTACGCGTCACCCTCGGGGTACGCCTTGGCGTAGGCGACCCGGCCGCCGCTGAGGGACGGCAGGCCCGTGCCCACCTCGCTGCGGGCGCCGTCGACCCAGGTCGGCTCCTTGTCCCCGGTGCGCAGGTAGCCCACGTGCCGGGAGCCGAAGAAGTCCGTCGTCTCGAAGGCCACCACCGCGCCCTCGACCCGGACCGCGCCGACGTCGGCGGTGTTGCTGCCGTACAGCTTCTTGACCGGTCCCCCGGCCAGCGGCCGGGACAGCACGTCCACGCCCTTGGGGCCGTACGCCGTCCACACCACGCTCTTGCCGTCCGTGGCGGGGTTGACGTGGTAGCGCCCGTCGTTGGGGCTCATCAGCTTCGGCGCGCCCTTGCCGTCGGCGCGGCCGGCCCACACGGAGTAGGCCTCGGTGCCGTCGTCGTTCGACTTGCTGGTCGTCCACCAGCCGCCGCCGGCGCCCACGCCCGAACCGGACGTGTTGAGCTTGCCGAACAGCTGGTCGGAGTCGACGCCGAGGGCCTGCTCCCAGTTGGGGACGATGCCGTGGGCGTTGAAGGAACGCGTGATGACCTTGAGGTCGCCCGCGGAGACCTTCAGGGCCTTGGCCGCGGCGACGACCGCGTTGCGGCCCTCCGTGAAGCCGTCGAGCGGGCTCATGTACTCGGCCAGCGCCTTGTAGACCACCTTGTCGGCGAGGGTGCGGCCCAGGTCCTCGCGCATGTCCCACAGGGCGCCCGAGAAGATGGTGGAGTTCAGGTGCACCCCGCCGTTGTCGGAGCCGAAGCCGACGCCCAGGAAGTTCTTCGACGTCGTCGCGCCGTCGTTGAGGTCCCGGAAGGCGCACTGGCGCGGCGACTTGTTGCGGCACAGGTTGCCGCCCAGCAGGCCCGCGTCCGGGTCGTCCATCGGCATGCCCGCGGCGTCCACGGCGATGGCGTTGCCGAAGTAGTCGGCGAGGGCCTCGTTGAGGGCGCCCGACTGGCCCGCGTAGACGAGGCCGGCGGTGTGCTCGACGACGCCGTGCGTCATCTCGTGCCCGACCACGTCCAGGTCGGCGGAGAGCGTCTTGTAGTCCTCGTCGCCGCCGCCGTAGACCATCTTGGCGCCGTCCCAGAAGGCGTTGACGTACGGCATCCCGAAGTTCGTCACGCCCACCAGGGAGTCGATCGCCATGCCGCGGCCGTCCAGGCTGTCCCGGCCGTGCACCTTCTTGTAGTAGTCGTAGACCTTGCCGGCCGCCCAGTGCGCGTCCACCGCGCCCGCCTCGGTGGCCTCCTTGCCGAACTGGGGCCCCGCCGAGCCGAACTCCTTGATCCCCTGGGGCCAGGCGCCGTCCGTCTCGCCGACGTCCTTGCCGCGCGCGTCCCAGGTGGAGATCTTGTTCTTGCTGGACTCCCACATGCGCGCGTGGTCGGTCATCACGTACTGGCCGCGCGCGGTGTCGAAGTACAGGCCCAGCTCGACGGTGGTGCCGTCGTACCTCACCCCGGAGCCGGCGACGCCGGGGTTCTTGGGCCCGTCCGCGGGCGCGCGGCCCGCGCCGGGGCCCGCCGCCTTGGCCGCGTCCTGCCCGGCGGCCTTCGGGACGCCGAAGGTCTTGATGCCGCTGTACTGCAACACCGGGTAGCCCGCCTTGGCGTCGACGTAGACCTCGCGCAGCACGGGCTGCCCGGTGGCCGGGTCGGTGCCGCGCACGGTGACGTGGTGGGTGAGCACGCCCGCGCCCTTGGGCAGCACGACCAGGCCGCGCGCGGTGCCGCTGAGCGCCCCCACCGCCTTGGTCCGCGCCCCGTCGCGGCCCGCGACGTCGTCCTTGCCGAGCGCCTTGCCGCCCAGCTGGGCGAGTGTGGCCCCGACCGCCCGCCGCACGGCCAGGTCCTCGCCGACCTCGGCGGTCACGTCGGTCTTCAGACCGGTGAAGTACGTGCCGGAGGTGCCGGTGACGACGCGCTTGCCGTCCTTCTTCTCCATGCGGACGACGTACTGTCCGCCGAGGACCTCGACGCCGCGGTGCCTCTGCTGGAGCCTGACCGTCTCCGAGGTGCCCCGGGCGACCGTCTCCAGGGGCTTCAGGTCGCGGTCGGGGCGGTCGATGCCGTAGCGGCTCCGCTTGTCGGCGAGGTGTCCGCGGGCGGCGTCCGCGGCGCTGCCGCCCGCCTTCACGCCCTCCCGGATGCCGTCCACCAGGGAGGGGGTGGAGGTTCCCTTCCCCGGTACCATCTCGGGCCCGGAGTCGTGCGCGGCCGCGGCGGCCTGTCCGGGCAGTGCGGACACGACAAGGGCGGCAGCGCCCAGTAGCGCTGCCGCCCCTGCTATCCCGGTCTTCGCGGCCGGTCTTCCTGAACGTGCTCTGGGCTTACGCAAGGTTCCCCCTCCGTACATGCCGGATTGACGCCGGAGACTCACGCCGGAACGGGCGCGAGTGGTCGGGGCCATGCAAGCGGTGTGGTGAGGGCCGATCAATGGGGCGTGCGTTTCCGTGGGTTACTTTCAGCCGCCGCCGGTCCGGACCGGGCGCCGGTCACGGAACCCGTCGACCCCAGGCCATGGCTGGTCCCTCCCCCTCGCGGCCCCGTACGTTCCTCGCGTGAGCCGCAGACGGAAGGCATCGTGCACATGACGTACCGGAACGGGACCTATGTCATGGACACCCGTGAAAACAGAATCGCCCAGGTGATCGGCGAGACCGGCACCCGAGTGCAGGTCCAGCGACCGGGCGGGGGCCTCACCTGGGAGGTGCCCGCCTCCGCGCTGCGGCTGGCCACCCGCGACGAGCGGAACGCGGCCGGACTGCGCCCCTACCAGAGCGGCTGTGCCGAGTGCGCCGTGCTGGAAGCCGCTCGAACGAGTGCTCTGGACGGGGAAAAGCCGGCCGCCGCGGCCGCCGCGCGGACACACTGGATCGTGGCCCACTCCACCCAGCTCAGGGAGAACGAATGAAGAACTGCCGGCACCGCTTCCTCCAGGACGCCGCCCCCGGCGAACACCGCTGCGCAGGCTGTGGCATGCGGCGGTTCACGAGCTACGGGGCGCTGCGGCCCCCGGGGTTGCCGGAGCCGCGGGTGCGGCCGGAGGTGGCGGCGGAGAAGGCCGACCGGCGGGCGTCCCTCGTCATCGCCCTGGGCCTGTACCGCAACCGCAACCGCTGGGGGCGCAGCCGGGAGGAGTTCCGCGCGGCCTACCCCCGGCTCGCCGGGGTCACCCCGCCGTCCCTGCCCGCCGGGCTCTCGTTCGACGAGGCCCTGATGACCTTCCGCGCCGAGATCGAGGCTCCCTAGGTCCCGGCGCGGCGGGGGCTGCGCCCCCCGTGCGGCTTCCTTGGCCGGATCCTCACACGGCGACCGGCACTTCGGGCCGGCCCGCGGTCGCCGGCGTCAGTGCCAGTTCCAGCACCTGGCGGACGTCGGAGACGGGGTGGACGTCGAGCGTGTCCAGCACCTCCGCGGGGACGTCGTCCAGGTCGGGCTCGTTCCGCTTGGGGATGACCACGGTGGTGATCCCGGCCCGGTGCGCGGCGAGCAGCTTCTGCTTGACGCCGCCGACGGGCAGGACGCGGCCCGTCAGCGAGACCTCGCCCGTCATGGCCACGTCCGGGCGGACCTGGCGGCCGGAGAGCAGGGAGGCGAGTGCGGTCGTCATCGTGACGCCCGCGCTGGGCCCGTCCTTGGGCACCGCGCCCGCCGGTACGTGCAGATGGACACCCCGTTCCTTGAAGTCGCCGACCGGCAGCTCCAGTTCCGCGCCGTGGGAGCGCAGGAAGGACAGGGCGATCTGGGCGGACTCCTTCATGACGTCGCCGAGCTGGCCGGTGAGGGTCAGCCCCGCCCCGCCCGTCTCGGGGTCGGCCAGGGACGCCTCGACGAACAGGACGTCGCCGCCCGCGCCCGTGACCGCCAGGCCCGTGGCCACGCCGGGTACGGACGTGCGCCGTTCGGCCGGGTCCTGGGCGGACTCGGGCGTGTGGTGCGGCCGCCCGATCAGCGGCCGCAACTGGTCCACACCGATGGTGAACGGCAGGTCCTGCTCGCCCAGTTCGTGCCGGGCCGCGACCTTGCGCAGCAGCCGGGCGATCGCGCGCTCCAGGTTCCGCACGCCCGCCTCGCGGGTGTACTCGCCGGCGAGCCTGCGCAGCGCACCGTCCTCCAGCGCGACCTCGCCCGGCTCCAGGCCGGCGCGCTCCAGCTGCCTGCGCAGCAGGTGGTCGCGGGCGATGACGACCTTCTCGTCCTCGGTGTAGCCGTCGAGGCGGACCAGTTCCATGCGGTCCAGGAGGGCCTCGGGGATCGCTTCGAGGACGTTGGCCGTCGCCAGGAAGACGACGTCGGACAGGTCGAGCTCGACCTCCAGGTAGTGGTCCCGGAAGGTGTGGTTCTGGGCGGGGTCCAGGACTTCGAGCAGGGCGGCCGCCGGGTCGCCGCGGAAGTCCGAGCCGACCTTGTCGATCTCGTCGAGCAGGACGACCGGGTTCATCGAGCCGGCCTCCTTGACCGCCCGGACGATCCGGCCCGGCAGCGCGCCGACGTAGGTGCGCCGGTGGCCGCGGATCTCCGCCTCGTCGCGGACCCCGCCGAGCGCGACGCGGACGAACTTGCGGCCCATCGCGCGGGCGACGCTCTCGCCCAGCGAGGTCTTGCCGACGCCGGGCGGGCCGACGAGCGCGAGCACCGCGCCCCCGCGCCGCCCGCCGACCACACCCAGCCCCCGGTCGGCGCGCCGCTTGCGCACCGCCAGGTATTCGGTGATCCGTTCCTTGACGTCCTCCAGTCCCGCGTGGTCGGCGTCGAGGACGGCCTTGGCGCCCGGGATGTCGTACGCGTCCTCCGTGCGCTCGTTCCACGGCATCTCCAGGACCGTGTCGAGCCAGGTGCGGATCCAGCCGCTCTCGGGGCTCTGGTCGGAGGCGCGTTCGAGCTTGTCGACCTCCTTCAGGGCCGCCTGGCGGACGTCGTCCGGCAGGTCGGCGGCCTCGACGCGGGCGCGGTAGTCCTCCGACTCGCTCTCCGGGTCGCCGCTCAGCCCGGCCAGTTCCTTGCGGACGGCCTCCAGCTGGCGGCGGAGCAGGAACTCGCGCTGCTGCTTGTCGACGCCTTCCTGGACGTCCTTCGCGATGGACTCCGCGACGTCCTGCTCGGCGAGGTGGTCGCCGAGCCACTTCACGGCCAGGCGGAGCCGGGCCACCGGGTCGGCGGTCTCCAGCAGCTCGACGCGCTGGGCGACGGTGAGGAAGGGCGAATAGCCGGAGTTGTCGGCGAGCTGGCCGACGTCGTCGATCTGCTGGACGCGGTCGACGACCTGCCAGGCGCCGCGCTTGCGCAGCCAGCTGGTGGCCAGCGCCTTGTACTCCTTCATCAGCTCGGTCACGGCGCCCGGCAGCGGATCGGGGGTGACCTCCTCCATCGCGGTGCCCTCGACCCACAGCGCGGCACCGGGCCCGGTCGTGCCGGATCCGATCCGCACCCGGCGGACGCCGCGGATGAGCGCGCCGGGGTCGCCGTCGGAGAGGCGGCCCACCTGCTCCACGGTGCCGAGCGTGCCGACCGCCGCGTACGTGCCGTCGACCCGCGGGACGAGCAGCACCCGCGGCTTGGCGCCGGTCCCGGCGGCCGCCTGCGCCGCCTCCACGGCCGCGCGGACGTCGCCGTCGGACAGGTCCAGCGGGACGACCATGCCGGGCAGCACCACCTCGTCGTCGAGCGGCAGCACGGGCAGGGTGAGCGGTGTGGACGTCGAAGCCATGATCTCCCCTTCGGCAGGCAAGTTGAGCTATGTCGACTCAATGCCCGGGAAGCCCGTGGTGTTCCCAGGCTCGTGTTCGCTGTGAGCGATCACGCCGGGGACGCCGGCCGTGCCCGGCACGCCCTGCGGCCATCCCTGGGGGTGACGCCGAAGTGAAGCGCGAAGTGCCGGCGCACAGGGGCGGCCGCGCCCGGACCGCACGGCCCGCCGGCCGTCACGCCGTGTTCTTCACCTCGGCGAGGCGACGGCGCCGCGCCCCCGTCAGCCCGACCGGAGGGCGTCCGCGTCGCGGCGCTGCCCGCCGGCGCCGTCCGCGGCGCGCGGCCGGGGGATCCGGCACGGCACACCCTCCCCCAGCGCACCGGCCGCACCGGGCTCCCCGGCCGCGGGTGCCGCAGCGGGGGGCGGCGGGACGGCCGCGGCCGCCGAGAGGGCCGGGGCCGCTCCACGGCTCGGGGACCGGTCCCGCACCAGCGAGCGGCAGGCGACGCCCGTCAGCAGGGCGATCGGATGCCCCCAGCTCGCCAGCGGGTCGACCAGATCGACCAGGTCCCGGGCGCACATCGCCCCGGCCACGCCCAGCAGGGCCCATTCGGCGCGCCGCGACAGCAGCCCCGACAGGGCGCCGACGCAGGCCATCAGGCCGAAGCTGATGCCGTAGTCGAGGCGGTGCATCGACGCCTCCGGCAGCCGGCCGGCGGCCACGGCGCCGGCCACGGGGAGTTCCGTGGCCAGCGTGGCCAGGACGTGGCCGAGGAGGAAGACCCCCGCCGCGCGGGCGGAGCCCACGCGCCGCTCCAGCGCGGTCATGACGAGGACGAAGACGGGCCCGTACGCGGAGTACACGCCGCCCGCGATCCACAGGGCGCTGGCGACCAGCACCACGAGCGGCTGCTCGGCGAGGTGGGCGGCGTCGGTGCTGGAGTCGCGCAGGAGCTGGTTGACCGTGGCCTCGTCACCGAGGTCGGTGTAGACGGCGGTGGCCAGCAGGACGAGACCGTAGAAGAACGTGAAGGGCGTGCCCAGGGGCGTGGGCAGCAGCCGGCGCAGGCCGCGCGGGAGGTGGCGCGCGCGGCGGACCGGGGCCGGGGCGGCGCCCGGCACCGCTTCGGCGTCGACGTCGGCGTCCGCGTCAACCGCAGTCACTCGGCCAAGCCCCTTTCCACGGGCTTCCTCGGGCTCGCCGGGCAGCGCGTCCGTCCACCCGTCCGCTCCTGAACATTAAGGTGCACAGCGGTCCGCCGAATCAACCTCTGGCCGTGACTCCAGTCACCCTTGTCAACCCTTTGACGCGCCCGCGCGTCGCCAGAGGCACCGACGACCCGAGGAGGCACGCACATGACCGCAGTGAGCACCCGGCACGGCGACGACGCGCCCGTCACCGTCGAGCGCCGTGACGGCCCCCACGGGGAGGTGGTGCTGAGGCGGCGCGGGGAGCACTTCGAGATCATCGCCAACGGGTGCTTCCTGATGGACACCGCCGACGGCCGCTCGGAACGGCGCCTGGTCGACGCCGCACTCGCCGCCCTGCCGCCGGACCGCCCGGCGCCCAGTGTGCTGATCGGCGGGCTCGGGGTCGGCTTCTCGCTGGCCCGGGCGGTGGCCGAGCCGCGCTGGGGACACGTCACGGTCGTCGAACGCGAGCGGGCGGTGGTCGACTGGCACCGGGCCGGCCCGCTGGCGGCCTTCTCCGGCGGGGCGCTCGCCGACCCCCGCACCGAGGTCGTCGTGGGGGACCTCGTCGCCCACCTCCACGCGCCCGGCACCCGCTACGACGCCCTGTGCCTGGACATCGACAACGGCCCCGACTGGACCGTCACCGACGACAACGGCGGCCTGTACTCCCCCGCCGGGCTCGCCGCCTGCCGTGCCCGGCTGACGCCCGGCGGAGTGCTCGCCGTGTGGTCCGCACAGCCGTCCCCGGCGTTCGAGGAAGCCCTCCGGAATGCCGGATTCGCCGGGGTAACGACTGAAGAGATCACCGTTGCCCGAGGCGTCCCGGACGTGGTCCACCTCGGCGTCAGCGCCGCGTAGCCGAGCCGAGCCGGGTGCCCGTACCCTGCCTTGCACAGCTGGAGGGACCGGCGGGAAGACCGGTATGGGAAGACGCTGGGGGCGGGCGCATGGAGCAGACACACATCAGCCCGGGCGGCGCCGCGGCCACCGCCGGGGCGCAGCGCCGGGTGCTGGTCGTCGAGGACGACCGCACCATCGTGGACGCCATCTCGGCGCGGCTGCGGGCCGAGGGGTTCCAGGTGCGCACGGCGGGCGACGGGCCCGCGGCCGTGGACACGGCCGAGGCGTGGCAGCCGGACCTGCTGGTCCTGGACGTCATGCTGCCGGGCTTCGACGGCCTGGAGGTGTGCCGAAGAGTCCAGGCGCAGCGGCCCGTGCCCGTGCTGATGCTCACGGCCCGGGACGACGAGACGGACATGCTCGTCGGGCTGGGCGTCGGCGCCGACGACTACATGACCAAGCCGTTCTCGATGCGCGAGCTGGCGGCGCGGGTGCACGTGCTGCTGCGCCGGGTGGAGCGGGCGACGCTGGCGGCCCACACGCCGCGCAGCGGCATCCTCCGGCTCGGCGAGCTGGAGATCGACCACGCACAGCGCAGGGTGCGGGTGCGTGGTGCGGACGTCCACCTCACGCCCACGGAGTTCGACCTCCTGGTCTGCCTGGCCAACACCCCGCGCGCGGTGCTCTCCCGGGAGCAGCTGCTGGCCGAGGTGTGGGACTGGGCCGACGCCTCCGGCACCCGGACGGTCGACAGCCACATCAAGGCGCTGCGCCGCAAGATCGGTGCCGAGCGGATCCGGACGGTGCACGGGGTGGGATACGCCCTGGAGACCCCGGCCGCATGACCGGCGCACGCGCGGCCGCCGGGCCGCGCCCGATACCGACGGCCGTACCGCCGCGCCCCGAGGGCGCCGCGGACGGCTTCCCCGGACCGGGTCCGGGAGAGAGTGAAGACGACACGGCATGACCGCTCCCCCGCCCGGCGACGGACCTTCGGTGCCGGGGCCGTGGCACCGGCTGTGGGAGGCGCTGCGCCCACTGGACCCCTACCGGTCGGTCAAGGCGGCGCTCGGCGCCCTGGTCATCGGCTCCGTCGTGATCACGACCTTCCTGGTGTCCGTCGCCATCCACTCGGCCACCGAGCTCCGCGTGATCACCATCTTCTCGATCATCGCCTCGCTGCTGATCACCCAGTTCGTGGCGCACGGCCTGACGGCGCCGCTGGACGAGATGACCGAGGTCACCCGGTCGATGGCGCAGGGTGACTACTCCCGGCGGGTGCGGGCGGGGCGGCGCGACGAGTTCGGCGACCTGGCCCACGCCTTCAACCGGATGGCGGCCGACCTGGAGGCGGTGGACACCCACCGCAAGGAGCTGGTCGCCAACGTCTCCCACGAGCTGCGCACCCCCATCGCGGGGCTGCGCGCGGTGTTGGAGAACGTCGTGGACGGCGTGTCGGCGCCCGACCCGGAGACCATGCGCACGGCCCTGCGCCAGACCGAACGGCTGGGCCGGCTGGTGGAGCAGCTGCTGGACCTCTCCCGGCTGGACAACGGCGTGGTGCCGCTGCGCTCGCGGCGCTTCGAGGTGTGGCCGTATCTGGCGGGGGTGCTGAAGGAGGCCAGCATGGCCGTCGGCGGCGCCGGGTCACCACGCGCCCGCAACGACGTCCACCTGCACCTGGACGTCTCCCCGCCGGAGCTGACGGCGCACGCGGACGCCGAGCGGCTGCACCAGGTGGTGGCGAACCTCGTGGACAACGCCGTCAAGCACAGTCCCCCGCACGGCCGGGTCACCGTCCGGGCCCGCCGGGGCGAGGGCGCGCAGTCGCTGGCCCTGGAGGTGCTGGACGAGGGGCCGGGCATCCCGGAGTCCGAGCGGCACCGCGTCTTCGAGCGCTTCAACCGGGGCTCCTCGGGGGCCCAGGGCCCGGTGGGCGACGGCGGCACGGGGCTGGGCCTGGCGATCGCCCGCTGGGCGGTCGACCTGCACGGCGGGAGCATCGGCGTGGCCGAGTCCCCCCGTGGCTGTCGCATCAAGGTCACGCTTCCGGGAAGGCCCAAAGATCAGAGTTGACGTAGGGTCGGTGGTGGAAGCACGCATTCACCGGATGTGAGGCGGGCTTCGGCGAACCTGGAAAGCCCGGGGAGATGTGAAACCACGGTGCTTTCCCGCCGCGTCATACCCCGAAACCCGGCAGCGAGTGTGACATAGGCGACTGCTTGCCCGGCTGGCCTGCATGAAGGGGGCCGACAGGCGTAGCCTTTATTCCCGCTGTCCACCACCTTAGGAAGCGGAAGAGGGCGGTTGCCGCCGTGTCGCCACAGTCCCCCAACACCTCGAGCGTCTCGACCGACCAAGCGGGGCAGGGCAAGAGCCCTGCCGACGTGTTCGGTCCCAATGAGTGGCTCGTCGACGAGATCTACCAGCAGTACCTCCAGGACCCGAACTCGGTCGACCGAGCCTGGTGGGACTTCTTCGCCGACTACAAGCCGGGTCAGGCAGCGGGCGCGCCGCCGACGGCGGTGACCGGGGCCGAGGCCCCCACCGCACCGGCGCAGGCCCCCGCGGCCGCACAGCCCGCGCCGGCCGCGAAGCCGGCCGCCGCTGCTCCGGCCGCCACGCCCGCCGCCGCTCCGGCGGCGCCCGCCAAGCCCGCGGCCGCGCAGCCGGCGGCCCCCGCCGCCAAGCCTGCCGCCGCGAAGCCCGCGGCCAAGGCCGCCGCGGCCCCGGCGGCCGACGCCGCCGGTCCCGAGTTCGTGACGCTGCGCGGCCCGGCCGCCGCGGTCGCCAAGAACATGAACGCCTCGCTGGAGCTGCCGACGGCCACGTCCGTCCGCGCCGTCCCGGTGAAGCTGCTGTTCGACCAGCGCATCGTCATCAACAACCACCTCAAGCGCGCCCGGGGTGGCAAGGTCTCCTTCACGCACCTCATCGGCTACGCCATGGTGCAGGCGCTGAAGCTGATGCCGTCGATGAACTACTCCTTCGCGGAGAAGGACGGCAAGCCCACCCTCGTCAAGCCCGAGCACGTCAACCTGGGCCTGGCGATCGACCTGGTGAAGCCGAACGGTGACCGCCAGCTCGTGGTGGCGGCCATCAAGAAGGCCGAGACCCTGAACTTCTTCGAGTTCTGGCAGGCCTACGAGGACATCGTCCGCCGCGCCCGTGTGGGCAAGCTGACGATGGAGGACTTCACCGGGGTCACCGCGTCGCTGACCAACCCCGGCGGCATCGGCACGGTCCACTCCGTGCCGCGCCTGATGCCCGGCCAGGGCCTCATCATCGGCGTGGGCGCCATGGACTACCCCGCCGAGTTCCAGGGCACCTCGCAGGACGCCCTGAACAAGATGGGCATCTCCAAGGTCATGACCCTGACCTCGACGTACGACCACCGGGTCATCCAGGGCGCCGCCTCCGGCGAGTTCCTGCGGATCATGCACCAGCTGCTGCTCGGCGAGAACGACTTCTACGACGAGATCTTCCAGGCGCTGCGCATCCCCTACGAGCCGGTCCGCTGGCTCAAGGACATCGACGCCTCGCACGACGACGACGTCACCAAGGCCGCCCGCGTCTTCGAGCTGATCCACTCCTACCGGGTCCGCGGCCACGTCATGGCCGACACCGACCCGCTGGAGTACCGCCAGCGCAAGCACCCCGACCTCGACATCACCGAGCACGGCCTCACCCTGTGGGACCTGGAGCGCGAGTTCGCGGTCGGCGGCTTCGCCGGCAAGTCGATGATGAAGCTGCGCGACATCCTGGGCGTGCTGCGCGACTCGTACTGCCGCACCACCGGCATCGAGTTCATGCACATCCAGGACCCGAAGCAGCGCAAGTGGATCCAGGACCGCGTCGAGCGCCCGCACTCCAAGCCGGAGCGCGAGGAGCAGCTGCGCATCCTGCGCCGGCTGAACGCCGCCGAGGCGTTCGAGACCTTCCTGCAGACGAAGTACGTCGGCCAGAAGCGGTTCTCCCTGGAGGGCGGCGAGTCCGTCATCCCGCTGCTGGACGCGGTGCTGGACGCGGCCGCCGAGGCCCGTCTGGACGAGGCCGTCATCGGCATGGCCCACCGTGGCCGGCTGAACGTCCTCGCCAACATCGTCGGCAAGTCCTACGCGCAGATCTTCCGCGAGTTCGAGGGCAACCTCGACCCGAAGTCGATGCACGGCTCCGGCGACGTGAAGTACCACCTGGGTGCCGAGGGCGTCTTCACCGGCCTGGACGGCGAGCAGATCAACGTCTCGCTGGCCGCCAACCCGTCCCACCTGGAGACCGTCGACCCGGTCGTCGAGGGCATCGCCCGCGCCAAGCAGGACATCATCGGCAAGGCGGGCACGGACTTCACCGTCCTGCCCATCCAGCTGCACGGCGACGCGGCCTTCGCGGGCCAGGGCGTCGTGGCCGAGACGCTCAACATGTCGCAGCTGCGCGGTTACCGCACCGGCGGCACCGTGCACATCGTCATCAACAACCAGGTCGGCTTCACCGCGCCGCCGGAGTCCTCGCGCTCGTCGATGTACTGCACCGACGTCGCCCGGATGATCGAGGCGCCGATCTTCCACGTGAACGGTGACGACCCGGAGGCCGTGGTCCGCGTCGCGCGGCTCGCCTTCGAGTTCCGCCAGGCGTTCAACAAGGACGTCGTCATCGACCTGATCTGCTACCGGCGTCGGGGCCACAACGAGTCGGACAACCCCTCGTTCACCCAGCCGCTGATGTACGACCTGATCGACAAGAAGCGCTCGGTGCGCAAGCTCTACACCGAGTCCCTCATCGGTCGCGGCGACATCACCCTGGAGGAGGCCGAGCAGGCCCTGCAGGACTACCAGGGCCAGCTGGAGAAGGTCTTCGTCGAGGTCCGGGACGCCGACACCGCCCCGCAGGCGGGCGAGGCCCCGGCCCCGCAGGCCGAGTTCCCGGTGGCCGTGGAGACCGCGATCTCCCAGGAGGTCCTCAAGCGGATCGCCGAGTCGCAGGTCACCATGCCCGAGAACGTCACCGTGCACCCGCGTCTGGTCCCGCAGCTCCAGCGCCGCGCGGCCAGCGTCGAGGACGGCACGATCGACTGGGGCATGGGCGAGACCCTCGCCTTCGGTTCGCTGCTGATGGAGGGCACCCCGGTCCGGCTCGCCGGCCAGGACTCCCGCCGCGGCACCTTCGGCCAGCGGCACGCGGTGCTGGTCGACCGGGAGACCGGCGAGGACTACACCCCGCTGCTCTACCTGTCCGACGAGCAGGCCCGTTTCAACGTCTACGACTCGCTGCTCAGCGAGTACGCGGCGATGGGCTTCGAGTACGGCTACTCGCTGGCCCGCCCGGACGCGCTGGTGCTGTGGGAGGCGCAGTTCGGCGACTTCGTCAACGGTGCCCAGAACATCGTCGACGAGTTCATCTCCTCGTCCGAGCAGAAGTGGGGCCAGACGTCCGGCGTCACCCTGCTGCTGCCGCACGGCTACGAGGGCCAGGGCCCGGACCACTCCTCGGCCCGCATCGAGCGCTTCCTCCAGCTGTGCGCGCAGAACAACATGACGGTCGCCATGCCGACGCTGCCGTCGAACTACTTCCACCTCCTGCGCTGGCAGGTCCACAACCCGCACCACAAGCCGCTGATCGTCTTCACCCCGAAGTCGATGCTGCGTCTGAAGGCCGCGGCGTCCAAGGCGGAGGAGTTCACCAGCGGCGCCTTCCGCCCGGTCATCGGTGACGACAGCGTGGACGCGAACGACGTCCGCAAGGTCGTCTTCTGCTCGGGCAAGGTCTACTACGACCTGGAGGCCGAGCGGGTCAAGCGCGGCGTCAAGGACACCGCCATCATCCGCCTTGAGCGCCTGTACCCGCTGCCGGGTGCGGAGCTCCAGGCCGAGATCGCCAAGTTCCCGAACGCCGAGAAGTACATCTGGGCGCAGGAGGAGCCGGCGAACCAGGGTGCGTGGCCGTTCATCGCGCTGAACCTGATCGACCACCTGGACCTGGCCGTGGGTGCCGACGTCCCGGCGCGCGAGCGGCTGCGGCGGATCTCCCGCCCGCACTCCTCCTCGCCGGCGGTCGGCTCGGCCAAGCGCCACCAGGCGGAGCAGGCGGCGCTGATCGCGGAGGTCTTCGAGGCCTGATCCCGCCTCTCCTGAAGCGGGAACGGGGCCCCGCACCACTTCGGTGGTGCGGGGCCCCGTCCGTTGTCCGTCAGCCGTCTTCGGGCTAGCCCAGATACGGCTCGAAGTCCCAGTAGGGCCGCACCCGCTGCCGGGCCGCCAGGGTGTGGGGGTGCTGGGCGCCGAGCGTGCGCGTCAGCCGCTGGAGCGCGTCCTCCTCGACCTTGCCCGCCTCCTCGTGCTCGCGCAGGCCGCGCAGGTCCATGGCCAGGGCGACCTCGCAGGAGAGGGTGAAGGGGTGGTCCTCGCCCAGGGCGTGCCGGGCCCGGCGCAGGGTGTCGCGGCTGAGCTCCTGGGCGCTGTCGAGGCGCCCGGTGAAGTTGCGCCCGGCGGCGGCGTTGAGGGCGCAGCCCAGCACCCAGGGGTGGTCGCGGCCCAGGGTGGCGGTGAGCCCCGCGAAGGCGGCCTCGAACATGGTCAGGGCCTCGGTGCGCTCGCCCGCGGCCTGGAGCACCAGGCCGGTGTTGGACAGCATGCCGGTGCTGATGGGGTGGGCGGGGCCGAGCAGGTCGCGGAAGCCGCTCTCGCCCTCGGCGATGAGGTCCTTGGCCTGCTGGAGGTCGCCGTGCTCGCGGGCGTAGTTGCCGTAGTCGACGACGAGGCCGAGGGTGGCGTAGTGCCCGCGGCCGTGGACCTGTTCGGTCTGTTCCAGCAGGCCGGCCATGACGGCGCCCACGTCCTGGAGGGCGCCGGCGCGGCGCTCGCACAGGGCGAGGTTGTGGCGGGCGCGCAGGGTCTGGGGGTGCTGGGGGCCGAGCACCTGGACGTGCAGCCGCATCACCAGTTCCTGGCGGGCCAGGGCGTCGCGGTAGCGGCCCATGAGCCGCAGGTCGCGGGCGCAGGCGATGCCGGAGACCAGGGTGGCCGGGTGGCGGTCGCGCAGCAGGGTCTCGCGCTTGCGGAGGGTCTCCAGGTCGATCTCGTACGCCTCGGTGTAGCGGCCGAGCAGCCGCAGGCCCGCGCCCAGGTTGTGCTGGGCGAGCAGGGTCAGGTAGTCGTCGGGGCCGAGGAGTTCGAGGGCGGTCTCCAGCACCTCGCGCTGGGCCTGGAGGGCCTCGGTGTACTGGCCGAGGTACCGCTGGTCGGCGGCGAGGCAGCTGGTGGCGGTCATCAGGCCGGTGCCGTCCGGGCCGGGGGCGGCGCGCAGCCTCTCCAGCAGGGCGCGGTCCAGTTCGTAGGCGGCCCGGAAGGAGCCGTAGGCCCGCAGGATGTTGCCCTGCTGGGCGGTGAGCTCCAGCATGCGCGGGTGCTCGGGCGGGAGGATCTCCGACCAGTGCTCGCGGATCTGCTCGGCCAGGTTCACGCCGGTGCGGAACTCGCCGCTGCGGAAGCAGTAGCGCAGGACGTTCAGCACGGTCTCCTGCACCCGCTCGTTGGTGCTGCCGAGGGCGCCGGAGGGCTCCAGGTGGGGCAGCAGCTCGGCGTAGCGGGGCCACAGGCGGGCGTCCTGGGGGTTGCCGGGGTCGGCGGCGGCGAGCATCCGGCGGACGACCTGGCGGTGCAGGTCGCGCTCGGCGGGCGCGGTGAGGCGGCCGACGATGTCGTGGACGATGCGGTGCATGTGCACCGACTCCTGCTCGGGGCCCGGCTCCTCGCCGGCGATGGCGGTGCGGGTGTCGCGGGTGAACACCGAGTAGTTGACGAGGGTGTCCAGGGCGCGGGTCCAGCCGGCCAGGTCGCTGGAGAGCCAGCCGAGGTCGGCGGGCAGACCCTCGGGCGGCACGTGACGGACCAGGCCGATGGGGATGCGCCCGGGGGCGAACGCCGCGCACAGCGAGAGCAGTTCGACGGCGTGCGGCTGGGATTCGCGGAGCCGGTTGATCAGTATCGACCAGGAGGTGAGGGAGGAGCGCGGCACGCCGTCGAAGCCGCCCTGGTCGGCCAGCTCCGACAGCTCGCCGTCACGCACCATGCGCAGGTACTCGGGGACCTCCATGTCCGACTCGCCCAGCCAGGCGGCGGCCTGGACGAGCGCCAGCGGGATGTCGCCCAGCTCGGCGGAGACCTCGTCGGCCTGTTCGGCGGTGATCCGCGGGGCGCGGCGCATCAGATAGCCGGTGCTCTCGTGGCGCTCGAAGCCGGGCACGTCCATCAGGGCCGTGCGGCTCTCGCTCCAGCTGCGGTTGCGGGAGGTGATCAGGACGTGGCCGGAGCCCTCGGGCAGGACGTCGTCGGCGCCCTCGATGTCGTCCCAGCCGTCGAAGACCAGCAGCCAGCGGCCGTAGGGCTCGCCGCGGCGCAGGGCGTCGCGGACGGCGCGGATGCGCTCGCCGGGCTCCGAGCCGCTGACCAGGCCCAGTTCGGGGGCGAGCTCGCCCAGGCGTTCGCGCAGGGTGCCGCGGGTGTCGGAGTTGACCCACCAGACGACGTCGTAGTCGGAGCTGAAGCGGTGGCAGTACTCGGCGGCCATCTGGGTCTTGCCGATGCCGGACATGCCCAGGAGCGTGACGACGGCGGTGCCCTGGTCGGCGTCCGTCAGGCGTTCCTGGAGGCGGTTGAGCAGGTCGTCGCGGCCGGTGAAGCGGACGTTGCGGCGGGGGATCTCGCCCCAGACGGCCGGCGGGTCGTTGGGGTAGCGGGAGCCCGGTCCGTGCGGCAGGGGGCGGGCGTTCGGGGCGGGCGGCAGGCCGAGGCGGCCCAGGAGCCTGCGCTCGGCCTCGTGGGCGCCCACGCTCCACAGGTCCACCGGCTCCAGGACGGCGGTCGCGGGCAGCAGGGCGCGGTTGGTGAGGTTGACGGCGGCGAACCGCTCGGCGTGGGTGGCGACGACGCCGCGCAGCGCCTCGGTCCACTCGCCCTCGCGGCGCGGCCCGAGCTGGAAGAACCAGTCGCTGAGCACCAGCAGTATCCGGCCGGAGGCCAGCAGCAGGTCGCCGAGCGCCGACTCCAGCGGCACCTCGCGCGGCGGGTCCCAGCGGTGCAGGGTGACGCGGTGGCCGTGGCTCTCCAGCCGGTGGGCGATCCAGGTGGCCCAGGGCCGGTGGAAACCGGCGAAGACGACGACGAAGTGCTCGCCGGCGCGAGCCTGCGTACCGGTGCCGGCCGTGGTCCGCTGCGTGGCCATGCGCGCGTCTCCCTTGTTCCTTCGCACCCCGTCGGCCGGAGAACCGGCACGACCGCAAGATTACCGTACGTCACCGGCCGGTGACGTACCGCCGAACGGTGCGCAGTGGCCGGCGGTCCCGAGCAGGACCGCCAGGTGCCGCTCCATACCTTCGACGAACTCCCGTCCTTCGGGAGTGAGTTCACCTGATTCAAGCAGGATGGGCAGGGCCTGCGCGACCTGTCCGCCGTAGGAATCGCGGCGCGCCCGGGCGTCGGCCGCGGCGGCGGGCGGCAGCGGTCGCCGCCGGGCGGCCCGGTCCCAGAAGTCGGCGAGGGCGAGGTGGGCGTAGGTGCCCTGGAGGACGCCCGCCAGGGGCCGCGGGTCGGCCCGCCACGCGACCCGGTGCACGGCGCCCGGCGCGGCCTGGTGCAGGGGGACGAGGTCGTGGAGCACCGACAGCTTGCTGTGCTGGGTCTCGTGGACGAGGACCTCGGCGAGTTCGGCGGCGGACTCCGGCGGGGTCGTGAACACCGCGCCCGGCGCGGCCCGGAAGGTGGCGCTCGCCTTGGCTCCGGCCTCCAGGACCCGGCCGCCCGCGCCGTGCCGGGCGAGGGGCACCAGGCAGCGCAGCAGCGCCACGGTCTCCGCGGCGCGCTGGGGGTCGGTGGCCCGCAGCAGCGCGAGGGCAGCCCGCCACCGGCGCAGCCACGGCTCGTGGCCGCCGGCCTCGCGGGGGGCCGCGGGCAGGGCGGCCCGGCCCACGCCGCCGGACGGCGCGCGGTAGGGGTCGAGGTCGTCCAGGCAGGCGCCGCTGCCCGGCAGACGGCGCAGCCCCTGCCAGCCGGCTCCGGCGCCGGACAGCCGGCCCGCGGCGCGCAGCAGGACGGGCCCGGCGCGCCGGCCGTCGGCGGTCAGGCGGGCGGTACGGCCGTGAGCGGTCAGCCGCACCGTCTCGGCGCCGGTGCGGGCGAGGCCGGCGCCGGGCAGGGCGAGGATCCCGCCGGGGGCGGCCAGGTCGAGGGCGAAATCGGTGCCGGCGCGCAGGGCGGCGGTGGCGGCGACGGCGCCGAAGTGGTCGAGGCTGCGGGTCAGGGGCTCGCCGTCGGCGGCGGTCAGCGCGGCCGCCAGCCAGTTGCCGACGGACGGGTGATCCAGGGTGTCGCGGACCGGAAGCGGGGCGTGCTCCTCGGCGCGCTCCAGCAGCCGCCAGTGCTCGGCGAAGCGCTCGCGGGCGTGGCCGGGCACCGCCGAGGGCCGCCGCTCCAGCCTGGTCAGCAGGGACTTGAGCAGCACCAGCCGCCGGCTGTGCAGCCCGTCGAGCAGGAACGCGAGGTCCTCGGGGCCGGACCGGGTGCGGGCCAGCCGACCGGCCGGGGAGGGGGCGCCGGGCCGGGCTCCGCCTTTGTCCGGAACCCGCCGGGTCACCGGCCGGTACAGGGTTCCACCACCCCGCCCTCGTTGCCCGCGTCCCAGGCCTCGGCCAGCGCTCCCGGGCAGCGCAGCACGTGATCGACGGCGGCCGCGAGGCCGGGGTCCGCGGTCTCCCGCAGGGCCCGCAGGCCGACTCCGGCGAGGTCGGGCAGGGGCAGGGCCCTCGCCGCACCGCCCAGGGCCTGGCCGGCCGTAAGGGCGCTCTTGAGCTTCGGCACGCTCTTCTCCTCCCTGCCGCCTTCCGCCGAGGACGGCCCCCGCGGCTGCACGTTTCTTCCCAAGGGCCGTAAAGCGGAAACACGTTCGGGCCGGGTCCGGCCTCATCCGGCTCATTCGCCGGCGAGCCGCGTTACGCATTCCCGGGTGGCCTGCACCTCGTCCCAGGGCACGTCGGCGAGCCGGCCGGTGAGGTCCCACCACTCCCGTCGCGCCTCGCGGTAGGCGGCCAGGGCGGCCCCGCGCAGGCCCATGCGCTCCAGGGCCACGCCGTGGCCGTGCAGGGCGCGTGCGGCGGTCACCGAGCCGGGGCCGTCGGGGGTGGGCAGACGGCGGGCCTCCTTGACCGCCGCGTCGAAGGCGGTGGCGGCCTCCGCGACCGGCATGGCGCCCGGCTGCCGGCTCAGCAGCAGCCGGGCGTAACCGAGGCGCAGCCACGCCTCGGCGCGGGTCGCGGGGTCCGGGGCGCGGCGGGCCGCCTGTTCCAGCAGGTGGCAGCTCTCGTAGAGGTCGGGCAGGAAGCCCTGCCGCCCGTACCGCAGGGTCAGCGCCCGGCCCAGCATGAGCTGGGTGCGGGCCCGCAGGGGCCACCGGCCGGGGCTGACGGTCAGGGCCTCCCGCAGCACGGCTTCGGCGCGGCCGACGGGGTCCGGGGCGGGGACGGGGGCCGCGGCGGCGTCGTCCGCGGACGGCGGGCCGCCCCGGATGGCGCCCCGGGGGCCGGCCACCTCCTCCGCGCGGCCCAGCAACGACTCGCCCCACTCGGTGAGGAGTTCGCACCGGCCGAGGCTGTCGCGGGCGGTGAGGGCGACCGCGCCGGCGTAGGCGTCGTCGGCCGCGGGCCCGTCGCCGGCCGCGGCGTGGGCGCGTGCCTGCTCGGTGCGGCAGCGCAGTCGCTGGAGGTCGTCGGCCACCGTCTCCTCGGCCCGCGCCAGGGCGGCGAGGGTCTCGGCGGCGGGCGCGCCGGACAGCCGCAGGGCCGCCGCGAGGTCGAGGAGGGCGGCGCCGCGCTGGGCGTCCGGGGCGCCGTCGCTCTCCAGCAGCTCGTGACCGGTGCGCAGTTCGGCGGCGGCCGCGCCGGCGCGCCCGGCGGGTTCGTCGCCGGCCGCGGCGAGGGCGAGCAGCACCCTGCCGAGCCGCAGGTGCCGTGCGGGGGTCCCCGGCGACAGGGCGCGCAGGGTGCGTTCGGCGTCGCGGAGCCGTTCGGGGTCGCCGTCGGCGAGCCAGGCGGCGTACTGGGCGGCGGCCAGCTCCAGGGCCGCCTCGGTGTGCCGGCCGCTGCCGGGCGGGGTGTGGTCGCGGGCCTCGGTGAGCAGGGCGACGGCCTCCGTCAGGATCGTGTGCCGCCGTCCGGGGTCGTGGCGTACGGACTCGGTGCCGGCCAGCGCGCACAGCACGCCGCCGAGGACGAGCCGGGCCCGTACGGCCTCGGGCGCGGGGGCCGGCTCCGCCCCACCGGGTGCGGGGTCGGGGCCGGTGCGGCCGGTGCCCACCGGGAACGGCAGGCCGGCCGCCGGTTCGGCCAGGGCGCGGGCTTCGTGGAGCAGGCCGGGGTCGCCCTGGACGTGCCACAGGCGCAGCAGCCGCTCGGCCTCGGCGACCGGTCCGCCCTCGACGGCCACCGGCCGGTACCAGCGGACCACACGGGCGGGGACCTCGGCGAACAGCTCCGGTTCGGCGGCGCCCGCTTCCGCGGGGCCGCCCGGCTCGTCGGACGCCTGCGGGGGGCCCGGGTCCGGCTGGGTGCCGGACAGCTGGGCGGCGGCGAGCGCGGAGAAGTTGCGGGCGCCCTTGCCGAAGTGGCGCTCGACGTAGTCGGAGCAGTGCTTGAGGACGAGGGCGGCGGCGCTGCGGTCCAGGGACTGCAGGAGCATCTCCCGTACGCCGTCGGCGAATTCGTACCGCGCCCCGGCCCAGGGGCCGGGCTCCTCGCGGTCCGCGCCGGGGAGCTTGCGCAGCAGCCCGCTGAGCAGGACCTCGGCCAGTTCCATGGGTCCGGTGTCGGGGAGCATGGCCCGCTGGACGACCTGCATGACGGGCAGGGTGAGCGGCACGGCGGCGAGGTGCACCGCGAGCCGCAGGGCACCGGGTGAGGCGCCGGCCCGGAAGGCCCTGAGCAGTTCCCCGGCGGTGCGGCCGTCGCGCTCGCCGTGCGGCGGCGCCGGCCGGGCGGGGTGGCCGGGCAGCAGCCATCCGGCGGCGCCGCGCACGGCCGAGCGGCCGGGTCCGGACAGCAGCCGGGCCCAGGTGCCCAGGGCGTCCCGGGTGGGCAGCAGGACGGGCACGGGCAGGGCCCCGGGGGCGGGCCCCGGTCCGTAGCCCTCGGGGGTGAAGTGCAGCCGGCCGCCGGTGGCGGGGTCCCGGGTGAGCAGCCCGGCCTCCGCGGGCAGTGCCGTACGGGGCCACAGGCGCGGCGGCAGCGGCTGGACGACGGCCAGGGGGGAGGTGTGCGCCCAGTCGTGGAGCAGCCGCTGGGCCGTTCCCTCCTGCCACAGCGGCCCCACGCAGTCGCTGATGACCAGCGTGAGGCGGCGCCCGGTGGGGTCGCGGAACTGTCCCGCGGGGCGCGGGCACAGATGGCGCGCGCTCCCCGGGGGGCCGGGCTCGGCCGTGGTGCCGATCAGGGGCGCACCGTCGGCCGACCGGTGCAGGTAGCGCACCCGCACGTCACGGAAGGCACCTAACTGGGCGCAGGTCTGGTGCAGTTCCTCCAGCATCCGCTCCCAGACCGCCATGGACGGCGAGGTGTCCATCAGCAGCTGCATGGAGACCGAACGGCCCTCGCCCGGGCGGAAGACGGGCTCCAGCACCCCGCTGCGGGCACCCCGGTCGGCGGTGGCGTCCTCGTCCAGCGGCCCCCGGACCGGTGCGGCGAGCGTGCGGTAGCCGCGCAGCGGACGCAGGGCCCGCTGGAGGCCGAGCAGGCCCGGCAGCGACGAGGCCATCGGTATGCGTATGGGGAACGCCCCGACGGGCTCCGACCGGCCACCCCCGTGGGCGTAGAGGGCCACCGGATCCGACCGCTCGGCCAGCCGTTCCGCCGCCGCCCCGCCGGCCGGGCCGCTCACGCCGGGGACGTCCGGCGCCAGGGGCCCGGCGGCCCCGGGGCGTGCGGGACCGGCGTCGGAGGCCGTGCGCTCCGGGCGGTCAGCGGCCGGGGGCCGCCCGCCCGGCGCCTGCCCGGCCGCGCCCGCCGGCGAGACCCACTGGGCGAGCCACACCGCGTCGGCGAGTTCCTCCGCCGTGAGGTCCCAGGCCGCGGCGCGCAGCCGGGCGACCAGTTGCCCCAGCCGGTGGTCGGGGGGCGCCGTCATCTCTCATCACCTCGGGCGGTCCAGTGGGCGCATGAGCATGTCCGCGAGCCGGTCGCGCGTGACCCGTTCGGTGCGGGGGGCGTGCTGGGTGAGGAAGAGGGCGTTCAGCAGCTGGTCGGCGGCGATGACCTCGCCGGGCTCCCGGTCCAGGAAGCGCTGGATCAGGGCGTCGCCGCCGGTGACCGCGTCGTCGCCCAGGTGGGCCCTGACCATGGCCGTCAGCTGCTCCTCGCCGGGCGGTTCGAGGTTGAGCTGGATGCAGCGGCGCAGCAGCGCGGCCGGGAAGTCCCGCTCGCCGTTGGAGGTCAGCACGATCAGGGGGAACGTGGTGCAGCGCACCCGGCCGCCGTGGATCACGGCCCGCTCGCCGTCGTCGGTGAGCACCTCCACCTCGGGCTCGCGGTCGGCGATCCGCTCCAGTTCCGTGAGCCGGAACTCCCCCTCCTCCAGGGCGTTGAGGAGGTCGTTCGGCAGGTCCAGGTCGCCCTTGTCCAGCTCGTCGACGAGCAGCACCCGGGGCAGCGTCGTGGGCAGCAGAGCCGTGCCCAGCGGGCCGAGGCGGACGTACGAGCCGATGGGGCGCCGCTCCTGCCCGGCGCCCCCGGCCCGTTCCAGCTGGACGTCCTGGAGGCGGGCGATGGCGTCGTAGTGGTAGAGCCCGTCGCGCAGCGTGGAGCGGCTGACGATGGGCCAGCGCAGCACCCTGCCCAGGCCCAGCTCGTGGGCGACGGCGTGGGCGAGGGTGGACTTGCCGGTGCCGGGGTTGCCGGTGACCAGCAGGGGGCGGCGCAGGTAGAGGGCGGCGTTGACGGCCTCGACCTCCTCGGGGCGCGGGTGGTGGTTCTCCACCAGCCGGCGCAGCACCCCGAGCCGGCGAGCCGCGCTCGGGTCCGTGCCGGCCCCCGTGTCCGGCCCGGCGGAGGCGAAGTCCCGCCAGGGCGGGGGCGGCGGCAGCTGCCGTATCCCGTCGTGCGGCAGGCCGGCTCCCCGGTAGATGCGCCAATCGTTCACACTGGGCTCCTCGTAGCTGGTCGTGACCTTGAGGCCTGCCGCGCCCGGGCCCCGCTTCGCTGTGACACGCCGTGAGGCCCCCGGTCGACGGTACCGGTACGGCACGGCGCTGCCGACCCCGGTCGCGCTCCCCTGGGGTGTTCTTGACGCGTCGTCATGGACCTGTACCCCAGCCGGCGCCCGGCACGTACAACGGCGTGTCGGGCAGCGGCGGATGATCGGGCGAATCGAAGAGCACGGCAATCGACCGGGCCCACAGGACTTCCGGGTCGGGCGCGTCGGGGTCGCCACAGCGGATGCGGAGGTTGCGGATGCGCCGGTGGAGACCGTCCGCGGTCCCCGCCTCGCCCACCAGCCGGGCGATTTCGTGATGGAATTCGGCGCAATCCGTATGGCCCGTGGCGCATCTGCGCCAGATCACCACCGGGTGCCCGGCGGCCAGCGCCGCCTCCATCGCCATGGCCCCGGCGCCGCCGGCCACCTCGCCGCAGTAGACGGGCACCGCCGAGTCGGCGGCGTCCGACAGCCGCCCGTACGCCGCGTGCCCGCTCTCGCGGCCCGCGCCGCCGTGGCCGCGCTCCGGCGCCTCACGGCGCAGCGGCACGACGGTCAGCGGGCCCCGGCTCGTCCCGCTCCAGCGTCTGTGCCACTCGGGGATGGCCGGGTGGTCGCGGCGCCTGCGGTCGCGCACCACCACCACGCGGCGCTGCCCCAGCGGCATGGTGTGCGGGTCGATGCCGCCGCCCGGCGCGTCGGGGGCCGTCAGCCGCCAGGCGTCCAGCGGCTCGTCGAACAGCTCGCGGGGCAGCACCACTTGGACCTCGGCCAGGTGCTCGCCCACGTCGCCCTGGCGCAGGGCCCGCGCGATCGGCTCGCGCAGGGCCTCGCGCAGCCGCGCCCGGGGCACGCCCCGCTCGTCGCCGGCCAGCGGGGTGACCACGCCGTCCTCCAGGAGCAGTTTCACCCGCCAGGGGTAACAGCTGCCGTAGAGCAGGGGGTCGACCTCCACGATGACGTCCGCGCGGGCCCGGCCCTCGGCCGCGCCGGGCGCGCCCGGCTCGACGTCCCTGCGCTCCGGCTTGCGCAGCTCCACCGTGCCGGGCGGGGCGGGCTCGCGCGGCTCGGCCGGGCCGGCCGAACCGCCGTGCAGGATCTGGTGGATCTCCTCCCGGATGACGTCGGGCAGCGACTCGGCCTGCCCGGCCAGCCAGGTGCTCAGCTCGCGCAGCGGCGCCACGTCCCGGCCCTCGCCCAGCCGGCTCACGGCCGCCGCGACCCGGGCGGCGTACAGCAGCACGGCCTCCAGTTCCAGGTCCCGGTCGGGGCCCGTCTCCTTGGTCCGGCCGCCGTCGCGCAGGTCGTACAGCAGCCCCACGCCCTCGCGCCAGGTGCGCGGGTCGTGCTCGACGCCCGGCTGGTACGGGGCCTGGATCACCCGCCGCTTGGCGTGCCCGACCAGCAGCATGACCTCGCCGGGCGTGCGCGGCTGGGTCAGCTCGGCGAGGCGGGCGAAGAGGTGGGTGCGCAGGACGGGCGTGAAGCCGTCCGCCCGAGGCGGGCGCAGCGCCTGCTGGAGGCCGGTCCAGCTGCCGCCGGTGCCCATGGTGCGGTAGCGGCGCAGATGATGGCGGTCGTGGGCGCTGATGATCGAGTGCAGCCGGTCGCGGCCCGGGCCGTCGTCGGCGATCCGGCGCAGGGCGGTGACGGGCACGGCCAGGCCGGCCGTGTCGTGGCCGCGTCCCTTGCTCACGCCGATCACCGCGCCCCGGCCGGTGTCCACGACGGGCCCGCCCGAACAGCCGGCCACGGGGATCTCGCCGCGCAGCAGCATGGCGCTGCCGTCGCTGCCGTCACCGCCGCTGGCGGTGCCCAGGCCGAAGCGCAGGGCCAGCTCCCCGGTCTCCTGCGACCAGCCGTGCAGACTGACCGGGGCGGGCACGACCGCCGACCGGTCGCTCAGCCACAGGCACTCGGCGTCCTCCGCGTCCGCCACCTCGACGAGGGCCAGGTCGGGCAGGGGCCAGCGGCGGGGCGGCGCGTCGGGGTCGGGCGGGCGGGGCAGGGCGAGCGCGACGCGGCCCTCGGTCGTGCGGTCCCGCCAGTCCGTGATGTCGATGCCCGTCACTCCGCCGAGCACGTCACCACCCCCGTTCCCCACCACGTGGGCGCAGGTAAGGACCCACCCCGGAGCGATGAAGAACCCACTGCCCCAGAACCGGGCGCCGCTGCGGTCATACCCGCCACCGGGCGCGGAAATGCGCACGACGGCCCGGCGCGCGGTGCCGTCGAGGGCGCTCAAGGAGCGCCGGGGGTCGTGGGGCCGCCGGGGGCGGGCGGCGGCGGGGCCGGCGCCGCCCGCTCGGACCAGGTCAGCGAGACCGTGATCGACGCCTTGCCGTTGCCGTCCGCGAGCAGGCCGATCACCCGTCCCGCCTGGGCGGACAGCTCGATCCCGAAGTCGACCCGCACCTCGTCCGGCCGCGCCGCCGCGAGCCCCATGCGCAGGGACCCGACGACGCCGCGCACGACGTCGGCGAGGCCGCTGGCGGCGTCCGCCACGTGCCGGACGGCACTGGAGTCCTCGTACGCGCCGGGGGCGCCCGGAGCGCCGTAGGCGCCGTACGCACCCCCAGGCGGCTCCTGGAGCTCCTGCGCCTCCGTGATCCGCGCCCAGACCACCGTGCCGTCGTCCAGGCGCACTTGAGCGATTCCGCCAGCCACGTGCCACCCCCCGTTACCGTGGATGATGCAGCAGGCTAGTCCTCTGGTCCGATGGGCGCGAGAGGCTGTGGCCAAGGGCCGGCCGGGGGCCGCCTATCCTGGGCGGAGAGATTCCCCCACCCCCTGACGGAGATCACGTTGTACTTCACCGACCGCGGCATCGAGGAGCTGGAGAACCGGCGCGGCGAGGAGGAGGTCTCCCTCGCCTGGGTGGCCGAGCGCCTCCGCGAGTTCGTCGACCTCAACCCGGACTTCGAGGTCCCGGTGGAGCGGCTGGCGACGTGGCTGGCGCGGCTGGACGACGAGGACGACGAGTAAGCGGCCTCGCGCGCTTCTCCGGCCTCCGCCCGGGCCCTCCGCACCGCGCGCCGGCCTTGCCGGGCACGGGTCCGCCGGTCTTCTCGCCCGTAGCGTCCGTCACCGTGTGCGCGGCCCACGGCGGCGCCACGCGTCGTACGCGATCGTCAGCGCGCCGTCCGCCAGCAGCACGGCGCCCGCCAGCGCCCAGCCCCGGCGGGGCCTCTCCGCCCGCCTGGCGCGGCTCAGCAGCACCGCGCCGGCCAGCAGTTCCGCCGTTCCCAGCGCCCGCGCCCGCGGCCCCCGCACCCACGTGCCCAGCGGGCCCCGTTCCGTCGCGTCGAGCCCGTCGCGCATCGCGGCGCGCCAGCCCGGCCACTCCACCGCCTCCGCCGACGGCGCCGCCTCCATCGCCGCGCGCAGCGTCCGCGCGCTCGCGCCCGGCACCAGCCCCTGCGGCAGGTGCAGGCCGGCCCGCGCGAGCACCGCGACGAGGCCCCGCACCCGCGCGGCGGCGTCCGCGTCCGAGTCCGGCGCCGTCAGCCGGTCGAACGCCGCCGCGTCCAGCACCGGATCCAGCCCCAGCCGGGCCCGCAGGGCCGTCAACGCGCCCTCGTCGCCCAGCGGGGAGCCGTCCGCCAGCCAGGTGTAGCCGAGCGTGCGGCGGAAGCCCGCCGCCACGACGAAGCCCGCACCCTCCTCGTCCCACCACAGGCCGACCGCCGGCCAGGACTCGGCGACCGTCAGGGCGTGCGTCCACTCCGCCGTCAGCGCGGCCGGGTTCTCGGCGGCGCCCGGGCCCGGCTCCTCCGCCGGCACCAGCACGCTCCACCCCCCGCCCGCCGGGGCGACGAGCAGCGGTTCGCGCAGCAGCTGGGCGGACGGACGGACACGGTCGGGATCGGCCCGGCAGAGCAGCAGCGCGCCTGCCGCCGCCCGGCTGTGATCGGTTGCGGACATGCGTCAACGCTAAGCCACGCCGCTGACCCTTGACTTCCCAAAACCGCGATATATCGTGTCTGGCGAGAGACGCGATATGTTGTATCGCGTTCAGGTCCCGGACCAGGGTTCACGAGGAGGCCGGCATGCCGGACCAGTCGGAGTGGTCGCTCGCCACACCACAGAAGCTCACCTTCGACGCGCCAGTCACCGATCTGAGCGTGCGCATCGTCGGCGGCACGGTCAACGTCGTGGGAACGGACAGCGGGCCCGCACGGCTGGAGCTGACCCGGATCGACGGCCCGCCGCTGCTCGTCAGCCACAAGGCGGGCGTCCTGACCGTCGGCTACGAGGACGTGCCGTGGCAGAACTTCCTCAAGTGGTTCGACCGCAAGGGCTGGAAGCGCACCGCCTCCGCGACCCTGACCGTGCCCACCGCGACGCGCGTCGAGGTCGGCGTCGTCAGCGCCACCGCCGTCGTCTCCGGCATCGGCGGCGCGACCGAGGTGCGCGGCGTCACCGGCGACACCACACTGGTCGGCGTCACCGGAGCCGTGCGCGCGGAGACCGTCTCCGGGGGGCTGGAGGCCCAGGCCCTCGGCGGGGACCTGCGCTTCGGCTCCGTCTCCGGCGACCTCACGCTCATCGAGAGCTCCGGCGGTACGGTCAAGGCCGACTCGGTGAGCGGCGACATGACGCTCGACCTGGCCGCCCTGCCGCCCTCCGACGCCTCCCGCCCGGCCGTCGCCCTCAGCAGCGTCTCCGGTGAGATCGCCGTACGGCTGCCGCACTCCGCCGACACGGAGGTCCACGCCAACACCACCAGCGGCAAGGTCTCCTGCGCCGTCGAGGGCCTGCGGGTCGAGGACCAGTGGGGCGCCAGGCGCATCACCGGCACGCTCGGCTCGGGACAGGGCCTGCTCAAGATCACCACCGTCTCCGGGGCGGTCGCGCTGCTGCGCAGGCCGCCGGTCCAGGACGCTCCCGCCGGCGCCCCCGCTCAGGGAAAGGTCCTCTGATGCCTCCTGTCTTCGCCCACGGCCGGCTGCGGCTGTACCTGCTCAAGCTCCTCGACGAGGCGCCGCGCCACGGCTACGAGGTGATCCGCCTCCTGGAGGAGCGCTTCCAGGGCCTGTACGCGCCCTCCGCCGGCACCGTCTACCCCCGGCTGGCCAAGCTGGAGGCCGAGGGGCTGGTCACGCACGCCACGGAGGGCGGGCGCAAGGTGTACTCCATCACCGATGCCGGGCGGGCCGAACTCGCCGACCGGCAGGGGGAGCTGGCCGCGCTGGAACTGGAGATCCGCGACTCCGTCGCCGCGTTGGCCGCGGACATCCGCGAGGACGTGCGGGGGGCGGCGGGTGACCTGCGGCGCGAGATGCGGGAGGAGGCGCTGCGGGCCCGCGCGGACGCCGCCGGCGCGGCCGCACCGGGCGGGGCGGGGCCGTACTTCACGGGCGCGAAGGAGGAACTGCGGCGCGCCAAGGAGGAGTTGCGGGAGCAGGCACGACGGGCCAAGGAGGACAGCCGGCGCGCCCGGCAGGAGGCCCAGACCGCGCGGCGGCAGGCCTGGCAGGCGCAGGAGCATGCCCGGCAGGAGGTGCGGCGCATCACGGAGCGGGTCCAGGAGCAGGTGCGCGAGCACACGCGGCAGGGCGACTGGCCGACCGGGCTGGTGGAAGGCGTCAGCGCGCTGGCGCAGGAGCTGGGGGCGCTGGCGGGGGCGGGGGCCGGTGGTTCCGGTGGTTCCGGTGGTTCCGGTGAGAACGGGTCCGGATCCGCTTCTGGTTCCGACGCCGGCGCCGGTGCTGGCAGTCGGCGTGACGCCGTGCGCGATCTGGACCGGATGCTCGACCGCTTCCGCGACGACGTGCGTGACGTCGCACGGGACCACGGGCTGACCGGCGATCAACTGGTGGCCGTCAAGGGCCACTTGGTGGATGCCGCCGCCCGCATCCATGCCGTCGTACGGGGTGAACGGCTGGGCTGACGCCGTCCCGGCCCGGCCCCTCACGCCATCGTCGTGAGGGGCTCCGTCCGGCTGCCCGTGTCCTCAGCCTGTCGCCACCACCGTCACCGGGTTTCCCTTCAGCGCCTTGACGTGGATCGTCCGCCTCGTGTCGGGGCCCACCTCCGTCACGTCGGCCCTCGCCCCGCCCGTCACGCGGACGCGCCAGCCCGTGGGCGACGGCGGCAGCGTCACTTCCGTCACCCCGGCCGGGCGGGGCACGTACTCCAGGCGGTACGTCTCCCGCTCGCCGGACTCGTACGTCGTCGTTCCCGCCACCGCGCTCGCGAAGGGCCTGGCCGTCCGCTGCTTGTTCGGGCGGTACCGGCCGTCCTGGTCGAGGGCGCAGTAGCCGCCCCCGTAACACCACTGCCAGCCCGCCCAGCCGGAGGCGTAGCGGCTCAGAGAGGCGAGGGCCTCCTCGTAGAAGCGGCCCATGTTCGGCAGGGAACTGTCGAGCGGGCCCCACTCGCCGACGACGACCGGCAGGTGGTGGGCGCGGGGGTAGTGGACGATCGCCGCCTCGTACGTCCGCAGCCAGCCGGACGCCGGGTCGTAGTCCCGGCCCGCCTCCATCGCGGCGTTGTAGAAGTGCGGCGCGTAGACGACCTTGGGGTCCTCGACGCGGCCCAGGCCCGTGGGTCTGCCCTCGCCCGCCGCCGGGGTCGGCTCGACGAACAGCCAGTGCCGCCGGTCGACCTCCCGGATCGCCCGGGCGATGCGGTTGTACATGGGCGTGATCTGCGTGGCCTCGATGCGGCGCGCGGCCTCGAACATGTCCTCGCCGGGACGCATGCGGCCCATCGGCTCGTTGATCAGGTCGTAGCCGAACACCGCCGGGTGGCGCGCCAGGCGTTCCGCCAGGACCCGCCACATCCGGGTCTGTGCCCGGCGCAGGTCCTCGTCCTCGTAGAGGTGCTGGAAGGCGGCCTGGACCGCGGGCTCGAAGTACTCCGCGAACCAGTCGTCCGGGTGGGTGCGGTAGGGCAGGCCGTCCGTGCGCGTCGCCCAGGCCGGGATGCCCCGGTGGCCGCCGAAGGCCGGGCCGTAGACGTCCTGGTGGGCGTCGATCACGACGCGGACGTGATGGAGCCGGGCCCAGTCGAGGACCCGTTCGACCTTGCGGAGGTAGCGCTCGCTGTAGTGGCCGGGGCGGGGTTCGAGGTCGTCCCAGAAGACCGCCAGACGGGCGAAGTTGAAGCCCTTGGCCGACAGGTCGCGCACGGAACGCTCAGTGATGTCCTCCAGCGCCCGCTCCCCCTGGTGGTCCTTGTCCGCCAGGTTCCAGCCGCGCAGGGTGAGGGCGCGGCCGTGCTCGTCGGTGAGGCGGGGGATGCCGGGATCCGTGCGGGCGTGGGCCGTCGGTGCGAGGAGGGCCAGGACAGCGGTTACGGCGAGGAACGCCGCCTTGCGCAAGCGTCTCTTCGGCATCCGTCGTTCATACCGTCAGCACCACCTTGCCGAACAGATCGCCGCTGGACATCTTTTCGAAGCCCTCGCGCGCCCGGTCCAGGGGCAGGACCGAGTCGATCAGCGGGCGCACGTCCTTGGTCGCGCAGAGGCTGAGCAGGTCCGCCAGCTCCTCCTTGGTGCCCATCGTCGAGCCGACGACCTTGAGCTCCAGGAAGAAGATGCGGTTCAGTTCGGCGGCGGGCGGGTTCGGGCCGCTGGTCGCGCCGGAGATCACGAGCGTGCCGCCGGGCTTGAGGGACTTGACCGAGTGCGACCAGGTGGCCGCGCCGACGGTCTCGATCACGGCGTCCACACGGTGCGGCAGGCGGGCGCCGGGCTCGAACGCCGCCTCCGCACCCAGTTCCACCGCGCGCTTGCGCTTGGCCTCGTCGCGGCTCGTGGTGAAGACCCGGAGGCCCGCGACGGCGCCGAGGACGATCGCCGCCGTGGCGACTCCGCCGCCGGCGCCCTGGACCAGGACGCTCTGGCCGGGGCGCACGTCCGCGTTGGTGAACAGCATCCGGTAGGCGGTCAGCCAGGCCGTGGGCAGGCAGGCGGCCTCCTCGAATGAGAGCCCCGCGGGCTTGGGCAGCACGTTCCAGCTGGGGACCGAGACACGCTCGGCGAACGTGCCCTGGTAGCGCTCGGTGAGGATCGAACGGGGCTCGTCGGGGCCGACGCCGTGGCCGGTCTGGCCGATGACGGAGTGGACGACGACCTCGTTGCCGTCCTCGTCCACGCCGGCCGCGTCGCAGCCGAGGATCATCGGCAGGACCTTCTCGCTGATCCCCACGCCGCGCAGCGTCCACAGGTCGTGGTGGTTGAGCGTGGCGGCCTTGACGTTGACGGTCGTCCAGCCGGGCCGCGCCTCGGGCTCGGGGCGCTCCCCCAGCACGAGTCCGTTCAGCGGCTGGTCCCGGTCGATGCGTGCGGCGTAGGCGGCGAACATGATCCGAACCTAGCCCCGGGGGACGCGGCGGGGGAACCGGGTGGGGATGTGACACGCGCCGCGTCCGGCGGCCACTGCCGCAACGGTCGTATCCCGAGGAGGAAGCCTCCTGGCCGGCCCCCGGCGCGGGGCCGGAGCCGGCTTCGTGCGTTCGTACGACCGCAGCGGGGGGGACGCTCATGCGTCGCTTGTGCCGCGGTCACCGGCGCGGTGGCGTGGTGGGGCCGCGGCGGCCGCGCGGGTGGCGGGGCGGGCGCGGAAAGAGGCCGGAACCGGCGAGGGGCCGGCCCGGGCCTTCGTGGTCCGGTCCGGCCCCCCTACGGGCTCCGTGGCGTCAGCGGCGGGCGACGCCGTCGGCGCGCGCCGCGGCCGCGACGGCGGCCGTGACCGCCGGGGCCACCCGCTCGTCGAACGGCGAGGGGATCACGCAGTCCGCGCTCAGCTCGTCCGCCACCACGGCGGCCAGCGCCTCGGCGGCCGCGAGCTTCATGCCCTCGGTGATGCGCGAGGCGCGCACCTGGAGGGCGCCGGCGAAGATGCCAGGGAAGGCGAGCACGTTGTTGATCTGGTTCGGGTAGTCGCTGCGGCCCGTCGCGACGACGGCCGCGTACTTGTGCGCGACGTCCGGGTGGATCTCCGGCGTGGGGTTGGCCATGGCGAAGATCAGGGCGTTCTTCGCCATCTTCGCGACCGCCGACTCCGGGACCGTACCGCCGGAGACGCCGATGAAGACGTCCGCGCCGTCCAGCGCGGTCTCCAGCGGGCCGGTGAGACCAGCCTTATTGGTGAAGCCCGCGAGCTCGCGCTTGACGTCGGTGAGGTCCTCGCGGTCCCCGGAAACGATGCCCTTGCGGTCGCAGACGGCGACGTCGCCGATGCCCGCCTCGACCAGGATGCGGGCGATGGCCACGCCGGCCGCGCCCGCGCCCGAGATCACCGCGCGCAGTTCGCCGAGCGTACGGCCGGTGAGCTGCGCGGCGTTGCGCAGGGCGGCCAAGGTGACGACGGCGGTGCCGTGCTGGTCGTCGTGGAAGACGGGGATGTCCACGCGCTCCTGGAGCCGGCGCTCGACCTCGAAGCAGCGGGGCGCCGAGATGTCCTCCAGGTTGATGCCGCCGAAGGAGGGCGCCAGGCGGGCGACGGTGTCGACGATCTCGTCCACCTCGCGGCAGTCGAGGGCGATCGGCACGGCGTCCACGCCGCCGAACTGCTTGAAGAGGATCGCCTTGCCCTCCATGACGGGCAGGGACGCCTCCGGCCCGATGTCACCGAGCCCGAGGACGGCGCTGCCGTCCGTGACGACCGCGACGACCTGCGACTTCCAGGTGTAGTCGTGGACGAGTTCGGGCTGCTCGGCGATGGCGCTGCACACCTTCGCCACGCCGGGGGTGTAGGCCAGGGACAGATCGTCCCTGTCCCGCACCGGGACGGTCGCCTGGACCGCCATCTTGCCGCCTCGGTGCAGCGCGAAGGCCGGATCGAAGAGCTCTTCCCGAGAGCCTTCGTCCGGGCCGTTGTCGCTGCGAGGATTCACGATCTCCGCTGCCACTGTTCTTTGACCCCTTTGTCGAATTACTGATCGAGGGTAACCGTCCGAGGATGCGGGACGGGTCGGGCACGTGTCCGTGACCCGGCCGGCGGATGGCCGTCGGTCGACGGGCGGTACGGACACCGGGCACGCCGCACACACGCGCCCTGAGCCCCGGGTGAGGGGTGTGACTGGCTTTTCTACCGGATGGCGCTACGGCCGACGAGTGAGTTCCCGGGCTGTTCGGCATGGCGGTCGTCACCTTGGCGCCACGATGGAAGAAAAACCATGCCAAAGAGGTGCCGGAGGGACCGGAAGTCCATGGAGTGAGACAAGAGGGACGTGACCTGGGTCTCGCACCGGGCCCGGATGCGGGTGGAAGCCGCCGTCTTCCGGGCGGGAAGCGCCCCGGTACGGCAGGGGGATCACCCGTTATCCGATTTTGACATGGCTGGCCCCCCGAATGGGGCAGTCCGGATGGCAAGATGCGCGGAACGCACGAGGTCGCGGCCCACGAAGAAGTGTGCTGCGGCCCTCGGCTCTGTCCGCGTTGTGCTCGTGATCCCGTGATTTTCATGTGAACAGTCGGCTATCCCCTCGATCGCAGGAGGAACCAGCAATGACCGCAAGCACCACCCCCCGCCCGGCTGCCGCCAGGAGTCGTTTGGCCGCTGCCGGCGCGATCGCGGTCGCCGGCGCCCTGCTGCTGACCGGGTGTGGCGACCAGCGTGACAAGACCGGCAACGAGGCCGGTCAGTCCGCGCAGGGCAACCAGGCGCCCCTGTTCGGCAAGCTGCCGAAGAAGATCCAGGACTCCAAGGTCATCAAGGTGGGCTCCGATATCGCCTACCCGCCGGTGGAGTTCAAGAAGGACGGCAAGGTCGTCGGTGTCGACCCCGACATCGCCGCCGCGCTCGGCAAGCAGCTCGGCGTGAAGGTCGAATTCAACAACGGCACCTTCGACAACCTCTTGACCGGTCTGCGTTCCAAGCGTTACGACATCGCGATGTCCGCGATGACGGACACCAAGGACCGCCAAGAGGGCGTTGACTCCAAAACGGGCAACAAGGTCGGCGAGGGCGTCGACTTCGTCGACTACTTCAACGCCGGTGTCTCGCTCTACACGAAGAAGGGCGACACCAAGGGCATCGGCTCCTGGGACGACCTGTGCGGCAAGAAGGTCGCGGTGCAGCGCGGCACGGTCTCCCACGACCTCGCCAAGGCCCAGTCCGACAAGTGCGAGAAGGACGACAAGGACAAGATCAGCATCGAGGCCTTCGACACGGACCTCGAGGCGCAGACCCGGCTGAAGGCCGGCGGCGTCGAGGCGGTGTCCAGCGACTTCCCTGTCGCGGCCTACGCGATCAAGACCTCCGGCGGCGGCAACGACTTCGAGTCGGTCGGTGAGCAGGTGGAGGCCGCCCCGTACGGCATCGCGGTCGCCAAGGACAACACCCAGCTGCGGGACGCCCTCAAGGAGGCGCTCGACGCGATCATCAAGAACGGTGAGTACGACAAGGTCGTCCAGACCTGGGGCGTCGACGCGGGCGCCATCAAGGAAGCCAAGGTCAACGGCGGTTCCTGACCCCTCCGCGGTCCCCCCTCACCCTCTCCTCCCACCCTCCTTGTCTTCCTTTCCTCGTATGGAACGCTGAAAGGCACCCCCGTGACTTCTTCCCCCGACAAGCCCGACAAGGCAGAGCCTGCCGGCGAGTCCGACAAGACGACGCCCGCGGACGACTCCGGCAAGGCCGCCTCCGCCGAGGGCTCCGGCACGACGGAGCCGGCCAAGGACTCCGCCGGGACCGGCTCCTCCGCCGACTCGGGCAAGGCCGAGCCCGCCGAGGGCTCCGACGAGGCGAAGGCCGCCGACGAGGCGAAGCCCGAGCCCGCCGAAAAGGCCGAAAAGACTGCGAAGGCCGACGCGGCCGACAAGGCCGACGAGCCCGCCGACAAGGCCGACGAGCCCGCAGCCGCCGGCGAGGACGACCCGTCCGAGAAGGCCGACGAGCCCGCGCCCGCCGACAAGCCGGGCAAGGGCGAGAAGGCCGCCAAGGCCGAGAAGGCCGAGAAGCCCGCCAAGGCCGACCTCTCCAAGGACAAGGCGGCCGGCAAGGGCAAGCCCGCCCCCGCCTCGTCCGTGCCCGACGCCATCAAGGCCATCCCGGTCCGGCACTACGGGCGCTGGGTCTCCGCGGTCGTCGTCCTGGCCCTCCTCGGCCTGCTGGTCAACGCCTTCGCCTCGGCGAACGTCCACTACAGCGCCATCCCGGACTACCTCTTCGACTCCACCGTGATCTCCGGTCTGGGCAAGACCGTCCTGATCTCGGTCCTGTCGATGGTGCTGGGCCTGGCACTGGGCATCGTCCTGGCCGTGATGCGGCTGTCGAAGAACCCGGTGACCTCGTCGGTCTCCTGGCTGTACATCTGGTTCTTCCGGGGCACCCCGGTCTACGTCCAGCTGCTGCTGTGGTTCAACCTCGCGCTGATCTTCCCGTACATCAACCTCGGCCCGATCTACCGGGACGAGATGAGCGACTTCATGACCCCCTTCATGGCCGCGCTGCTCGGCCTGGGTCTGAACGAGGCCGCCTACATGTCCGAGATCGTCCGGGCCGGCATCCAGTCCGTCGACGAGGGCCAGACCGAGGCCGCCCACGCGCTGGGCATGAGCCAGGGCAGGACGCTGCGCCGCATCGTGCTGCCGCAGGCCATGCGGGTGATCGTGCCGCCGACCGGCAACGAGTTCATCAACATGCTCAAGACCTCGTCGCTGGCGGCCAGCGCGGCCCAGTACCTGGAACTGCTGCGGTCCACCTCCGACATCGGCCAGACCACCGGCGCCACGGTCGAGATGCTCTTCCTCGCCGCCACCTGGTACCTCATCCTGACCAGCGTCTTCAGCGTCGGCCAGTTCTACCTTGAGCGGCACTACGCCCGCGGCTCGCTGCGCACGCTGCCGCTCACCCCCTTCCAGAAGATCAAGAAGAACCTGGCGTCCTTCAGCCGTCAGTCCGGAGGTGTCAGCGCATGAACGCGATGGTGAAGGCCGAGGGCGTCCACAAGTCCTACGGTGCCGCGCACATCCTCAAGGGCATCGACCTGGAGGTCGCCCCGCGCGAGGTGTTCTGCCTCATCGGCCCCTCGGGCTCGGGCAAGTCCACCTTCCTGCGGTGCATCAACCACCTGGAGCAGATCAACGCCGGCCGGCTGTACGTCGACGGCGAGCTGGTGGGCTACCGCCAGCAGGGCAACAAGCTGTACGAGCTCAAGGACAGCGAGGTCGCCCGGAACCGCCGTGACATCGGCATGGTGTTCCAGCGCTTCAACCTCTTCCCGCACATGACCGCGCTCGCCAACGTCATGGAGGCGCCGGTGCAGGTGAAGGGGGAGAGCAAGGCCGTGGCCCGGGAGCGGGCCAGGAAGCTGCTCGACCGCGTCGGCCTCGCCGACAAGGCCGACAACTACCCCTCCCAGCTGTCCGGCGGCCAGCAGCAGCGCGTCGCCATCGCCCGCGCGCTGGCGATGGAGCCGAAGCTGATGCTCTTCGACGAGCCGACCTCGGCCCTCGACCCGGAGCTCGTCGGTGACGTCCTCGACGTCATGCGGGACCTCGCCGAGGAGGGCATGACGATGATCGTGGTCACCCACGAGATGGGCTTCGCCCGCGAGGTGGGCGACTCGATCGTCTTCATGGACCAGGGCGTCGTCGTCGAGTCGGGACACCCGCGCGAGGTGCTGACCAACCCGCAGCACGACCGGACCAAGGCGTTCCTGTCGAAGGTCCTCTGACCGGACACGACCGAGGGGCGGTACGGGCATCACGCCCGTACCGCCCCTCGGGCAGTTCCGCTCACCGTGCCGGGGGTGTCCGACGCCCGGTGCCTTCCGTTCGCAGCGCCATGTAATACCCTCGAAGCAGAATCGGTCATTACTGATCGATGGCAGTGATCTCAGCCCCGCTGCGTAAGGACCCCAAGTGGAACTGGCCTATTACTCGGACTATGCCGTGCGGCTGGTCAACACCGAGCAGCCCGCCCGCGGCACCGACGCGCTCACGTCGCTCGACGCCGTGCGCGCGCTCCTCGGCCCGGAGTCGCAGGCCGCCCGCCGGCTCGTCGACGGCGACCTCACCCGCCTGCGCTCGGTCCGGGGCCGGCTGCGCACGGTCTTCGAGGCCGCCTCGGAGGGCGACGAAGTACGGGCGGTGGACCTGCTCAACGCGCTGCTGATGGAGTTCCCCGTCAGCCCGCAGATCTCCGGCCACGAGTACCGGGACGAGGACGGCCGCCCCAAGTGGCATATGCACATCGCCGACCACGCCGCCAACGCCGGTGCCGTCTACACCGCCACCGCGAGCATGGGCCTGGCCGTGCACCTGACGGAGTACGGCGTCGACCGGCTCGGCATCTGCCAGGCGCCGCCGTGCCGCAACGCCTACCTCGACACCTCGACCAACCGCTCGCGGCGCTACTGCTCCGACCGCTGCGCGACCCGCGCCAACGTCGCCGCCTACCGCGCCCGCAAGCGCCGCGAGAGCGAACGCCCGGCGGAGCCGGCCACCCTCACCGGACGCACGGCCGAGGCGGCCCAGGACAGCAGCGCCCCGGCCGACCGCTGACCGGCCCCGGGCGGCGGCCGCAGCCGCAGCCACGCCCGGGCCACCACGAACTCGTCCGGCACGGCGCCGAACTCGCGGCTGTCGTTCTCCACCAGGGGGTTGTCCCCCATCACCCACCAGCCGCCCGCGCGCCGCTCCACGGCGCGCTTGACGATCAGCAGGTCCTGGCGGAACGGATGCCGCATCACGACCACGTCACCCGGACGCACGACGGCCCCGTACCGCACCACCAGCTGATCCCCGGGGTTCAGCGTCGGGACCATCGAGGGGTTGTAGACCTCGGCGAGCCCGATCCGCAGCAGTCCCCGACGCTCGCGGTCCAGCTCCTGCCCGCGCTCGTCCACCTGCTCCTGCACCACGGCACCTCCGTGTCCTCACCTCGGCCGGTCCTCGGGTCCCAGCGTGACACCGGACTTTTGACCTAAGCGCCCCGGGGCGCCCGAGAAAAGCCTTCCCGCACCGAGTAATCTCGCACCTGAGAAGACGATCACGAGGAAGGACAGCACATGCTTTCCCGCCTGTTCGCCCCCAAGGTGAAGGTCAGCGCGCACTGCGACCTGCCCTGCGGCGTGTACGACCCGGCCCAGGCCCGCATCGAGGCGGAGTCGGTCAAGGCCGTCCAGGAGAAGTACCAGGCCAACGAGGACCCGGCCTTCCGTTCCCGCGCGATCCTCATCAAGGAGCAGCGCGCGGAGCTGGCCAAGCACCACGTCTCGGTGCTGTGGAGCGACTACTTCAAGCCCCCGCACTTCGAGAAGTACCCCCAGCTGCACCAGCTGGTCAACGACACCCTGAAGGCCCTGAGCGCCGCCAAGGCCTCGACGGACCCGAAGACGGGCGAGAAGGCGCTGGAGCTCATCGCCGAGATCGACCGCATCTTCTGGGAGACCAAGAAGGCCTGACCGCGGCTCAACCCGCCGGTCGCGGGGGTCTTCGCCGTACGAAGCCCCTTTTGTCCGCACCCGGTCCGCAGGACTCCGCCCACGGAGTCCGTCGCGGGCCGGGTGCGGTCGTCTTCCGGCGGGCGGATCGCGGGAACAAGCCACCTCGGGCGAATACGCGTTGATATGGATCGTCCGAGATAGCAAGATCACCAAGTGTCCGGCACGAACCGACACCGCCCCAGGAGTCCGCGTCATGCGCATCGAGGTCACCCTGCCCGTCAATGACCCCGCTCGTCCCGACCAGCCGCGGCTCGACCGCGCCCAGGTCTGGGACGGGCTGCTGCGCAAGGCCGAGTACGCCGTGCCCTTCGTGCCCGGCATGACCGAGTGCACGGTGCTCGAACGCCGCGAGAACGGGCTGGTGCGCGAGGTCGTCGTGGACGGCGAGCGCATCACGGAGGAGGTCACCTTCGAACCGCCCCTGCTGGTCAGCTTCTTCCGCCGCGACGACCGGGCCAGCTGGGTCATCCGCAACCGGATAGGCGAGGACGCCGCCGGCTCCCTGACGCTGACGTTCATCGGTGACATGCCCCACCCGGCCACCCCCGGCGCGACCGCGGCCGAGGGCCAGAGCCGGGAGGAGGTCCTGGAGGAGATGCGGGCCCGGACGCTGGAGACGGTCCGCAACACGCTGGAGGTCATCCGGCGGACGGCGACGGCCGGCTCGTGATCGTCTACCTGTTGCCGGCGATACCCGGCCTCATGACGCTCGGCGCACTCGCCATGGTGGCCGGGGCCGTGCTGCGCCGACGGCGCCTCAAGGCCGCCTGGTCCGGCGGGATCGCCGTGCAGGGGCGCTGCCTGCGCACCTACGTGACCACCACCGTGTGGCGGCGCGGGCACCACGAGAGCGCGTCGAGCTCGCTCAGCCACGTCTACGAGTTCACCGACCAGGACGGGCGCACCAGGCGCTTCGAGGAGGACGGGCGCGGGACGGTCTTCGAGGGCGACGCGGTCGTCGTCCGGTATCCGCCGGGACGCCCCGACCGGGCCACCGCGCTGGAGCCCGACGATCCGCGGGCCCGGGCGAAGACACGCCTGCAGATGGGCTTCGGCGTGTTCGCCACGCTCCTGTGCGTCGCGGCGACCGCCGTCTTCCTCACGGCGACCTCCGTCTTCCAGTCCGCGAAGGACGAGGTGGACGACTTCCGCAAGCGCCCGCCGGCGGAACAGCGGCAGGAGCCCCGCCAGCCGTCGGCCACCGGCTGGCCCGCCGAGCTGCCCGCGCCGCCCGTGACCCTGCCCACGGACCTGCCGGTGCCTCCTGGCCCGCCCATGCCCTCGGACCCGCCGATGCCCCCGGGGTTCCCGGCGAAGCACCCCTGACCTCCGGCGCCCGCCGCCGGTACGCCGCCCCCGTCTCCGGGGCCACCCGCCACTCACGCGACACGCGCGCGTCGGCACGGCGTCACTTGCCGGCCACTCCTGATCGTGAGCATGCCAGGCATGAGCCAATCGATCAGGACGCGACGCGTCGCCTCGGCCGTCCTCACCGCCACCGCCGTCACCGCGCTCACCCTGAGCACGGCAGGAACGGCGGGGGCGGCGGGGGCGGCGGGGGCGGCAACAGAGGCCGCCCCGCGGCACACCTCCGGCACCGCCGGGCTCAAGGGCGTCGACTACGACACCTGGCAGCGCGACGTGCGCGCCGTCGTCGCCCAGGCGACCCCCTACGTCACCGAGCGCACCGCCGGGACCGCCGCCGACGGCCGCAAGCCGGCCGTCGTCCTGGACATCGACAACAGCTCGCTGGAGACGGACTTCCACTGGACGACCTTCCCCACGCCCGCCATCCGGCCCGTCCTGGAGCTCACCCGCTACGCCCACGCGCGCGGCGCCGCCATCTTCTTCGTCACGGCCCGTCCGGGCATCCTCGACTCCGTCACGGAGTGGAACCTGCGTCAGGTCGGCTACCCGGTCAGCGGTCTGTACGTGCGCCACCTCCCGGACCTCTTCCAGGACGTGAGCACCTACAAGACCGCCAAGCGGGCGGAGATCGAGGCGCGGGGCTACACGATCGTCGCCAACATCGGTAACCACACCACCGATCTGGTGGGTGGGCACGCCGAGCGGACCTTCAAGCTCCCCGACTACGACGGCAAGCTGTCCTGACCGCTCAGGCCGGCCTCAGTGCCGGGCCCTGGCCCGGTCGACGGCGACGACCCCCAGGGCCGCCAGACCGATCTGGATGAGCCATTCGATCCAGTCGACGCCCTTGGTGTCGTCCACGCCGAGCGCGTGGGCGATGAGGGCGCCGACGAGGGCCGCCGCGATGCCGATCAGGATCGTCGTGAACACCCCGATGTGCTGCCGCCCGGGCACGACCAGGCGACCGAGGACGCCGATGATCGCCCCGATCACGATCGCACTGATAATTCCTGAGATTTCCATGATCTCCCCCTTGCGACCGGTTCCTGTCGATACACCTGCCCAATGCCCGGTGGGTGCATGTCAGGCCGTCCGCCCGATCCGGGGTGCCTAGACTGGGGCCTTCCCGGGCGGAAGGACGCCCGATGGGGACGGGAGAGGGACAGTGACGGCAGGCGTCAGGGGCTTCGAGAGCTTCGAAGAGCCTTTCGACGGCTCGTGCGACCCGTCGGCGGAGGTCCTGGCCGAGGCCGCCGCCGCGTTCGGCCTGCTCGCCTCGTCCGCCCGGCTGCACCTCGTCTGGGCGCTGGCCCAGGGCGAGAGCGACGTGAGCGGGCTCGCCGAACGCGTCGGCGGCGCGCTGCCCGCGATCAGCCAGCACCTGGCGAAGCTGAAGCTCGCGGGCCTGGTGCGGTCCCGGCGCGAGGGACGCCGGGTGGTGTACCTGGTGGACGACCCCGACGTGGTGACCATCGTGCGGCTGATGGTCGGCCAGCTGGCCGACCGGCGGGCCGGGACGGCCGACGGCGGCAAGGGCGGCGGCCGGACCGCCCCGGGCCGCACCGCCCAGGCGGACGTCGGTGCCGGGGCCGGACGCCTCCGTGGTCTGGGCGCCTGAGGCCCGTACGGCCCCCGGCCCGGGCGGCGGCACCACCCTGGAGGTCCTGCGCGCCCTGGAGAGCGGGCCGCGCGGGCTCACCGAGGCGGAGGCGGAAGCCCGCCTGACCCACCACGGCGAGAACGTCTTCGCGGGCCGGCGCCCGGCCTCCTGGCCGCGCCGCTTCGCGCGCAGCCTGCGTGACCCCTTCACCGCCGTGCTCCTCGGCCTCGGCCTGGTCTCGGCGGCCGTGGCCGCCTGGGGCACCGCCTGCGTCATCGCCGCGCTGGTCACGGTCAGCGGCGTCCTGCGCGCCACCGGCGAGCACCGCGCCGACCGCTCGGCGGCCGCCCTGCGCGACCTGGTCGCCACGACGGCCACGGTGCGCCGCCGCGCGACAGCGTCCGCGCCGCCCACGGCCCGTGAACTGCCGGTCGACCAGCTCGTCCCCGGAGACGTGGTGCTGCTCGCCCCCGGCGACCTGGTCCCGGCCGACCTGCGGCTGCTGCGCGCGACGGGGCTGTCCGTGCACGAGGCCGCGCTGACCGGCGAGTCCGCGCCGGCCGCCAGGAACGCCCAGGACCCCTGCCTCCAGGGCGGCAGCGTCGTCTCCGGCACCGGCAGCGGCGTGGTCGTCGCCACCGGCCGCGACACGGTGCTCTCCGGCGCCCTTCCCACGCCGCGCCACCGCAGCGCACCCGGCCCCTTCCACCGCTCGGTCAACGGCATCGCCTGGACGCTCATCCGCTTCATGCTGCTCGTCGCGCCCCTGGTGGTGATCGCCGGCGCGCTGCTGCGCGGACGGGGCCTGGAGACGCTGCCGTTCGCCGTCGCCGTGGCCGTCGGGCTGACGCCCGAGATGCTGCCCGTCATCGTGACCACCGCGCTGGCGCGCGGGGCCGCGCTGCTCGCGCGGGACCGCGAGGTGATCGTGCGACGGCTGCCCGCCCTGCACGACCTGGGCGCGGTGGACACTCTCTGCGTGGACAAGACGGGCACCCTCACCCAGGACCGGCCCGTCGTCGCCCGCGCCCTCGACGCGGACGGCCACGACGACCCGGACGTCCTGCGCTGGGCCGCCGTCAACGCCCTGTGGACCGTGCACCTGGCCGAGCTGCCGGTGCCGGACGCCCTGGACGAGGCGGTCCTGGACGCCGCCGAGGCGGACGCGCCGGGGTACGAGGCGGAGTACGAGGGCGTCGACGCGCTCCCCTGCGGGCCCGGCCGGCGGCTCTCCACGGCCGTCGTCCGCCGCCCCGGCGACCCCCGCTTCGCCCTCGCGCGGACGCACACGCTCGTCGTCAAGGGCGCGCCCGAGGACGTCCTGGACCGCTGCGCCCTGGCCCCGGCGGAGCGCGAGCGGCTCGTCCACCGCGCCGCGGACCTGGCCGCCGACGGGCTCCGGGTGCTCGCCGTGGCCCGGGCCGAACGGCCCGCGTGCGAGGGCCCGTACACGCCCGCCGACGAGCACGGCCTGACCTTCGCCGGCTTCGTGGCCCTGAGCGACGCCCCCGCCCCCACGGCGGCCGAGGCGCTCGCCGAGCTGGCGCGCCGGGGCGTGGCGGTCAAGGTCCTCACCGGCGACCACCCCGGCACCGCGGCCCGTATCTGCCGCGACCTGGGCCTTCACCCGGGCGCGGTCCTGACCGCCGACCGCCTCGACGCGCTCGGCGACGCGGAGCTGGTCCGCGTCGCCCGCCGCACCACCGTCTTCGCCCGGTGCTCCCCCGAGCACAAGGCCCGCGTCGTCGAGGCGCTGCGGGCCGGGGGCCGCACCACCGGCTTCCTCGGGGACGGCGTCAACGACCTGGCCGCGCTGCACGCCGCCGACGTGGGGATCTGCCCGCGCGGCGGCGTGGACGTGGCGCGGGAGGCGGCGGACGTGGTGCTGGCCTCGAAGGACCTGACCGCGCTGGAACGGGCCATCGTGGTGGGCCGGCGCAGCACCGCGAACATCGGCTCCTACCTGCGGATCACGCTGTCGTCGAACGTCGGCAACGTGATCGCGATGCTGGTGGCCGGGCTGGCGCTGCCGTTCCTGCCGATGCTGCCGGCGCAGGTGCTGACGCAGAACCTGTTCTTCGACGCGGCGCAGCTCGCGCTGGCCTTCGACGACCCGGGGCGGGAGGCCGCCGCCCGCCCGGCGGTGCTGCGGCCGCGGGCGCTGTTGCGCTTCGTGGCGGGGTTCGGGGCGCTGAACGCGGCGGCGGACCTGGCGACCTTCGCGGTGCTGGCCCTGACGGCCGGCGAGGGGCCGTTCCACGCCGGCTGGTTCACGGAGAACCTGCTGACGCAGGCGGCGGTGATGCTGCTGCTGCGGTCGGGGGCGGGGCACGCCCCCGGGCCGCTGCGGTTCGCCGTGGCGGGGCTGGGCGTCGCGGGGCTGCTGCTGCCGGTGTCGCCCGTGGGGGCGGCGCTGGGGATGGCGCCGCTCTCGCCGCTCTGCTACGGGCTGGTGGGCGTGGTGCTGGCGCTGTACGGCGCGGCGCTCACGGTGGCCCGGCGGGGGTGGTTCGGTCCCCGGTGACGGGGGCTCCGCGCCGGGCCCCGGCCGTCACCACCCTCCGCCGCCGAAGTCCCCGCCGCCGCCTCCGAAGTCCCCGCCGCCCCCGCCGTCGCCCCATCCCCCGCCGCCGAAGTCGTCGGAGTTGTAGTCCGAGCCGGTGTAGTCGCCGCCTTCGGGGCCGCCCCCGTCGGGCGAGGCCGCGTAGGCGGGGCCGCTCATCATGCTGCCGAGCATCGTGCCCACCAGCAGCCCCGGCAGCAGGCCGCCGCCGAAGTAGCCGCCGGCCCAGGGCGCGTACGCGGGCCCGGCGTTCCAGTACGGCTGGGGGCCGCCCGCGGTCTGGACCTGGCGGGCCAGCGGCTCCTCGCCCTCCGCCAGCCGGGTGGCGTCCGCCGCGCACGCCGGTACGGTCCGCACCGCGCCGCCCGGGGGCGCCCATTCGACGTCCTGCACGGAGGGCCCGTGGCGCGGGTCGAAGAAGCAGGGCATCCGGCGCTCGGGCAGCGGGGCGCCGGTGCGGCGGGCGGCGAGCGTGGCCAGGGCGAAGCGGCCCTCGTCCAGGGAGGCGGTGACGCCCTCCACCTCCTGCGGCCTGCCGGCCGCGGCCATCTTGGACTTCGCCTCCTCGTACGCGTCCAGCGCCCGCTCGTAGTCGGCCCGCATCGCTTCGGTGGCGCCGGCCTCGGACGGGGAGAAGTCCAGCCGGTCCAGCTCCTCGCCGAACGCCGTGATGTCCTCGTCGACCACCACCCGCAGCGCGTCCAGCTCGGCCCGCTCGCGCTCCTCCCTCTTCCGCCTGGTCCGCCGGTAGAGGGCGTAGGCGCCCGCGCCGCCGGCCACGACGACCGCGCCACCGGTGATCAGCCCGGCCGTCCCGAAGCCCTTGTCCTCCACGCCGCTCCAGGAGCCGGGGGCGTGACCGCGGGCGGTCCGGGCGGCTGCGTCGACGAAGGCGCTCAGCTGGCTGTTCGTGTCCCCTCCGGTGCGCCGGACGGAGCCGACGAGGTTGGAGACGGCGTTGCGGGACATCACCGACCGGTCGGCGGCGGCGTTGAACGCGTCGCCGAGGTGGACGGCGTAGACGCCGCTGATGCCGACCTTGGTGCGCAGGTCGGCGAGGACGGTGGACCTCGGGAACTCGGGGGCGGCGGGCAGGACGGCCACGAAGACGGGCTTGTCCGCGTCCTTGATCTGCCGGGCCAGCCGGTCGGCGTCGGCGGCCGGCAGCTGGCCGGCGGCGCGGGGGTCGACGTAGACGGGGTTCTTGCGCAACGCCTCGGCCACGGTGTCCAGGCCTCCGGCGGCGTGCGCGGGGGCCGGGGCGTACAGCAGCGCGCCGGCCAGCGCGATCAGGGCGGCGACCAGGGCCAGCAGGGGCCTGGGCAGCGCCGGGCGGGTGGCGGTGGCGGACATGGCTGCTCCTCGACTCCCGACGAAAGGGATCTTCTTCACGTTTCAGTCTGCACCTACCACACTGCGCCTACCACGAAAGCGAATCAATCAGGCATTCGCCTCCGTTGCCACACCCCCGCGCTCACCCGAACGAGAGGTTCGCGCACGGGTCGTCGTCCGCCGAGCGGGGCTTCTCCAGGGCGTCGGCGGACAGCAGGCCCGGCGCGGGCGTCCCCGAGGGGGCCGCCGAGGACGGGCCCGTCGACGGGGAGGCGGCCGGCGCGGCCGCGTAGTCCCGCCCGAGGGTGAGCGCCACCCCGCTGCCGGCGGTCCCGCGCACGTACGCCCCGGGGAAGAGCCGGGCCAGCGTGCGCGCACCCGCCGCCTCACCCGGGCCGAACTCGATCACCGTGGTGGCCGCGTCGCGCCCCCGCGCCGTGGCCGTCCCGGTGACGGTGAAGCCGTGCCCCTCCAGCGAGGCGGCGGCCCGGGCGGCGAGCCCGGAGACGTCGGTGCCGTTGAGGACGTACACCTTCACCCCGTCGCCGGAGACGCTCTCGGCGGCGGGCGTGGCCGAGGGCGACGGCCGCCCCGGCCCGGGGTCCGCGCCGCCGAGGGGACGATCCGCCTTCAGCGCCGCCCACAGGGCGTCCGCTTCGGGCTGGACGATCGCCACGCGGTTGCCGTCATAGCGCCAGGGCAGCGTCACGAACTTCATGTCGCGCAGGTCGACCTTCTTGAGGGACATCGCGAACGACAGCATCTTCTGGGCCGAGCCCAGCCCGGGGTCGACGGTCATCGACTTGGTGGCCGCGTCCGCGAGCGGCAGCAGCGTGCCCGGGTTGAAGCCCTGGGACCGCACCTTCTTGATCATGGCGGAGACGAACGCCTGCTGCCGCTGTATGCGCCCTATGTCCGAGCCGTCGCCGATCCCGTGCCGCACCCGGACGTAGTCCAGCGCCCGCTGGCCCGAGACGTGCTGCCGCCCCTTGGCGAAGAGGAGGTCGCCGCGCCGGCCGAGGTGGGGGTTGAGGTCGCCCGCGTAGACGTCGGACGGCACGCACACCTCGACGCCGCCCACGGCGGAGGTCATCGAGGAGAAGCCCGCGAAGTCCACGACGACCGTGTGGTCCACGCGCAGACCCGTCAGCCGCTCGACGGTGTTCTGGGTGCAGGCGGGATTCCCCTTGACCGTATCCCCCACGGAGAACGCGGAGTTGAACATCACATGCCGCCGCTCCTCCGTCCAACCGCCGTCGGGCAGCCTGCACGGAGGGATGTCCACCAGCGTGTCGCGGGGGATGGAGACGGCGACCGCGTGCTCGCGGTCGTCGTAGACGTGCAGCAGGAAGGCCGTGTCGGAGCGGCCCACGTCGCCTTCGCCGCCGCCGAGCCGGCTGTTGTCACCCGCCCGCGAGTCGGAGCCGATGACCAGGACGTTCTGCCCGGCGGCCGCGGCGTCGGGGCGGTTCTTCGAGAGGCCGTCCGCGTCGAACGTGCTGATGTTCCCGTTGAGTCTGAGATACAGCCAGCCCGCGCCGGCGGTCAGCAGCACCAGGAACGAGACCGCGACGACGGTGACGATCCGCATCCGCCGGTGCCGCCTGGACTTGCCTCGCCTGCCCGTCATATCGCGCCCTCATCCGCTCCCCCGGGTCCGTGCCTGTCGCCGGGTTAGACGGACGGTCACGGACTTTGGTTGTCCAGTTGCGCAATCTAGCAAGTATGGTGGGCTCGCCGACAACGGCACAGGAGTCGTCTCAAGAGTCAGCTGAGAGGTGGTGGGCGCCCGTGCTGCGCAACGCCCTGGAGCCCTGGCACGTCCTCGTGATCGTGCTCGTCGTGGTCGTGCTGTTCGGGTCGAAGAAGCTGCCCGACACGGCACGCGCGCTGGGCAAGTCCCTGCGCATCCTCAAGAGCGAGACGAGGGCCCTGAAGGACGACACGGCCACGGCCGGCCCGCCGTCCGGCGCGCAGGGCGACCCGGCCGGCACCCCGACACCCGCGCCCCGCAACGCCGTCGACAGCCCCCGGTGATCTCCGCGTCACCTCGCCGACCCCGGCGGTACACCCGCCCCTGGTGAGCTTCCTCCCGCCGGGCACTTCGCACCGGCCCAGCTAGGAGGAATGACCATGGGTTCTCGTCCGTACCGCCGTCTCGCCTGGGGCGCCGCCGCACTGCTCGTCGCCGGCATCGCGGTGCCCGCCGCGGCCGCCGCGTCCGAGCACGGCGGCCAGTCGGACGTCTCGAGCCACGGCCCGAAGAAGGCCAAGAACGTCATCCTGCTCATCGGTGACGGCATGGGCGACTCGGAGATCACCCTGGCCCGCGACTACACCGTGGGCGCGGCCGGCCGCCTGAACATGGACAAGTTCCCCATGACCGGCTCCTACACGACGTACTCCGTCGACAAGGACGGCAAGCCGGACTACGTCACCGACTCCGCCGCCAGCGGCACCGGCTGGGCGACCGGCCACAAGACCGTCAACGGCCGGATATCCAAGACGCCCGGCACCGACAAGCCCATGACCACGATCCTGGAGCTGGCCCAGCGCAACGGCCTCGCCACCGGCAGCGTCACCACCGCCGAACTCACCGACGCCACCCCCGCCGTCCTGGCCTCGCACGCCACCGACCGCAGCTGCGCGGGCCCGGCCGACATGAAGGCGTGCCCGAACGACACGATCGCCAAGGGCGGCCCCGGCTCCATCGCCGAGCAGAGCGTGAACCACAAGGTGGACGTGCTCCTGGGCGGCGGCAAGGCCCGCTTCGACCAGAAGATCACCGAAGGCCCGTACCGGGGCATGACCGTCACCCAGCAGGCCCAGAAGCTCGGCTACCAGGTCGTCACCGACAACAAGGGCCTGACCACCGCCCGCTCCGGCAAGCCCGTCCTCGGCCTCTTCGCCGACGGCAACGTCCCCGTCGAGTGGACCGGCAAGGCCGCGGCCGTCGGCGGCACCGCCGCCCAGCGCTGCGTGACCGCCAACCCCGACCGTAAGGCCGGCACCCCCGCCCTGGAGGACCAGGCCCGCAAGGCCCTGGACCTGCTGGACACCCCCAAGGCCAAGAAGAACGGCTTCTTCCTCCAGATCGAGGGGGCGTCCATCGACAAGCGCGACCACGCCGCCGACCCGTGCGGCCAGATCGGCGAGACCGCCGCCTTCGACCGCGCCGTCAAGGTCGCCCGCGACTACGCCGCGAAGCACCCCGACACCCTGGTCGTCACCACCGCCGACCACGGCCACACCAGCCAGATCGTCCCGCTGGAGGCCACCCCGCCCGGCCTCTCCTCGACCCTGGTCACCAACGAGGGCCGGCAGCTGAAGGTCAACTACTCCACCAACACGCCGGGCCAGGCGCAGGAGCACACCGGCACCCAGGTCCGCATCGCCGCCCAGGGCCCGCAGTCCCAGCGCGTCCTCGGCGTCACCGACCAGACCGAGCTGTTCACCACGATCCGCACGGCGCTGTCGCTGCGCTGATCCACTTCCTCGCCCCTCGGGGGCCCGGCCGCCGGGCGCGGCCGGGCCCCTGCCGATTGCGCCAGTTATCCCGGCCGAAGATTGGCGGATCACGCACCCGCCCGGCGGCAGCACAGCGTCAAGACTGAGAGAGCCACGTCACGCGCCGCGCAGGAGGAACCGCCGATGACCGGGTCTCGTGTACTGGCCCTCGGCCACTACCAGCCAGCCAGGGTGCTCACCAACGACGAACTGGCCACCATGGTCGACACCAGCGACGAGTGGATCCGCTCACGGGTGGGCATCCGCACCCGCCGGATCGCCGCGCCCGACGAGACGGTGGCCTCCATGGCCACCGAGGCCGCGGCCAAGGCCCTCGCGGGCAGCGGCCTGCCGCCCGCCGAGATCGACCTCGTCCTCGTCGCCACCTGCACCGCGGTCGACCGCAGCCCCAACACGGCCGCACGCGTCGCAGCCGCCCTGGGCCTCGCCTCGCCGGCCGTCATGGACGTCAACGTCGTCTGCGCCGGCTTCACCCACGCCCTGGCCTCCGCCGACCACGCCATCCGCGCCGGGTCGGCGCGCAACGCGCTGGTCATCGGCGTGGAGAAGTTCACGGCCGTCACCGACTGGACCGACCGCACCACCTGCGTCCTCGTCGGCGACGGCGCCGGGGCGGCCGTGGTCACCGCGTCCGACGAGCCCGGCATCGGGCCTGTCGTGTGGGGCTCGGTCCCGCAGATGAGCCACGCCGTCCGCATCGAGGGCACGCCCTCGCGCTTCGCGCAGGAGGGCCAGTCCGTCTACCGCTGGGCCACGACGCAGCTGCCGCCGATCGCCCGCCAGGTGTGCGAACGGGCGGGGGTCGCGCCCGAGGAGCTGGCGGCGGTGGTCCTGCACCAGGCGAACCTCCGCATCATCGAACCGGTGGCGCGGAGGCTGGGGGCGGTGAACGCGATCGTGGCCAGCGACGTGACGGAGTCCGGCAACACGTCGGCGGCGAGCATCCCGCTGGCGCTGTCGAAGCTCGTGGCCTCGGGGCGGGTGGAGACGGGCGCGCCGGTGCTGCTGTTCGGTTTCGGCGGCAACCTGTCGTACGCGGGCCAGGTCATCCGCTGCCCCTGAGGGCGTCGCCGTTGCCCCGTGAGGGGGCTCGGGCGGTGGGCTGGGATGGGAGTCCGGTGGGCTGGGGTCCGGTGGGCTGGGGTCCGGTGGGCTGGGGCGGGGCCGGGGTGGGACGGGCCCTTCTGGGGGCTGCACTCTTTGCGGCTACTGGTTCCCGTGTGCTCGTGCCCCGCACTCCCGCAAAGAGTGCTTTACGCCCCCTGCCAGGGCCCGTCCCACCCCGGCCCCTCCCGCCGTCCGTCCGGGAAGGCACCCGTCCATCCGAGAAGGCACCGTCCATCCGGGAAGGCCGTACCGCCCCCGAAGGCGTACTGCCTCAGAAGACAGACCATCCGGTCAGTGAGGTGAAGTGGTCCAGGGCGGCGACGCCGGCCACGGAGTTGCCGCGGGCGTCCAGGCCCGGGCTCCACACGCACAGGGTGCAGCGGCCCGGTATGACGGCGACGATGCCGCCGCCCACGCCGCTCTTGCCGGGGAGCCCCACGCGGTAGGCGAAGTCGCCCGCGGCGTCGTACGTCCCACAGGTCAGCATGACGGCGTTGACCTGCTTCGCCTCCCGCCGCGGCAGCAGCCGCGTGCCGTCGGCGCGGAGCCCGTGCCGGGCCAGGAAGCCGGCCGCGAGGGCCAGGTCACGGCAGCTCATCTCGATGGAGCACTGCCAGAAGTAGTGCTCCAGGACCGTGGACACGGGGTTGTCGAGATTGCCGTAGCTGGCCATGAAGTGGGCCAGGGCGGCGTTGCGGTCGCCGTGCTCGGACTCCGACTTGGCGACGGTCGCGTCGAAGGAGACGTCCGGGTTCCCGCTCTCGGCCCGCAGGAACTCCAGCATCGTGGTGCTGGCGTCACCGGTCAGCGTCTGGAGGCGGTCGGTCACGACCAGCGCGCCGGCGTTGATGAACGGATTACGCGGGATGCCGTGCTCGTACTCCAGCTGGACCAGCGAGTTGAAGGGGTTGCCGGACGGCTCGGTGCCCACCCGTTCCCAGATCTTGTCGCCGCCCTCCGCCAGCACCAGCGCGAGGCTGAAGGCCTTGGAGATGGACTGCACGGAGAAGGGCCGCTCCCAGTCGCCCACGCCGTACACCCCGCCGTCGACGTCCGCGACGGCCATGCCGAAGTGGCCGGTGTCCACCTCGGCCAGGGCCGGAATGTAGTCGGCGACCTGCCCGCGACCGACCAGCGGCTGCGCGAAGGCGGCGACCTCTTCGAGTACGGCCTGGTAGTCCACTGCAGTGCTGCGCTTTCCTAGCTTCGTTGCTGGCCGGGCAAGAGTACAAAATGGACGGTGTGACCAGCGACAATCCCCCCGGTACGGCGGACCCCGCCGCGTTGCGGCCGCTGCTGCCGTCGCCCCTCGTCGAGGTGGCGGACCCGCGCTTCGCGCGACGCGGTCTGCGGCTGCTGCTCAAACGGGACGACCTGATACACCCCGACCTGCCGGGCAACAAGTGGCGCAAGCTGGAGCCGAACCTGCGCGCCGCTGCCGCGTCGGGCACCCGCTCGCTGCTCACCTTCGGGGGCGCGTACTCGAACCACCTGCGGGCGACGGCGGCGGCGGGCCGGCTGTTGGGCTTCGAGACGACCGGCGTCGTGCGGGGCGAGGAACTGGCGGCCCGCCCGCTGAACCCTTCGCTGGCCCGCTGCGCGGCGGACGGAATGCGCCTGCGGTTCGTGGATCGCGCGACCTACCGCCGCAAGACGGACCCGGAGGTGCTGGCGGCGGTGGCGCCACCCGGCGCCTTCGTCATCCCGGAGGGAGGCAGCAACGCCGCGGCGGCGCGGGGCTGCGAGGCGCTGGGACGGGAACTGCGGGACGTCGCGGACGTGGTGGGCGTGGCCTGCGGCACGGGCGGCACCCTGGCGGGCCTGGCCGCGGGCCTGGGGAGGGGACAGCGGGCCATCGGCTTCCCGGTGTTGAAGGGCGGCTTCCTGGAGGAGGAAGTGCTCCGCCTCCAGCGGGAGGCCTTCGGGGGGAGACGCGGGGACTGGATGCTGGACGAGCGCTTCCACGGCGGCGGCTACGCGAAGCGCACACCCGGGCTGGACGCGTTCGCGGACGACTTCGAGGAGCGCCACGGCCTGCCGCTGGAACGCCTGTACGTGGCGAAGATGCTGTACGGGCTGACGACGCTGGCAGAGGAGGGCGCGTTCACCCCGGGCACGAGCGTGGTCGCCGTCATCACGGGGACGGCACGATAAGTCGGCCCAAGGGTGCCCGGCCATTCCCCCATCCCCCAGCCCAGATGTGTGCCACCCACCCACCAGGTCACCCGCACACGGCGGATGCGGTGCGGCCCGGGAGGGGATGTGGACGTGAGGGGCCGGGGCGGGGCGGATGGGCCCTGGCAGGGGCGTAAAACACTCTTTGCGGGAGTGCGGGGCACGATGGACACGGAACCAGTAGCCGCAAAGAGTGCAGCCCCAGAAGGGCCCGTCCGCCCCGCCCCGGCCACGCACGGACCGACGCACTCAGCCCGGCACCGGCACCGGCACCCCGCCCCCACACACGTCACCCCCCGGCGCCCTCCTCCCGGTACGCCGCCGCCTCCTCCAGGTCCAGCCGCCGCAACAGCGTCCTGAGCATCTCGTCGTCGATGCGCCGCGCGTCCCGCAGCGCCACGAACACCTCCCGCTCCGCCTCGATCACCTCGCGGGCCAGCCGCCGGTAGGTGTCGTCCACCGACTCCCCCGTGCGTTCGTCGACCGCCCCCAGTCGTTCCCACACCGCGTTGCGGCGCCGTTCCAGCACGGCTCGCAGCCGGTCCGCGAGCGGTTGCGGCAGGGTGTTGCGCTCGTCGGCGAGGAGTTCCTCCAGGCGGGCCTCGGCGGCGGCGGACGCCTCGCTCTGGGCCTGGGCCTCCGCGAGCGTGTCGGCGCCGGTGTCGCGTTCGGGCAGCCGCAGCCGCCGGATGAGCGGGGGCAGCGTGAGGCCCTGCACCACCAGCGTGCCGATGACGGTGGTGAAGGTGAGGAAGAGGATCAGGTTGCGGGCAGGGAAGGGCGCGCCGTCGCGCGTGGCGACGGGGATGGAGAAGGCGATGGCGAGCGAGACGACGCCCCGCATGCCCGCCCAGCCGACCACGACGGGGGCCTTCCAGTTCGTGTCGGGTTCGCGCTCGCGGATCCGTGCGGACAGGGCGCGCGGCAGGAACGTGGCGGGGAAGACCCAGAGGAAGCGCGCGGCGACGACGGCGACGAAGAGCGCGACGGCGTACCAGGCGGCCTCCCCCAGCCCGTACGTCCCGAGGTCGCGCAGCACCACGCGCAGTTGGAGGCCGATCAGGGCGAAGACGGCGGATTCCAGGATGAAGGCGACCATCTTCCAGACGGCCGCTTCCTGGAGCCGGGTGGCGAAGTCGACCTGCCACGACCGGTGCCCGAGGTACAGCGCGACGACCACGACGGCGAGCACGCCGGAGGCGTGGACCTGTTCGGCGGCGGCGTAGGCGACGAAGGGGATGAGGAGGGAGAGGGTGTTCTGGAGCAGCGGCTCGCGCAGGTGTTTGCGCAGCCAGTGGATCGGCACCATGAGGACGAGGCCGACGCCGATGCCGCCGAGGGACGCGACGGCGAAGGCGCGGATGCCCTCGGCCCAGGTCGCGCCCGCGCCGACGGCGGCGGCGAGGGCGACCCGGTAGGCGGTGATGGCGGTCGCGTCGTTCACCAGGGACTCGCCCTGGAGGATGGTGGTGATCCGTGAAGGCAGCCCCAGGCGGCGGGCGATGGCGGTGGCGGCGACGGCGTCGGGCGGGGCGACGACCGCGCCGAGGACGAGGGCCGCGGCGTCCGGCAGGCCGGGGACGACGCGGGAGGCGACGTATCCGACGGTGAGGGTCGCGAAGAGGACGTAGCCGATGGACAGCAGGGCGACCGGCCGCATGTTGGCCCGCAGGTCGAGGTAGGAGCTGTCGAGGGCGGCGGTGTGCAGGAGGGGTGGCAGCAGCAGCGGCAGGACGACGTCGGGGTCGAGGGTGTAGTCGGGGACGCCCGGCACGTACGAGGCCAGGAGTCCGGCGGCGACCAGGAGCAGGGGTGCCGGCACGGGCGTGCGGCGGGCGAGGCCCGCGATGGCGGCGCCGCCCGCCACCAGGATCAGCAGTGGCATCACGTCCATGGGTCCCCCTCGTCTCCGTTCGTCCGCGTCCGCGCCCCCGGCGTCCACGCACCCGGCATGCGCACGCGCACGCCCGGCGCTCACGCGCTCTAACCTGGTAATCATGATCGAGTGTTCTCACGTCGCCGGGTTGCCGCGCCCCGAGCCGGGTCCGCTGAGCGCCGGTTGTCCGGAGTGCGAGGCGAGGGGCAGCCATCCGGTGCAGCTGCGGCTGTGTCTGGAGTGCGGTCACGTGGGCTGCTGCGACTCCTCGGCGTACCGGCACGCGACGGCGCACTTCGAGGAGACGGGCCACGCGGTGATGCGCACCTTCGAGCCGGGGCAGAGCTGGCGGTGGTGCTACGTGGACAAGGGCATCGTCTGAGCGGGTGCCAGCTAGCATGCAGGCATGATCCGATCAGCCACGCCCGCCGACGTCCCCGTCATCCACACGATGATCCGCGAACTGGCGGAGTACGAACGGGCGCTGGACGAGGCGCGGGCGACCGAGGAGCAGCTGCGCGACGCGCTCTTCGGGCCGGACGCCGCGGTCTTCGCGCTGATAGCGGAGAGTGACGGAGGCGCGGAGGGGGACACGGGCAGTGGCGGCGAGGTCGTGGGCTTCGCGCTGTGGTTCCGCAACTTCTCCACGTGGACGGGCACGCACGGTGTCTACCTGGAGGACCTCTACGTCCGGCCGCAGGCGCGCGGCGGCGGCCACGGCAAGGCGCTCCTGGCGGCGCTGGCGCGGATCTGCGTGGACCGCGGCTACGAGCGTTTCGAATGGTCAGTGCTGGACTGGAACACGCCGTCGATCGCCTTCTACAAGTCCCTCGGCGCGGAGGCGATGGACGAGTGGACCGTGCGACGACTCTCAGGGGAATCGCTCCACAGTCTTGCGGCGCTCGCGCAGAGTGACGAAAATCCCAACAGGCCGACTTCTCTTTCGATTTGAGACCGCAAGACCCTAGCGACTGTCCGTACGCATGGGTTTACCATGAGTGACAGTCGTGGGGCTGCGGCGCTGAACCGCAGATCGCGATAGCGTCTCAGCCGGACCATGTGCCGCACCACCCGTGTCACCCTTCGTCCGAAGGCCGCGGGACCGGCGCTCCGACAGCTCAAGAAGCTTGTGCCACCTTGGAGGTGAGGGTGTCCCCCATCGCAGGCGAGCCTGGGACGACCCAGGACTTCGTGGAAGTCCGGCTGCCCGCTGCCGGTGCCTACCTGTCGGTGCTGCGGACGGCGACAGCCGGCCTCGCGGCCCGCCTGGACTTCACCCTCGACGAGATCGAGGACCTGCGCATCGCCGTCGACGAGGCGTGCGCGATCCTGCTCCAGCAAGCCGTTCCCGGTTCCGTTCTCAGCTGCGTGTTCCGCCTGGTCGGGGACGCGCTGCGGGTGACCGTCTCGGCACCCACCACGGACGGCCGCGCGCCCGAGCGCGACACCTTCGCCTGGACGGTGCTCTCCGCGCTGGCCGGCGAGGTCGACTCCGACGTCGCGGACGACCGTACGGTCAGCATCAGTCTGCACAAGAAGCGCGGCGCCGGCCCCGGGCAGCCGTGACGGAAGAGGGGGCTCCGTGAGTACTGCTTCATCGCGGGGAGTGCGTACCCCGGCCATCCCGCAGCAGCCTGCCCGGCCGCATCCGGCGGAGCCTGCACCGGATCAGGCGAGCCCGGAAGTGGACCGGGCGAGCGACCCACCAGAGCGGGCGGACCACATGGATCAGCACCGGCACCGGCAGCGGCACGCACACTCCGATCCACACGACCGCAGCGGTGCGCGGGCCCTGTTCGTCGAGCTGCGGGCGCTTCCGGACGGCTCGGCGGAGCGGGCCGAGCTGCGCAACAACCTCGTGCGGATGCATCTGCCCCTGGTGGAACACCTGGCGCGGCGGTTCCGCAACCGCGGCGAGCCGCTCGACGACCTGACCCAGGTCGCCACGATCGGTCTGATCAAGTCGGTGGACCGCTTCGACCCGGACCGCGGGGTGGAGTTCTCCACGTACGCCACGCCCACGGTCGTCGGCGAGATCAAGCGGCACTTCCGTGACAAGGGCTGGGCGGTGCGGGTGCCGCGCCGGCTCCAGGAGCTGAGGCTGGCGCTGACCACGGCGACGGCCGAGCTGTCCCAGCGGCACGGCCGGGCCCCCACGGTCCACGAGCTGGCCGAGCACCTGGGGATCTCGGAGGAGGAGGTGCTGGAGGGACTGGAGTCCGCCAACGCCTACAGCACGCTCTCGCTGGACGTGCCCGACACGGACGACGAGTCCCCGGCGGTCGCGGACACCCTCGGCGCTGAGGACGAGGCGCTGGAGGGCGTGGAGTACCGCGAGTCGCTCAAGCCGCTGCTGGAGGACCTGCCGCCGCGCGAGAAGAAGATCTTGCTGCTGCGGTTCTTCGGCAACATGACGCAGTCGCAGATCGCCCAGGAGGTCGGCATCTCGCAGATGCACGTCTCCCGGCTGCTGGCCCGTACGCTCGCCCAGCTCCGGGAGCGCCTGCTGATCGAGGAGTGAGCCGGCGGCCCGGGGCGCCGGACCATGGGGACCGCGAGGGCCGGGCGGCCGGGCCCGCGGTCAGGACTCGCGCGGGCCGATGCCGAGCGCCTCGGTCGCCGTGGGGTTCACCAGCAGCGCCAGGGTGGCCACGGCGACGAGCGCCAGCGCCACGGCCGCGGCGATCAGCGCGCCGCCGCCGTTGAAGAACATCCAGGCCACCGGCAGCGCCATGATCTGGGTGGCCAGCGCGGGCCCGCGGCTCCAGCGGCGGCGCAGCCACAGGCCGCGCGCCGCCAGCAGCGGCAGCGCGGCGAGGGCGAGCACGGTCAGTCCGCCCGTCTCCGCCTGCTGGGGGCTGTCCGGCCGGCCCAGCAGGCCCATGACGAGCAGGTAGATCCCCCAGCCGGCCAGCACCACGCCTTCCAGGCCATTCAGGGCCGCGGCCGCGCTCAACCGGGCCGGGCGGGGGCCGGCGGGCTCGGCGGACGCCGCGGCAGGGGCCCCACCGGTGCTCTTCCGGGCGGTTTTCGACGAGGACTGCTTGCTGCTCACCCCAGCAGGGTAGCCGTACGGACGTGCCGGACGGGGGCGACGCCCGCTCGGCTTTCGGCCATGAGCCAGGGCCTGGGATGGGGTGTGTACCGACAGGTAGGTAGGCTGGCGCGCATGCGTGCGCTTCTCGTGGTCAATCCTTCGGCCACCACCACCAGTGCCCGTACCCGCGATGTCCTGGCGCACGCGCTCGCCAGTGACCTCAAGCTGGACGTCGCCACGACGGAGTACCGGGGCCACGCCCGCGATCTCGCCCGCAGGGCCGCAGAGAGCGGGAACATAGAGCTCGTGGTCGCCCTCGGTGGCGACGGCACGGTCAACGAGGTCGTCAACGGCCTCCTCCACGGCGGCCCCGACCCGGAGGGCCTGCCGCGGCTGGCGGTGGTCCCCGGCGGCTCCACGAACGTCTTCGCCCGTGCCCTTGGTCTGCCCAACGACGCGATCGAGGCGACCGGCGCCCTGCTGGACGCGCTGCGCGAGGGTTCCGAGCGCACCGTGGGCCTGGGCCTCGCGTCCGGCACGCCGGGCACGGAGGACGAGGCGGTTCCGGCGCGCTGGTTCACCTTCTGCGCCGGGTACGGCTTCGACGCGGGAGTCGTAGGCCGGGTGGAGCAACAGCGGGAGCGCGGCAAGCGTTCGACCCACTCCCTGTATGTGCGACAGGTGATGCGGCAGTTCTTCGGCGAGCCGAACCGCCGGCATGGCACGATCACGCTCGAACGGCCCGGCGAGGAGCCACTCGAGAATCTCGTCATGTCGATAATCTGCAACACCGCGCCGTGGACGTACTTCGGCAACCGGCCCATGTACGCGCTGCCCAAGGCGTCCTTCGACACCGCCCTTGACGTGCTGGGATTCACCAAGCTGTCGACGCTGACGGCGAGCCGTCACGCCACGCAGTTGCTGACCTCGACGCCGGAGCGCGGTCCCGAGGGTCGCCACGCTGTGTCACTGCATGACCAGACCTCTTTCACCTTGCATTCGCAGGCCCCCCTGCCGTTTCAGATGGACGGCGACCACCTCGGACTGCGTACCAGCGTGACGTTCACAGGCGTACGCCGTGCACTGCGTGTGATTGTGTGAGTGCCAGGGCCTAAAGTCCTTTCACTCGAACGTTTAGACTGGGTTCCACCCCCTGGAATGACGGCTGTGACCTAGCCGACACCGAGGAATCAAAAAAAACTTTCCGGAAGGGGTTGTATCCGCCGCCGAGGTTTGCGAGTCTCTTCATGGCGATCGGGACAGCCCGCCATCAAGGCTTCCCCGAAGAGCCCGAACCCCCTCACCTATCTTCCTGGACCGCACCAGTCTCATGCCTGGGCGTCGGCCCTTCCGTTGCGGGGGGATTCGTGAAAGCGTTCACATTCACAAGCCACGTAGCCGTAACACGAGGAGATGGAGCAGCCATGGACTGGCGTCACAACGCCGTTTGCCGCGAGGAAGACCCCGAGCTGTTCTTCCCCATCGGCAACACCGGTCCTGCGCTGCTGCAGATCGAGGAAGCCAAGGCCGTCTGCCGCCGCTGCCCCGTGATGGAGCAGTGCCTGCAGTGGGCGCTCGAGTCCGGCCAGGACTCCGGCGTCTGGGGTGGCCTCAGCGAGGACGAGCGCCGCGCGATGAAGCGCCGCGCCGCTCGCAACCGGGCGCGTAACGCCACCGCCTGATCCACCCTTCGGCCCCCGAGCCGCAGCGCGCAGCACCCCCCACAGTGCGCTATGCACATATGAAGCTTTGAGCCCCGGACCTCTCATCTGAGGTCCGGGGCTCAGTGCTGTGCGACGCGGCCGGGTGGCGGGACCCGGGGCACGGGCCCCTTCGCGTCGGGCCTACGACTTCCCGACCGCGACTTCCCGACCGCGGCTTCCCGGCTACGGCTTCTCGGCCCGTACGGGAATGTCGAGCACGACGCGCGTCCCCTGCCCGGAAGCGGGCACCATGTCGAACTTTCCGCCCAACTCCCCTTCCACCAGGGTCCGTACGATCTGGAGTCCCAGATTGCCGGCGCGCTGGGGGTCGAAGCCCTCGGGCAGACCGCGGCCGTCGTCCTGCACCGAGATCAGCAGCCGGGCGTCCTTGCGGGAGCCGCCGCGCACGGCGGTCACCTCGACGGTGCCCTGCTCCCCCGGACCGAAGCCGTGTTCGAGGGCGTTCTGGAGCAGCTCGGTCAGCACCATGGCCAGCGGAGTGGCGACCTCCGCGTCGAGCACGCCGAAGCGGCCCGTACGGCGCGCGGCGACCCGGCCCGGGGAGATCTCGGCGACCATGGCCAGCACCCGGTCGGCGATCTCGTCGAACTCCACCCGCTCGTCAAGGTTCTGCGACAGCGTCTCGTGGACGATCGCGATGGAACCGACACGGCGGACCGCCTCCTCCAGCGCCTCGCGGCCCTCGGGGGAGCCGATCCGGCGGGCCTGGAGGCGCAGCAGGGCGGCCACGGTCTGGAGGTTGTTCTTCACCCGGTGGTGGATCTCCCGGATGGTGGCGTCCTTGGTGATCAACTCGCGTTCGCGGCGTCGCAGTTCGGTCACGTCGCGCAACAGTACGAGCGAACCGATGTGGCTGCCCTTCGGTTTGAGCGGGATGGCCCTCAGGTGGATGACCCCGTCGTTGGCCTCGACCTCGAACTCCCGCGGCGCCCATCCGCTGGCGAGCTTGGCCAGTCCCTCGTCGACCGGGCCGCGCGAGGGGGCCAGCCGTGCGGTGGTCTCCCCCAGGTGGTGCCCGACGAGGTCGGCGGCGAGGCCGAGCCGGTGGTAGGCGGACAGCGCGTTGGGGCTCGCGTACTGCACGATGCCGTCGGCGTCGAGCCGGATCAGTCCGTCGCCGGCGCGGGGCGAGGCGTCCATGTCGACTTGTTGTCCCGGGAAGGGGAAGGCGCCGGCCGCGATCATCTGGGCGAGGTCGGAGGCGCTCTGGAGGTAGGTCAGCTCCAGCCGGCTGGGCGTGCGCACGGTCAGCAGGTTGGTGTTCCGCGCGATGACCCCGAGGACCCGGCCGTCCCGGCGGACCGGGATGGACTCGACCCGCACCGGCACCTCCTCGCGCCACTCCGGGTCTCCCTCGCGCACGATCCGCCCCTCGTCGAGGGCGGCGTCGAGCATGGGGCGGCGGCCGCGCGGCACGAGATGGCCGACCATGTCGTTCTGGTAGGAGGTGGGTCCGGTGTTGGGCCGCATCTGGGCGACGGACACGTAGCGGGTGCCGTCGAGCGTGGGCACCCACAGGACCAGGTCGGCGAAGGACAGGTCGGAGAGCAGCTGCCACTCCGAGACCAGCAGGTGCAGCCACTCCAGGTCGGAGTCGTCGAGGGCGGTGTGCTGGCGTACGAGGTCGTTCATGGAGGGCACGGCCCCGAGCCTACCCGCGGGCGCCGGGCCCGGGTTTTTCCACCTGCGGGTGAAGGGGCATGGACACCGGCGAATGGTCTAGTCCACAATGGAAAGGCAAAGTTTCCGCCTCCTCCGCACAGGGGGGCGGGACGAGGCCGCACGCCCCTGACGGCGTGGCGGCCTCCGTCGGCCCGGCCGGGCCGTGGGGCCCGCACACCCCGCGGCCGACGGTCGTCGCCGATGTCGCTCGGGCTGCGGTGCCGGTCGGGTTGAGGGTCCCGCCAGCGCCGCGGCCCGCAGTCGTTTCCGGGGCCCGTTCCGCCGGGGTCCGTTCTGCTAAATTGGTCTATACCACACCCCTCTCCAGATCGGCAGGCCCAGCGTGGAAGTTGTCATCGTCCCGGACGCCAAGGCAGGCGGCGAGCTGATCGCCGAGGCCATGGCCGCTCTGCTGCGCCGCAAGCCCGACGCCCTGCTCGGCGTGGCCACGGGCTCCACTCCGCTGCCCGTCTACGAGGCCCTGTCCGCGAAGGTGCGCACCGGTGACGTGGACGCCTCGCGGGCCCGCGTCTGCCAGCTCGACGAGTACGTCGGCCTGCCCGCCGACCACCCCGAGTCGTACCGCTCCACGGTGCTCCGCCAGGTCGTCGAGCCCCTCGGTCTGACCGAGGCGTCCTTCATGGGCCCGGACGGCACCGCCGAGGACGTCCAGGCCGCCTGCGAGGCGTACGACCGCGTGCTGGCCGAGGCGGGCGGGGTGGACCTCCAGCTGCTGGGGATCGGCACGGACGGGCACATCGGCTTCAACGAGCCCTGCTCCTCGCTCGCCTCCCGCACCCGCATCAAGACGCTGACGGAGCAGACCCGCGTCGACAACGCGCGCTTCTTCGACGGCGACATCGAGCAGGTGCCCCACCACGTCATCACCCAGGGCATCGGCACGATCCTGGAGGCCCGCCACCTGGTGCTGCTGGCCACGGGCGAGGGCAAGGCCGACGCCGTCGCGGCGAGCGTCGAGGGCCCGGTCGCCTCGGTGGTCCCCGCCTCCGCGCTCCAGCTGCACCCGCACGCGACGGTCGTGGTCGACGAGGCCGCGGCGTCGAAGCTGCGCCTGGCGGACTACTTCCGGCACACGTACGCGAACAAGCCGGTGTGGCAGGGGCTGTAGCGGGCTCCTGACTCAGGGCAGGACCCGCACCGCTCCCGTGCCGCGCCGGGTGGCGGACGGCGGCAACCCGCCGGTGACCGGCTGCCGGCTCAGGGCAGGCAGGCGGCGCCCAGCATGGCGGCCTGCACCGCGGCCACGCCGCGCCGGGTGGCGGCGACGGCGCCGCCTTCCCGGTCCACGGCCCCCTGCGTACGGCAGTCGCGGCAGTGCGTCTCGTCCCCGAGCGGCCGGATGACCCGCCCGCAGCGGCCCGCGCAGGCCCGCAGGGGGCGGGGGCGGGGTACGCCCTCGGGGGCCGGGCCGTGAGCCGGGGGCTCGGGCATCTTGCGCGTGAGCCGGTCCCGCAGGATTCCGGCGGGCGAGCGCAGCCGGTCGGGCAGCCCGGAGGTCAGCGCCTCGTGCAGGTCGTGCGGTGTGACGCCGCGCAGGAGCCACTCCCCCGCGAGCGGTGCGAGCTGCCGCACGTCACCACCGCCGAGCCGGAGGCGCCGGTCGGTACGGACCAGGGCGGCGAGAAGGCGGGCACCGCGCTCGGTGTGGGCGCCGCGCGCCGGTTCCTCGCCCTCGGCCTGCCCGGCCTCGTCAACCTCGTCAGCTTCCTCGGCCGGTGGGAGGGGAGGGTGGGAGGTGTTCCCCTCGGTCTTCTCAGGGGAACGGCCGACGGCCCGGCGCGACGGTTCACCGGGGGCCGGATCGGCGGCACCCGGCGGCTGCTTGCCGTCACGGACGGCTGCGGCTTCTTCGCGAGTGAGCGGCACATTGGAGATGAGCTGTTCGGTGGCCCACCGCCCGTCGGGGCCTTGCCGCCGCCAGTCGTGGAAGTAGCCCTCGGCGATCAGCTGGCGCTTGGCGCGGGTGAAGGCGGTCTTCTTGATGCCGGCGCGCTGGGCGGTGGTGTAGAAGGGCTGGTCGAGGTCGCCGGGGAGGGAGAGCTGCCAGAGCAGCAGACACTTCGCGTCCGGCGACAGCCGCGGATGGCGGATGATTTCGTTCGGTACCTGAGAGAAGAAGCGCGCGGGGGCGCTAACATTTCGGTGCATCCCTGGGAGGGCCTGTTCTCCTGGTGGCTGTAGACCCCCGATGCAGGCGCCAATCCTGCGCGGGGGTCGCTTGATATGGGCCACCGTAGGGCGCACTGGTGAACTTGGGCTCGGTTCATGGCAAGTTGAACGATTGTGCGCGATTGATGACGGTGTCCGGATCGTCCAGCCATACGAGTTGACCGTCTGGGACGACTGTCGGGCCCGCTCGCGCGCCGCGTACGAACGGGGCCGTGGTGGCCCGGCTCAGGTGGGGCTGGTTCCGGCCTGGGCCTTGTCCAGGCGAGCGGCGAGGGCCCCGCGTCCCGCCTGGGCGCTGGAGCAGGCCGACGAGGGCATGAACTGGCCGGCTGGTTCTTGTCAGAGGGCGTACTTCTCGTGCGGGATACCGCGCTCCCACACCGCTTCAAAGGCCGAGACGCAGAGTCTGACGGTTGCTGGATCCTCTGTCTGGTCGGTGTGAACCCATCGGCCGTCGCCGTCGAAGACGTTGAACTGCACGATCCGGCCGTCGAAGAGCCAGAAGTCATTGCCCGGGAGCGCGATGTCCGACGCGTTCCTCCGGGGCAGCCAGCGAACCTCCTCACCGGCTGCGACGTTCGTGAACGTCCCCGAGTGCTCGAACCGGATGTACTCGCTCACAGGCTCGAACACGATCCGGGCACGACGCATCGTCACGCCCTTGCCAGTGACCTCCTGCACCAGGTCGAGCCAGGGGCGCCACCAGGACCGGCGATCCGACGGATCGAGGCGATGGCCCGCCTTCCACGCCGCAAAACCGTCGGCCTCGCCGTCCACGGCATACGCGTCGCGCATCTCCAAGTGCACTGCCGAGCCGTCGGCGGACCCGATCAGGTCGGCAAAGCTGCTCAAGCTCTGCGCCATCAAGCACCTCCCTGAGAAGCGGGATCAGCCGCCTCGGAGCGCGGACCACTACCTTGCCCCATGGATGCTCCGTTCACACAGAACGCGCCGATGCCCGCTCCGACGACCGTGACACCGTGGCGCGTCAGTGCTTCGGGCAGGTCGACGGCCAGTCCCACGGCCCTGTAGTCCACGAAGCGGCGCACTCCGCACCTCTCGCAGGTCCGCACACCCTCATCTGTCGACCATGCGGCTTCAGGATGGGGGCAGCGCCTCTGCGCAGCGAGGTCGGTCACGAGTGCGCGGCCCGCAGGTGGCGGCCCATCGCCACGGTCATGGCGACCGCCGTGTGCAGATCGTCGCTCTCCAGGGCCTGCGCGTGCCGTCTTCTGATTCCCCAACACGCGGGGCAGCGAGGCCCGGAACGGCCCGTGGTCTCCTGAGCCTGCTGCTTGCTGGTCGTCGCCATGGCACGAGGGTGCCGTCATGACGACTGCCGCCCCAGGGACGGAACGTCCTACTTCCGCGACGCTAATCCGCGATGCCCAGGAACTCCGCCAGCTTCCGCAAGCCCGGTGGCCGGGCCGGCCGGGACCAGAGGTCGTTGACCGTCGCCACGGCGAGCGTGTGATGCCGCATCCAGGCCCTGGCCTCGCGGTGGAGCTTCTCCAGAGCCTTGACGGCGTTCTCCGCGTCACCGATGTCCGTGTACGCACGGGCGACGTCCAGGAGGAGCCACGTCCGCCACGACGGCGGGGTGTCCTTGCTCAGACGCATTCCCCTGGCCAGGTCGAGGGCTTCCTCCGGGCGGGCGTGCTGGACGGCCAGCCGTACCCGCTCGATGCGCACCGAGGACTTGCTGAAGATGCTCAGCAACTTCCCGTTGGCCGGGGCGGGCATGGACGCCAGGCGCCCTGCGCCCTGCTCCGCGATCCGCATCATGTCGTTCGCGGTGTCGTAGTCCCCGGAGCGGGCGGTGCTCGTGGCGGCCGACATCAGCAGTCCGCCCCAGACCCGTACGCCTTCGGCATTGTGGACATGGCCGCGCTCGACGCCGTCGGCGGCGTGTACGGCAAGGTGCCCCGCGTCGTCGAGGCGGTTCTGGCGTTGATACGCCCATGCCACAGAGTTGCAGATCATGGCAGGCAGAAGCGGGTCTGCCGACGCCTCCGCCGCCGCCATGGCCCGTTCGAGGCTCGACAGGGCGAGATCCGTCTTCCCCAGCCGGATGGACAGATGGCCGCCCAGCTGGAGGGCCTTGGCCAAGGCGCCTTGCCCGGCCGCCCGTTGTTCGTCACTGCCGACTGCGGCCGCCAGGCGCGCGTCGGCGATGATGCCCGGCAGCGTCTCCATGACCCGGCCGAAGTCAGCCGCGTGATAGAGCGTCCAGGCGTCCTCGATCTCGGCCCGCAGCAACGGCAACGACAGCTCCTCCACTCCCCGCGGCTCGGGTGGGGGCTCGAAGAGGGGCGGCATGATGGCCCGCCGCAAGGACACCAGCGCGGGTGGCTCCGCCGCACCGTTGGACGGCACGCCCGGCGGGTCGCCCACCAGGGTCGTGACCTCCACTCCCAGCCCCTTGGCGAGGGCGTGAAGCGTGGGCAGGCGGGCCGAGTTCTTGCGCCGCTGCTCAAGTTTGCGCACGACGTCGACTGACACGCCGGAACGTCCGGCCAGTTCTTCCTGCGTAAGGTCGGCCATTCTGCGGAGCCTGCCTACGCGATCGCCCAGGTGCTCGTTCGCCATGCCCCGAAGTTACGCCTCGGCGGGGAGGCGCAGCAGCCGCGTGTGCGTCAGGCCGCCGCCACCACCTCCCGCGCCAGCCGGACCAACTCCGGAATCGACGGGTGGGCCGGCGGGCCGGGGCGCCAGGCCAGGAGCAACGGCACCGGTGGGGCGTCGGTCAGGGGGCGGTAGGCGATCGCGGGGTGTTTGTGCAGGCCCGGCGTCGCCGAGGTCGTGATGCCCGCGGCCCGGCCCGCGGCGATGGCCGTCAGCCACTCGTCCGTGTTGGTGACCTGGATCGTCGCCGCCGGGCGCGCCGTGGCGGGCCAGAGGTCCAGCGTCGTGGTGCCCGCCACCGTGTTCAAGGCGATCGGCCACGCCGCGAGGTCCGCCAGCGTGAGGGCGTCGCGGTCGGCGAGGGCGCTGCCCGCGGGCACCACCGCGACCCGTTCCTCCTCCAGGAGCAGCCGCGTGACCAGTCCCGGTGCCGTCACGTCGCCGCGCAGCAGCGCGACGTCGACCGTGCCCCGGGTGAGTCCGGCCGTGCGGTCGTCGACGCGGCGCAGCTCCAGCGGCACGTCCGGGTGCTCCTCGTCCCAGCGGCGCAGCAGCGGGATGGTGTGGGGCCCGAGCGCGGCCCAGGGGTGTCCGAGGCGCAGCGGCAGGGTCGTCAGGGAGCGGGGGTCGAGGGCCGTGTCCACGGCGGCCAGCGCGGCGGCGGCCTTGTCGTGGAACGCGCGGCCCGCCGCCGTCAGTTCCAGGTGGTGGGTGGAACGGTCGACCAGGCGTACGCCCAGGTGGTCCTCGAGTTGGCGGAGCGTCCGGGAGAGGGCGGGCTGCCCGGTGTGCAGCCGGGCCGCGGCGCGCGTGATCGTGCCCTCCTCGGCGATGGCGAGGAAGGCCCGCAGATGGCGCAGCTCCATGGTCATGCCTCAAAAGCATAACGGCGGGCCAGCAAGCATTTCACGGGGAGCGGGCGAGATCTTTAGCGTGAGGACATGACAAAAATGACCTCCACTGCGGCTCCCGGCACCCCGACAGCCGGCGGTGTCCGTGCGGCGCCGGCGCCCGCCGGCGTCGGCAGTCTCGGCGGCATCGGGCTGGTGCTGGCCGGTACCGTCTCGGTGCAGTTCGGCTCCGCCGTCGCCGCGTTGCTCTTCCCGCGCGCGGGCGCCCTCGGTGTGGTCGCGCTGCGGGTGACGATCGCGGCCGTGCTGCTGCTGGCCTTCTGCCGGCCTCGGCTGCGGGGCCACAGCCGTTCGGACTGGGCCGTCGCCGGGGCGTTCGGGCTCGCGCTCGGCGGGATGAACATCCTCTTCTACCAGGCGATCGACCGGATCCCGCTGGGCCCGGCGGTCACCTTGGAGGTCCTCGGCCCGCTCCTGCTGTCCGTCGTCGCCGCGCGCCGGGCGGTGAGCCTGGTGTGGGCGGGGCTGGCGCTCGCGGGCGTCTTCCTGCTCGGGCAGGAGGGCTTCGACCGGCTCAACCCGGCGGGCGCCGGGTTCGCGCTGGGGGCGGGCGTGATGTGGGCGGCGTACATCGTCTTCAACTCCCGGGCGGGGGCCCGCTTCCCGCGGCTGGACGGGCTGGCCGTGGCGATGGGCGTGGCCGCGCTGGTGAGCCTGCCGCTGGGGATCGGCTCCGCGGGCGGCACGCTGCTCGAACCGGGCGTGCTGGGTCTCGGGGCGGCCGTGGCGCTGCTGTCCTCGGGGGTGCCGTACGCGCTGGAGCTGCTGGCCCTGCGCCGCCTGTCGGCGGCGACCTTCGCGGTGCTGATGAGCCTGGCCCCGGCGGTCGCGGCGCTGGCCGGGTTCCTGGTGCTGGGGCAGACGCTGTCGGCCCCGCAGTGCCTGGCGATCGTCCTGGTGGTGGTGGCCAGCGCCGGTGCCGTGCGGGCGGGGGCGAGCGGCCGGGGGTGACCCCCGCCCGCACGGCCCGGGTCCGCCGCCTAGGTACTCGCCACGGCCTCCGCCACGACCTCCGCCGCGGCCGTGCCGCACACCCGGGCCGCGCCGTGTGTGGCGATGTGCAGCGCGCCCGTGGGCGGGGCCTCGTTGAGGCCCATCTCCACGACGACCGTGTCCGGCCGCGCGGCCAGCAGCGCGCCCAGCGCGCGTGCCATCCACGGGTGGCGGTGGACGTCGCGGACGACGGCGACGATCCGCCGCTCCCCCGCCGCCGTCAGGACCGCGTCCGCGCAGGCCGACTCGGGGCCGTAGGTCCGCGTCCGCGTGCCGGGCAGCAGCCGCACCAGCTCCGCGCCCACGCCCCACGGCGTCTCGTCGCCGACGGCGATGTTCGCGCCGGGGGTGAACGCGGCCACGTACACGGGCCCGGCCGGCGGCTCGTACCCCGGCGTCCTCGTCACCCGCAGCGCCCGGCGCGCGGCCGTGAGGCCCACTCCGGGGGCGGGCGCGCTCCCCTCCCGCGCGCCCGTGCCCGTGGTCCAGTCCGCCAGGGCCCGCACCCGGGCGGCCGCGTCCGCGAGCCGTTCCTCCGGCAGGTCGCCGGAGCGGACGGCCGCGACGAGCGCGTCGCGCAGGCGCAGCACGGTGGCCTCGTCGGCCAGTCCGCCGCCGACGCAGATCGCGTCGGCGCCCGCCGCGAGGGCCATGACGCTGCCGCGCTCGATCCCGTACGTGGCGGAGATCGCCCGCATCTCCATGCCGTCGGTGACGATCAGGCCGTCGAAGCCGAGGCCGCCCCGGGTGACGGGGGCGCGCAGCAGCCCGTGCAGCGCGGTCGGGCTGAGGGTGGCGGGCAGGGCGGGGTCGAGCGCGGGCAGCAGGATGTGGGCGCTCATCACCGCCTTCGTGCCGGCTCCGATCGCGGCGCGGAAGGGCACCAGTTCGCGGGCGTGCAGCGTCGCGAGGTCCGCGTCGATGCGCGGCATGTCGTGGTGGGAGTCGACGGCGGTGTCGCCGTGGCCGGGGAAGTGCTTGGTGCAGGCGGCCACTCCGGCGGACTGCATGCCGTCGACGTAGGCGGCGGTGTGCCGGGCGACGAGCGTGGGGTCGGCGCCGAAGGACCGTACGCCGATGACGGGGTTGTCCGGGTCGGAGTTGACGTCGCCGGAGGGCGCCCAGTTGAGGTTGACGCCGCACTCGGCGAGGCGGCGGCCGAGCTCGTGGGCGACGGCCCGGGTCAGCTCGGTGTCGTCGACGGTGCCGAGGGCGAGGTTGCCGGGGAAGGAGGAGCCGGTGCGCGCCTCCAGGCGGGTGACGTCGCCGCCTTCCTCGTCGATGGCCACGAGCACGTCGCCGCGCTCGGCGCGCAGCCGCTCGGTGAGGGCGGCGAGCTGCTCGGGCGAGGCGATGTTGCGGCCGAAGAGTCCGACGGAGGCGAGGCCCTCGCCGAGCCGGCGCAGCAGCCAGTCGGGCGCGGTGGTGCCCGTGAAGCCGGGCTGGAGCACGGCGAGGGCGTCGCGGGTGAGGGTGCGGGGGGACGTGGGTGCGGTCATGTCTGTAGTACCTAGCCCTTCACCGCGCCGGACGTGAGGCCGCCGACCGCCTTGCGTTGGAGGATCACGAAGAGGATGAGGATCGGTACGGCGAAGAGCGACGAGGCGGCCATGGTGGCGCCCCAGTCGTCGCCGAAGGTGGTGCGGAAGCCGGTGAGCCAGAGGGGCAGGGTCTGGGACCCGGCGTCCTTGTTGAGGATCAGGACCATCGGGAACTCGTTCCAGACGGTGATGAATCCGAACAGCGACGTGGCCATCAGGCCGGGCGCGAGCAACGGGAAGATCACCTTGAGGAACGCCTGGGTGCGGGTGCAGCCGTCGACCATCGCGGACTCCTCCAGCTCCTTGGGCACGGCGGCGACGTAGCCGCGCAGCGTCAGGACGGTGAAGGGCAGCACCATGACCGTGTAGATGGCGATGAGGGGCGGCAGGCTGTTGAGCATGTCCGCGTCGCGCACGATCATGTAGTAGGCGATGGTCATGACCTCCCAGGGGGCCATCTGGGCCATCATCATGACCAGGATGAAGCTCTTGCGGCCCTTGAAGCGCATGCGGGCGACGGCGAACGACGCGAGCAGCGCGATGACGAGCGAGAGCCCGACGGCGACCAGGGTGACGGTCAGGGAGTTGCCGACGAACGTCCAGAAGCCGTCGGCGTCCACGGCCTTGGTGAAGTGCTCGAAGGTGGGGCTGGTGGGGAACCAGACGGGGGTCTCGCTGACGATGTCCGGGGTGGGCTTGAGGGCCGTGGCGAACATCCAGTAGACGGGGAACGCGAAGACGACGAAGAGGACGACCGCCGTCGCCCCCGGCCAGACGCGACCGAGCAGCGGGCCGGCTCCGGTCCGGCGGCTGGGGGCGGTGCGGCTGGGGGTGGTGCGGCCCGGGACAGTGCGGTTCGGGGCGGGACGCCTCACAGCTCGTCCTCCTCTTGCTTGAGCACAAGGCGCAGGTAGTAGGCGGTCAGGACCAGCAGCATCACGATGGTCAGGATGGAGATCGCGGCGCCCATGCCGAAGTGCTGGCTGCCGATGCCCTCGGTGAAGGCGTAGACGGGCAGCGTCTCGGTGAGCCGGTCGGGGCCGCCCTCGTTGATCGCGAAGACCTGGGTGAACGCCTTGAAGACCCAGATGACCTCAAGGAAGGTGGTGGCGAGGAAGAAGGGCTTCAGGAAGGGGAAGGTCACGGAGGTGAACTGCTTCCAGGTGCCCGCGCCGTCCAGCGAGGCCGCCTCGTACAGCTCCGTGGGGATCGTGGTCGTGGCGGCGTAGAGGTTGATCGCCACGAAGGGGATCGACTGCCAGACGATCAGCACGGTGATGACGAAGAACGTCGACAGCTGGTCGCCGGTCCAGTTGTAGCCGGCCATGGAGTGCCAGCCGGCCTGGTCCAGCAGGTGGTTGACGATGCCGTAGCGCTGGTCGAACAGCCATTGGAAGACGGTGGTCGCGGCGACGACGGGCATGGCCCAGGGGAGGAGGAGGCCGAGCGAGAGCAGCAGGCGCGTCTTCGTGCCGAGCCGGGCGAGCAGCAGGCCGATGAGGCAGCCCAGCACCATGATCAGGACGACGTTGGCGGCGGTGAAGACGACGGACCGGCCGGTGACGCCCCAGAACTCCGCGCTGCCGAGGGCGTCCCGGTAGTTGCCTGCGCCCGTCCACTCGGTGACGTGCCGGATGAGCTGGCGCCGGTTGAGGTTCTGGAACGACAGCAGGCCGTTCTTCACCATCGTCCAGCCCAGCAGCACGAGGAGGGCGGCGGCGGGGAGGATCAGCACGTACGGGACGGCGCGTCCGGCCCGTGTGCGGCCCGGGCGGGGCGGCGGGGCGCCCCCCTTGCCGGTCGTCGGCGCCGGCGGGGCGGCCGTCGCCTCTTCGGTCTGCGCTGACATCGTCGTCCGCCTTCTCCCCTGTCGAACCGTGTTGCGTCTACGCGTTTCCGTACGGGCCGGCGCCGTGGGCCTGCCCGTACGGAAAGCGGCGGGTCACTGCTTCTGGCTGAGGCGCTTGTTCATGTCGGCCTCGACCTGCTTGGCGGCTTCCTCGGGGGACTTGCCGTTCAGGACGGCCGTCATGTAGGCCTTGATCGGGTTGGGCGCGTTCTCGACGTTGGCCCATTCGGGGATCAGCGGCGTGGTGCCGCCGCTCTTGGCGGCGGGCGCGGCGGCCTCGGCGACGGCGTTGCCCTTCACGTGGGCCAGCAGGGCGTCCTTGTTGGGGATGGAGCCGACCTCCTTGGCCAGCGCGCCCTCGTTCTTGTCGGACAGCGCGATCTTCAGGAACTCCTTGGCGAGGTCCTTCTTCTTGCTGCCCTCGGCGACGGCGAGGTTGGAGCCGCCGAGGAACACGCCCTCGGGCTTGTCGGCGCTCTCACCGGGGACGGTGAAGTAGCCGATGTCCTTCTTGATCTCCGGGTTGGCCTTGACCGCGGTGTCGGCCTCCCAGCCCATGCCGATGAACGCGCCGGTCTTCCCCTTGGCGAAGACGTCCGCCTGCTGCGGGGTGGCCTCGTCCTTGTCCTTGGGGGCCTTGCTGAAGGACTGGTACTGCTTGTAGACCTCCATGGCCTTGGCGACCTTCGGGTCGCCGAGGTTGGAGACGTACTTCTTGCCGTCCTTCTTCACCAGGTCGGCGCCGGCGCCGATGGTCAGGCCGTCGAAGAAGTACCAGTTCTGGCCCGGGAGGTAGAGGGGCTCGGCCTCGCCCTTGCTCTGAATCGCTTCGAGGTCCTTGAAGAACTCGGCCCGGGTCCTGGGGACGTCCGTGATGCCCGCGTCGGCCCAGATCTTCTTGTTGTAGACGACGACGCGGTTGGCCGCCCACCAGGGGGCGGCGTACTGCTTGCCCTCGAAGACGGACGGCTTGTTGAGGGACTCGGTCCAGTCCCCGCCGATCTCCTTCTTCAGGTCGTCGAGCTCCGCGAGGCCGCCGGTCTCGGCGTAGGACGGGGTCTGGGTGTTGCCGATCTCGATGACGTCCGGGGGTGTGGACTCGGAGAGGGCGGTGGTCAGCTTCTGCTGGATGCCGTCCCACTTCTGGATCTGGATGTCCAGCTTCGCCCCGGTCTTCTGTTCGAACTCGGTCTTGACCGCGTCCGTCCAGCCCGCAGGATTCGAGCCATCCATGAACCAGACGGTCAGGGTCTTGCCCCGGGAACCGCCGGCGTCGGTCGCCTTGTCACTGTCGCTGGACCCACAGGCCGCAACACTCACCAACATGGCCGCGACACCCGTCGCCGCTATGAGCCCACGCTTCACAGCACTCTCCTCAAGGACCGAATGTGGTCTTTAATGGTTTAGACCAGTGCCCGCAGCTTGGCCTAGACCTTTTGGGGTGTCAAGGGTGTATAAGAGTCGCTGTCGGCTCCGTTACCGGACCGACACCTCAAGGTCGAGCCGGGTATCTCCGGTCCCCTCGGGCTCGGCCCGTGCCACCATGTGACCGCTATAGACGGAGGAGCCGGTGACGGCAGCAGGATCATCGGAGTCGGGAAGGCACGCCATGGCGACCGAGGGCGGGACAGCGGAGAGCGGCGCTTCGGGCGGTGCGCGGACGGCGCGCGTTCCCAAGTATTACCGCCTCAAACGCCACTTGCTGGAAATGACCGAAACCATGCCCCCGGGCACCCCGGTCCCCCCGGAGCGCACGCTCGCCGCCGAGTTCGACACCTCGCGCACCACGGTGCGTCAGGCCCTCCAGGAACTGGTCGTCGAGGGGCGGCTGGAGCGCATCCAGGGCAAGGGGACCTTCGTCGCGAAGCCGAAGGTCTCCCAGGCGCTGCAACTGACCTCCTACACGGAGGACATGCGCGCCCAGGGCCTGGAGCCCACCTCCCAGCTCCTCGACATCGGCTACGTCACCGCCGACGACCGCCTCGCCCGGCTGCTGGACATCACCACGGGCGGCCGCGTCCTGCGCATCGAACGGCTGCGACTCGCCAGCGGCGAGCCCATGGCCATCGAGACCACCCATCTGTCGGCGAAGCGCTTCCCGGCCCTGCGCCGGAGCCTGGCGAAGTACACCTCGCTCTACACGGCCCTCGCCGAGGTGTACGGCATCCACCTCGCCGAGGCGGAGGAGACCATCGAGACGTCCCTGGCCACGCCCCGCGAGGCGGGCCTGCTGGGCACGGACGTGGGCCTGCCCATGCTCATGCTCTCCCGCCACTCGCTGGACGCGGAGGGCAAGCCGGTGGAGTGGGTCAGGTCGGTGTACCGGGGCGACCGGTACAAGTTCGTGGCCCGGCTGCGCCGCCCGGCCGAGTGACCCCCGGCCGAGTGACCCCTGGCCGGGCGGCGCCCCGGGGGGGGCGTCCCGTGGGTGTCGCGTAGGGGTCCGGTGCACGACTTGGCCCTGGAGCCCGGACCGCCGGAAGCGACCACGTACGGTGGCGGGATGAGCCACGCCGTCGATGCCGTCGATGCCGCCGCGATCGCCCTCAATGAGCGCTCCTGGACCCCTTCGGACTACGAGCTGACCCTCGCCCGGGACTTCCTGACCCGTCGCGACGGACTGCCGCCCCGCCTCCTGCCGGGCATGCCCGCCTGCCCCAGCCCCCAGGGCTGGGTGACCCAGCACGTGCTGTGGCTGGAGGACGTGTCCCACCTCGCGGACGGGCTGCTGGCGGCCTGGCGCGACTGGCTGGCGGACGGCCCCATGGTGGCGCTCCTGGCCGCGTACGCGAACCTGGCCCGCTCGGCCGTCCCCCTCGCCGCGCAGCTCGCCCAGGACTGGGCCGCCGAGTGGCAGGCACCGCCCTCGGCGCAGGAGACCTCGTGGTGGGAGGACTGGCGGCTGCCGGCCGAACAGCGACGGCAGATAGACGCCTTGACGGATCGTCTGATCATGGCGGGGGCCGTGGTGGTGATGGCCGTGAACCGCGGGGAGACGGGTCGCTGAGCGCCGCGCGCGGTACGGGCCGGACGGCGGCGGGCGACACCGCCGCCCCCGGCCCCGCGGCGTTGTCATACCGATATGCGGATAGGGGGTGACGTCCGGAGGCTCCCTCCCCTAGATTTCCTGCGCATTACGCAAGTGATCGCGCAGGGACGGAGTCACCGCATGTCGGAACCACCCGAGCAACCACCCGCGGACGGCCGCAAACCGGTCGTGCCCGTTCCGCTGTTCGTCGCGGGCGTATGCCTCGCGATCCCCTTCGTGGCGATGCTGTGGGTCGGCTCCTATGCCCGGGTCACCCCGTCCTTTATAGGAATCCCCTTCTTCTACTGGTACCAGATGCTGTGGGTCGTCATATCGACCCTGCTCACGGTCATCGCCTACGTGCTCGTACGACGTCATGAGCGGACGCGCGGAAGGGGTGCGGGCCGATGAAGGACGGCGTCAACGGCGTGGCACTCGCCGTGTTCATCTTCTTCTTCCTCGCGGTCACCGTCATGGGCTTCATGGCCGCGAAATGGCGGCGGGCCGAGAACGCGGAAAACCTCGACGAATGGGGCCTCGGCGGCCGTTCGTTCGGTACCTGGGTCACCTGGTTCCTGCTGGGCGGCGACCTCTATACCGCGTATACGTTCGTAGCCGTACCGGCCGCCATTTACGCGGGCGGCGCGGCCGGGTTCTTCGCGGTGCCGTACACGATCCTGTGCTATCCGCTGGTCTTCACCTTCCTCCCCCGCCTGTGGTCGGTCGCCCACCGGCACGGATACGTCACCTCCTCGGACTTCGTCCGGGGCCGGTTCGGCTCGAAGGGCCTCTCGCTCGCCCTGGCCCTGACCGGCATCCTCGCGACGATGCCGTACATCGCGCTGCAACTGGTGGGCATCCAGGCGGTGCTCGACGTCATGGGCGTCGGCGGCGGGGCGGACGCGAACTGGTTCGTCAAGGACCTTCCCCTGCTCATCGCCTTCGGCGTGCTCGCGGCGTACACCTACTCGTCCGGCCTGCGCGCACCGGCGCTGATCGCGTTCGTCAAGGACGCCCTGATCTACATCGTCATCGTGGTGGCGATCATCTACATCCCCATCAAACTGGGCGGATTCGACGACATCTTCGCGAAGGCGGGCGAGGCCTTCTCCGCAAAGAACCCGGCCACCGGCAAGCCGCGCGGCTCCCTCGTCCCCGGACCCGACGCCCAGTGGGCGTACGCCACGCTGGCCATGGGCTCCGCGATGGCCCTCTTCCTCTACCCCCACTCGGTGACGGCCGTCCTCTCCAGCAGGAGCCGCAACGTCATCCGCCGCAACACCACCATCCTCCCCCTCTACTCGCTCATGCTGGGCCTGCTGGCGATGCTGGGCTTCATGGCCATCGCGGCCGGGGTGAAGGTGAAGAACGGCCAGCTGGCGATCCCCCAGCTGTTCGAGGACATGTTCCCCGACTGGTTCACCGGCGTGGCCTTCGCGGCGATAGGCATCGGCGCGCTCGTCCCGGCGGCGATCATGTCGATCGCGGCGGCGAACCTCTTCACCCGCAACATCTACAAGGACTTCCTCAAGCCGGACGCGACGCCGGCGCACGAGGCGAAGGTGTCCAAGCTGGCCTCCCTGCTGGTGAAGGTGGGCGCGCTGGTCTTCGTCCTCACGATGGACAAAACAGTGGCCATCAATTTCCAGCTGCTGGGTGGCATCTGGATCCTCCAGACCGTCCCGGCCCTGGTGGGCGGGCTCTTCACGCGCTGGTTCCACCGCTGGGCGCTGCTGGCGGGCTGGGCGGCCGGCATGGCGTACGGGACCTGGCGGGCGTACGACACGCCGAGCGCGACCCAGGACCACTTCGGCAACACGAACCTGATCCCGCTGATCGGTGAGAAGGGATACATCGGTCTGACCGCCTTCGTCCTGAACGTCCTCGTGGTCGTCGTCCTCACCTTCGTCCTGAAGGCGGTGGGCGCCCCGGACGGCGTGGACCAGACGAAGCCGTCGGACTACACCGCCGACGCGGGCGACCCGGGCGTGGAGCGGGAGCTGCCCCCGGCGACGGCGGGGGTGCCGGGAGGCCACTGAGGCTTCCGCCTCCTCCACCCGAGCAGCCGCGGCCGACCGCGCCGCCCGGACCGGTTCCACCGGCCGGGCGGCGCGGTCGTTCGTCGTTCCCCCCACCCCCGCGCCGGGCCCGACGGGCGCCGACCGGGGCAACCTCCCCGGCACCCGGCCGGGGCCGGCCGAAGCACCCCCCGAAGGCCCCCAGCCACCCCTCTGGCGCCCTCGCCGCACCCTTCCCGTCACCCGGCACACCGGGGCCCCCGCGCGTCCTCCCACGCCCCGTGACGGCTCTCCCGGAACACCCCAACACCCCACCCCGCTACCACATTCCGCAACCACTTCATGACGGCCCGACACAACATGTGGGGGTGCCTCCGAGGCCCAGCACTAGATGTATGCTCGTGCTCGCTGTCGTCGCAGGGGAATCCGGTGGAAATCCGGAACTGTCCCGCAACGGTGTATGTGTGCGCATATACCAGGCGCACCTGAAGTCCGAGGACCTGCCGCCAGCGCGCCCACCACCGAGCCTGCCCTTGGCTCGGCTATGGGCGTTGAATTCGTCCGGGCCTCGAGGGGTGGGCCGGCGGACGCCTACGAGCCACGCCCTGGCACACGCCAGCGATGCGTGCCCGTAGGCGACCGTCGTGCGCTCCCAGACGCGGCCCACCCAGCCGAGCGAGGGAGAGCCCCACCGTGACCATCGCGCCCGCGGATCTAGAGTCAGGTCCCGTCTCAGCGAACGCGGAAGCGACCGGCGGCCCCGGGACCGCGCTGCTGCGGACCCTGACCGATCTCACCGCCGACCTTCCGGCCACCGACCCGGGCAAGGTCGCCGCCGCCGCGCTGCGCGGCCGGCACCCCGGTTCGGACGAGGCCGAGCTGCGGTCCCTCGCGACCGAGGCCGCGGCCGGGCTGATCGCCGAGGAGCCCGAGTACTCCCGGCTCGCCGCGCGGCTGCTCACCCGGGCCATCGCCGACGAGGCGGCCGGCCAGGGCGCGACCTCCTTCTCCGCCTCCGTCGAGGTCGGGCACCGCGAGGGCCTGATCGCCGACGAGACGGCCGCCTTCGTGCGGACGCACGCCGCCCGGCTGGACGCCCTCGTGGACGCCGCCCTCGCCGACGGCGCCGACGACCGCTTCGGCTACTTCGGCCTGCGCACCCTGCACAGCCGCTACCTGCTGCGCCACCCCATCCACCGCGACGTGATCGAGACCCCGCAGCACTTCCTGCTGCGCGTGGCCTGCGGTCTGGCCGAGAACCACTCGGAGCAGGCCCTGGACGACGTCGCGGAGCTGTACCGGCTGACCAGCACGCTGTCGTACCTGCCCTCCTCCCCCACGCTCTTCAACTCCGGCACCCGCCACCCGCAGATGTCGTCCTGCTACCTGCTGGACTCGCCGCTGGACGAGCTGGACTCGATCTACGACCGCTACCACCAGGTGGCGCGGCTGTCGAAGCACGCGGGCGGCATCGGCCTGTCCTACTCCCGCATCCGCTCCCGCGGCTCGCTCATCCGCGGCACCAACGGCCACTCCAACGGCATCGTGCCGTTCCTGCGGACGCTCGACGCCTCCGTCGCGGCCGTCAACCAGGGCGGCCGCCGCAAGGGCGCGGCCTGCGTCTACCTGGAGACCTGGCACGCGGACATCGAGGAGTTCCTGGAGCTCCGCGACAACACCGGTGAGGAGGCCCGCCGCACCCACAACCTCAACATCGCGCACTGGATCCCGGACGAGTTCATGCGCCGCGTCGAGGCGGACGCGGACTGGTCGCTGTTCTCCCCCGCGGACACCCCGGACCTGGTCGACCTCTACGGCGACGAGTTCGACGCCGCGTACCGCGCCTACGAGGCCGCGGGCAAGGCCGTCAAGCAGATCCCGGCCCGGGTGCTCTACGCCCGCATGATGCGCACCCTCGCGCAGACCGGCAACGGCTGGATGACGTTCAAGGACGCCGCCAACCGCACCGCCAACCAGACGGCCGAGAAGGGCAAGGTCGTCCACTCCTCGAACCTCTGCACCGAGATCCTCGAGGTCACCGACGACGGCGAGACCGCCGTCTGCAACCTCGGCTCGGTCAACCTCGCCGCCCACTTGGGCACCGACGGCGAGATGGACTGGGAGAAGCTCGACCGCACGGTCCGCACGGCCGTCACGTTCCTCGACCGCGTCGTGGACATCAACTTCTACCCGACCGAGCAGGCCGGCAACTCCAACAGCCGCTGGCGCCCGGTGGGCCTGGGCCTGATGGGTCTGCAGGACGTCTTCTTCCGCCTGCGCCTGCCCTTCGACTCCGCCGAGGCGAAGGAGCTGTCGACCCGGATCTCCGAGCGGATCATGCTCGCGGCGTACGAGGCGTCCGCCGACCTCGCCGAGCGGCACGGCCCGCACCCGGCCTGGTCCGCCACCCGCACCGCGCGCGGCGTGCTGCACCCCGACCACTACCCGAACGCCGTCCCCGGCTGGGCGGACCGCTGGGAGGCGCTGCGCGCGCGCATCGGCGAGGTCGGCATGCGCAACTCGCTGCTGCTGGCGATCGCCCCGACGGCGACCATCGCCTCCATCGCGGGCGTCTACGAGTGCATCGAGCCGCAGGTCTCCAACCTCTTCAAGCGCGAGACGCTCTCGGGTGAGTTCCTCCAGGTCAACACCTACCTGGTGGAGGACCTGAAGAAGCTCGGCGTGTGGGACCGCACGACCCGTGACGCCATGACCGACGCCAACGGCTCGATCCAGGACATGAAGTGGATCCCGCAGGAGGTGCGCGACCTGTACCGCACCGCCTGGGAGATCCCGCAGCGCTTCCTGATCGACATGGCCGCGGCCCGCACCCCGTACCTGGACCAGAGCCAGTCGCTGAACCTCTTCATGGCCTCGCCCACCATCGGCAAGCTCAGCTCGATGTACGCGTACGCCTGGAAGCAGGGCATCAAGACGACGTACTACCTGCGCTCGCGTCCGGCCACCCGGATCGCCCGCGCGGCGTCCGGCGGTGCCGCCGCCCCCGCCACCATCCCCGTGCAGCAGGCCGCGCCCGACGCGGACGCCATCGCCTGCTCCCTTGAGAACCCCGAGTCCTGCGAGGCCTGCCAGTAATGAGCTCCACCGAACAGAAGAACCTGCTGGACCCGGGCTTCGAACTGACCCTGCGTCCCATGCGGTACCCGGACTTCTACGACCGCTACCGCGACGCGATCAAGAACACCTGGACCGTCGAGGAGGTCGACCTCCACTCGGACGTCGCCGACCTCGCCAAGCTCTCCCCGGGTGAGCAGCACATGATCGGCCGCCTCGTCGCGTTCTTCGCGACCGGCGACTCGATCGTGGCCAACAACCTCGTGCTGACGCTGTACAAGCACATCAACTCCCCCGAGGCGCGCCTCTACCTGTCGCGGCAGCTGTTCGAGGAGGCCGTGCACGTCCAGTTCTATCTGACGCTGCTCGACACCTACCTGCCCGACCCGGAGGAGCGCGCGGCGGCCTTCGACGCGGTGGAGAACATCCCCTCCATCCGCGACAAGGCGCAGTTCTGCTTCAAGTGGATCAACGAGGTCGAGAAGATCGACCGGCTGGAGACGAAGGCCGACCGCCGTCGCTTCCTGCTCAACCTGATCTGCTTCGCCGCCTGCATCGAGGGCCTGTTCTTCTACGGCGCCTTCGCCTACGTGTACTGGTTCCGCAGCCGCGGTCTGCTGCACGGCCTGGCGACCGGCACCAACTGGGTGTTCCGCGACGAGACCATGCACATGAACTTCGCGTTCGAGGTCGTGGACACCGTCCGCCAGGAGGAGCCCGAGCTCTTCGACGCCGAGCTCGAGCAGCAGGTCACGGACATGCTGAAGGAGGCCGTCGAGGCGGAGCTGCAGTTCGGCCGCGACCTGTGCGGCGAGGGCCTGCCGGGCATGAACACCGAGTCCATGCGCGAGTACCTCCAGTGCGTGGCCGACCAGCGTCTGCAGCGCCTGGGCTTCAAGCCGGTCTTCGGCTCGGAGAACCCGTTCTCCTTCATGGAGCTGCAGAACGTCCAGGAGCTGACCAACTTCTTCGAGCGCCGCGCCTCCGCGTACCAGGTGGCGGTCGAGGGCACGGTCGCCTTCGACGACGACTTCTGATCCCCCCGAAGAATGTGACCCTCGCGGGTTAAATCCCCGCCCACGCGGCATCGCGTGTCTCCCGTCCGGGAACCCAGTGAACCCGGACGAACGGAGACACGCGATGCCGCGTTTTATGATGATCGTCAAGGCGAGTGAGGAATCCGAGGCCGGCATGATGCCGACCAAGCAGATGATCGCCGACATGAGCCGGTACAACGAGGAGCTGGCCGGGGCGGGCGCGATGCTCGCCGGTGACGGGCTGCACCCCACCTCCAAGGGGGCGCGCGTGAGCTATTCCGGGGGCACCCCGGTCGTCACGGAAGGGCCCTTCGGGAACACCCGCGACCTGGTCGCCGGCTACTGGATCATCCAGGTCGGCTCCATGGACGAGGCCCTGGAGTGGGCCCGGCGCATCCCCTTCGAGGAGGGCGAGGTCGAGGTCCGGCAGGTCTTCGAGCCCTCCGACTTCCCGGCCGACGTCCTCTCCCCCGAGGACGCGGCCCGCGAGGAGTCGCTGCGCGAAGAACTGCGGCGGCGGCAGAGCTGAGACCCCAGCCCTGCCGCCGCCGTGGTCGTGCGGTGCGCGGCGCGCGTCAGTCGTTCGCCACGACCGGGTAGCGCGGGGTGCCCTCGGCCATCTGCTTCAGCGCGTCCTTGCGGTCCCGCTTCGACAGGCGGTCGATGTACAGGTAGCCGTACAGGTGGTCGGTCTCGTGCTGGAGGCAGCGCGCGAAGTAGCCCGTGCCCTCGACCGCGATCGGGTTGCCGTGCATGTCCTGGCCGCGGACGACCGCGTAGTCGGGGCGGGCCAGAGCGGCGTAGGCGGTCGGGACCGAGAGGCAGCCCTCGTTGGAGTCGTCGAGGAGGCGGCGCTCGGCCGGCAGCTCGTCGAGGACCGGGTTGCAGACGTGGCCGACGTGCCGGACGCCCTCGTCGTCCATGCAGTCGTACACGAAGACCTTCAGGTCGACGCCGATCTGGTTGGCGGCGAGGCCGACGCCCTCGGCCGTGCGCTGGCTGGCGAACATGTCGTCGATGAGCTTCGCCAGCTCGTCGTCGAACTCCGTGACGTTCTTGCACTCCTTGTGCAGGACGGGGTTGCCGACCACGGTGATCGGGCGGGAGGTGCCCCGCTCGCGGTGGGCGCGCTCGCGCTCCTCGCAGTCCTCGGTGTCCACGATGAACTCGCGGGCCTCGCCCGACTCGTCGTTCACCGGCTGCTGAGTGTCTTGCTGCGCCATGTCCGCCGTATGCCTCTCTCACAACCCGAAAGCACTATCTTGCCCTGAAACCACGGGGCCCCGTACAGGGTACGGGGACCGTGGCGGCCGATCAGCAGACCTCTTCGAGATCCCGCCACTCCCGGGTGTCGGGGCTGTCGGCGACCCAGCCGTCCAGCAGGCCGCGCACCAGGCCCGCCGGCGCGGCGATGCCGCACTCGCGCTCGGGCACCCACAGGGAGCCGGAGCCGGCGGTGCGGTGGCCGAGCGGGCCGGGGTGGCCGGGCTCGCTGTGGTCGTGCGGGTCCAGGTGCTCGCCGTCGCCCTCGTCGCTGGGCATCCTGCTCTCCGAGCAGGTGCGGCACAGCAGCCGCACGGACGAGGACCAGTCCTCGGCGGCGAAGCCCGCGTCGGCCGCGAGCCGCTCCAGGGCGTCCCGGTCGGCCTCCGTGGCCGCCTCCAGCAGCACCACCCAGGTGGGGACGGGCGAGGGGGCCCACAGCTCGATCTCGTCGAAGACCGGGTAGGAGGGGCCAGCGGCGGTGACCCGCTCGCCGTGCGGGACGCCGTCGTGCAGCACGACCTCGCCCCAGCGGCGGCCGGAGGACGGCAGCGGGATGGAGAGCACCTCGATCCGCGCCGGGTCGAGCCGGCGGCCCCAGACGACCTCGGCCTCGCCCTCCGGGGAGAGCCGCACGGCCGCGCTGCCCAGCTCCATGCCGGCCGGCTCGCCGGCCGGGCCGCCCTCGCCGGGGACCTTGAGCCCGTACGCCTGCCAGGCGCGGCGGGCCAGCGGCCAGTCCTGGAGGGCGGTGGCGGCGATGCCCACGTTCCACCAGTCCGGGGCGCCCGCCTCGCGGTCCAGCAGTGCCACCGCGCGCAGGCCGGCGGCGCGGGCCTGCTCCCAGTCGTGCCGGAACTTGTGCAGCAGCGCGAGGTTGAACCACGACTCGGACAACCATGGCTCCATGTCGGCCGCGCGCGTGAGCAGCGCGCCCGCGTCCTCGTACCGGCCGTCGCCGATGAGCGTGAAGGCACGGTCGGTGGCCTGCCGCCACGAGGCGGAAGGCCGGTGCCGTACCTTGCCGAAGATCCTCACGATTCCCGCCTGCCGGTTTCTGCGTGCGACCACGCCGGTTGGACCGCGTGACGGCCGCCGTCCTCCCTGACGGCGCGCTGCCACACCACGACTGCTCCGGGGAGCGGCTGTACCCACCGGTCCTTCTTGCCGACAACGGTGCGCACGACACCCCCCGATTTCCGCTTTCTCGCCATTCTCTTCGTCTTCTTCGCATCCAACCATGCCCCTTCGGACGCCCGCTCATTACCCGTGGGTTCAGCGGGCTGGTCAGGGGTCGGCAGGGGGCTCACGAGCCGGAGGGTGCGGGGCGGCCCCTGGCGAGCACCGTGGCGAGCGCCTCCACCACCCGGGGCTCGTGGTCGTGCGCTGTGGCCAGGCGGAGCCGCTCCAGGGCGCGCAGGGGGCCGCACGCGGGGTCGGCGGCGTAGTCGTCGTAGGCGTTGACCGTCCGGACGACACGCGCCGTGAGCGGCTGGTCCCGGTACGGATCCGCCTGCCGCTCGACCACCAGGGCGACTTCCGGGGGGACCCCGGTCTGGCGCACCACGGCGCCGCCCAGCATGGCGATGCGGCGCCGCTGCTCGGCGGGCAGCGGCTCGGTGGCCCCGGCGGGCAGCGGTTCGGTCAGGGAGAGCTGGCCGACGTCGTGCATCAGGGCCGCGTACTCCACGACGGTGAGCTCGGCCCGGGACAGGCCCAGCTCGCGGCCCACGGCCCTGCCGAGCGCCGCCACCCGGCGGGCGTGGCCGGCGGGGGTGTAGCCGGCGATCTCCGTGGCCCTGGCCAGGGAGGCGATGGTCTGGCGGCGGGTGGCCCGGACGGCCTCGTAGCGGTGGAGGGACAGCTGGGTGACCAGCAGCGGCAGGCAGAACACCGGCAGCGCCCACAGGCCCGCGGCGGCCACCGCGAGGGCCATCACCACGCCGGTCGCACCGATCGCCGACCCGATGCCGGGCAGGGCCCGCAGCTCCTCGCGCAGCACCGGGCCGTACGCGCCGCCGGCGCGGGCTCGGGTGAGGACGGCGGCGACGACGGCGTCGCACAGGGCGGTGAGCGCGAGGAGGAGCAGCAGGAAAAGGGCGTAGTACGGGCTGTGGGCGGGCCACCGGCCGAGGACGCCGCAGGCGTGCAGGGGCTGGAAGCAGGTGGCGGCGAAGCCGGCGTTGAGCACGCGCCGGGCGAGCCGGTCGAGCGCGGGCGGGCGGCCGACGGCGCCGGCGAGGGTGGCGCCGAGCACGACGGCGACGACCTGGGGGGCGCCGTGCGAGGCGGGCTCCCCGCCGATCTCGCCGAGCAGGGCGTAGGCGAGCGTCCCGGCGGAGCCCAGGGGGGCGGTGTCGCGGGCCGCCGCGGGCCGCCGCCGCGCGGCCTCGCCGAGGGCGATGAGCACTCCGTAGGCCAGCGCCACATGGGGCTGGGCCACGCCCCGCCAGGCGGTCCAGGCCAGCGCCCCGAGGGCGGCCGCGCCGGCCGCGCCGTGCACGCCGCGCACGGCGCGGGGGCCGGTCCACCAGGTGCGCGGGGCGCCCTGGCACGTCGGGGTCCCGTCCCCGGGACGGCGGTCCTGGCGGGGTGGGCGGGGCGGTGCTCCGGGGGCCCTCATGCCCGGCCTCCCGGCCGGGCGTCGGTGCCGGCCGGCGCGCCGGGGGCCGAACAGTGATCAAGAGGGACGTTTCGGCTGACCGGAACTGCGGGTTCCTGCGGGTCCGGGGCGAAGGCCGGGTGCCAGCCGTGGCGGTCCAGGGCGCGGGCGAGGGCTGCGACCATGGCTGGGTCGAAGTGGGTGCCGGAGCAGCGGTGGAGCTCGTCGAGGGCGACCGGCACCGGGCGGGCGCGGCTGTAGCTGCGGGTGGAGGTCATGGCGTCGAAGGCGTCGGCCACGGACACCACCCGGGCGAACTCGGGGATCTGACATCCCTTCAGGCCGTAGGGGTAGCCCGTGCCGTCCAGGCGCTCGTGGTGGTGGAGGATCGCGGCGCGCGCCTCGTCGAGGAAGCCGATGCCGCGCACCATCTCGTGGCCGTATTCGGGGTGGAGCTCGATGACGCGGCGCTCCTCGGGGGTGAGCGGGCCGTCCTTGCGCAGCAGCCGGGTGGGGACGCCCAGCTTGCCGACGTCGTGCAGCGTGCCGGCGAAGCGGAGGGCTTCGAGGCGGTCGCCGGAGATGCCCAGCTCGCGGGCGATCAGCACGGAGGCGCGGCCCACGCGCTCGCTGTGGCCGCGGGTGTAGCGGTCCTTGAGGTCGACGGCCTGCACCAGGGCCCGGACCGTGGCCTGGTGTGCGGCGCGCTCCCGGCGGCAGCGGCCCTGGACCCAGGAGGAGACGGCCATCGGCAGCAGCACCAGCAGCGCGGCCGGGGGCCCGTAGGGGCTGTGCCACAGGACGGCCGTCATCAGGCCGGTCGGCCCGTGGGCCAGCGGCGGGACGAGTGCCGCCGGCAGCGGGCCGCGCCAGGCGGTGCGCGGGGAGCGGCCCTCGGCGGTGACGAGCACCCCGCCGTCGAGGGCGGTGACGACGAGGGCGAGGACGAGCGCCGCGACCAGGGCGGGCACCAGGGCGTGGGGGAAGTCGGGGGCGGTGACCACGCGGGGGGCGCCCCGTCCGTAGACGTACGAGGCGGCGTTCGCGGCGAGGGAGGACTGCGCCGCGTGCCACAGCCGGCGCAGCCACGCCGGCCGCTGTGCCACCCGCCCGGCGAGGGCGCCGGGGACGGCCACCAGCCCGGCGGCGCCCGGCGGCAGCAGGAAGGCCCCGGCGAGCAGGACGGGCAGGGTCAGGGGGCAGCGCGGCAGTCGTTCGCAGACGACGCAGACGCCGGCGAGCAGCAGCACCGGGCCCCAGGGCACCGCGGCCCCGGCCCGTACGGCGGGCAGGGCGCACACCGCGGCGGCGAGCACGGCGCACGCGATATAGGCGCGCGCCGCCGCCGGAAGTGCCCACATGGCGCGTCCTCCCCGACCCTCGGACATGGCGTCTGGATGGGGAGAATAGGCTCAGCCGCGGGCGCTGAAAGCCGCTCCGGCTATTGCGCCGTCCGTTCGGGTGACGTTCCCGGGTGCGGTGGTTTGGATCAGTAGTACCGCAGAACAGCCGAGCGGAACCGCCGGGGCGCGGCGCCGGATCAGTCCTGCTGCGCGGCGGCCTCCGCCGCCTCGGCGGCCCTCGCCTCGGCCACCACGTCCTGCTCGGGGACCGTCTGGCCGGAGCGGATCAGCTCGATCCGGCCCATGACCTTGGACCGCAGGTCGGCGGGGACGTCGTCATGGCCGCAGCAGCGCTTGACGAGCTTCTTCACGGCCTGTTCGAGGCCGTACTTCTCCAGGCACGGCGAGCATTCGTCGATGTGCACCTCGAACTTGGCGCAGTCACCTTCGGGCATCTCGTGGTCGAGGAACTCGTAGAGGTGGTCGAGGACTTCAGAGCAGTCCGTCTCGTGCGGGTCTCCGCAGCTCATGAGTCCGACCCTTTCCGGTTGTGCGACTCGTCGGAACCCTTCGGCGCGGCGGCCGTCCCGGCGGGGACGAGGCCGCGCTCGCGGGCGTAGTCCTCCAGCATGCCGCGCAGCTGACGCCGGCCGCGGTGCAGCCGGGACATCACCGTGCCGATGGGGGTACCCATGATGTCCGCGATCTCCTTGTACGCAAAGCCCTCCACATCCGCGAGGTAGACCGCGATGCGGAACTCCTCGGGAATGGCCTGGAGGGCCTCCTTGACATCGGAGTCGGGGAGGTGGTCCAGCGCCTGGGACTCGGCGGAGCGCAGTCCCGTGGACATGTGGGACTCGGCGCGCGCCAGCTGCCAGTCCTCGATCTCCTCGGACGCGCTGCGCAGCGGCTCGCGCTGCTTCTTGCGGTACGAGTTGATGAAGGTGTTGGTCAGGATGCGGTACAGCCAGGCCTTGAGGTTCGTGCCCTCGCGGAACTGGTGGAAGGAGGCGTACGCCTTGGCGTACGTCTCCTGCACCAGGTCCTCGGCGTCGGCGGGATTGCGCGTCATGCGCAGCGCCGCCGAGTACATCTGGTCCAGGAAGGTCAAGGCGTCGCGCTCGAAGCGCGCACTGCGCTCGACCGCGCTCTCGCCGGGCTCCCGTCGCTGGCTGTCATCGGCCCCCGTGTCGGTCCCAGTGACCGGACCCACCTCCTCCAACACCCTGGCGGCGCCCGAGGCGGACCCGCTCGAATCGGAGAATAGACGACGATCCGGTCCGCCCGCCGCTCCAGCCGCGACCGGCTGGGCCCCGCCCATGACCGCCCATCCCAGGTCGGCCGTCTGCGGGCGGGACGGGCATGCGATCGAACCCATGCGGGGAACTCCCATTCCTTAACGTCTTGCCGGTCGTGACTACAGAGGGCTCAACAGTCGTACGGCCGGGATCATTCCCCCGCGGGCGCGGCAGGGCTCAGAAGCTCCGGAGCCACTCCTCGACCGCGCGGGTGATCACCGCGAGCGCCTCGTCCTGGGTGGTCTCCGCCTTCTTGGGGACCGCGAAGCCGTGGTCCCCGTACGGCACCTCCACCGGCCGGGCACCAGGAGGGAACTCCTCCGGCCGCCCGAACGGGTCGCGGCCGCCCTGCACCACGAGGGTGGGCAGTCCCGCGCCCGTCAGCTCGTCGGCCCGGGACTTCTCCGGCTTGCCCGGCGGGTGGAGCGGGAAGCTGAGCGCGAGGACCCCGGCCGCGCCCAGCTCCGCGCCCGTGCGGCAGGCGACGCGCGCCCCGGCGCTGCGGCCGCCGGCCACGACGGGCAGACCGGGGGCGGTGAGCGCGGGCCACAGCGCCCGCCATGCCTCGTCGAGCGATGTGGGCGCGGGGGCGACCCTCTTTCCGGCCACCCGCCACGGCTGCTCCACCAGGGCGACCGTCACGTCCTGCCGGGGCAGCGCGGCGGCCAGGGCCTGGAGGTCGCGGGCCTCGACGCCGCCGCCCGCGCCGTGGCCGAGGGCCAGCACCAGGCGGGCGGAGGGGGCGAGGTACCAGTGGACGCGGGCGTCCCCGGCGGGGGTCGGCACGTCCTGGACGGTCACTGCGATCTTCGTCGTCACCCGTCCATCCTGCCGCGCCGGGACGTCAGAACAGCGTCGCCTCCTCCGGCGCGGCCAGTTCCTCCAGCAGTTCCGGGCCGTTGTTGCGGACGTCGCTGACCGCCGTGGTGACGGGGTGGGCGCGGACGAGTCCGGCGGGCGGCGGCGCCAGCAGCGACCGCAGCTCCCCGGGGTCCGTACGGGGGTCCAGCCAGGCGGCCCAGCGTTCGGGCGGCAGGACGAGCGGCATCCGGGGGTGGATCTCCGCGAGGGAACCCGGTCCCCCCTCCCCCGCGCCGTCCGTCCCGGCGAACGGGCCGGGTTCGGCGGCGGTCGTGATGACCGAGCAGGTCGCCCACCAGGCCCGGGGGTGGTCGGGCGGCAGCGCCGGGTCGCGCCAGAACTCGTACACCCCGGCCATGGCCATCACCGAGCCGTCGGCGGCCGTGACGAAGTAGGGCTGCTTGCGGGTGCGCTTCCGGCGGCCCTGCTCCTCCAGCTCCCGCTCCTGGGCGCCCGTGACCCACTCGTAGTAGCCGTCCGCCGGGAGCAGGCAGCGCCGGGACTCGAAGGCCCGCCGGAAGGACGGCTTCTCATGGACCGTCTCCGCCCGGGCGTTGATCATCTTCGCCGCGCCCTCGGGGCTCCTGGCCCACGACGGCACCAGCCCCCAGCGCAGCGTGCGCAGCTGACGAACCGGACGGCGGTCCGCTGCGTCTTTCAAGGGACGCTCGAGCACCGCGTGGACGCTCTTCGTCGGCGCCACGTTCCAGTCCGGAGCGAGCGTCTCCTCCGGTTCCCACTTCTCCACCCCGAACAGGCCGGCCAGGTCCTCCGGCCGCCGGCTCGCCGCATATCGACCGCACATGAGTGCCACACTGCCACGTAGACGCAAGGAGCGGCCCCCAGATGGACAGCAGTACCACCGCGACCGACCTGTGGAACCGCGTCGTGGGGAACCAGCCGCACCCGTCCACCTGGCTGATAGCCGTCACCGGCGCCGTCGCCCTGGCCGCCGTCACCCCGTACGGGGTCTGGCGGATCACCCGCAACGCGATCACCATCGCCCATGAGGGCGGCCACGCCCTGGTGGCGCTGCTCAGCGGGCGGCGGCTGGACGGCATCCGGCTGCACTCGGACACCTCGGGCCTGACGGTCTCGCGCGGCCGGCCCTCGGGGATCGGCATGGTGCTCACCGCGGCCGCCGGCTACACCGCCCCCTCGCTGCTGGGGCTGGCCGGCGCCGCGCTGCTCGCCGCCGGGCACACCACCGCGCTGCTGTGGGGCGCGGCGGCGCTGCTCGCCGCCATGCTGGTCATGATCCGCAACGCGTACGGGGCACTGACGGTGGTGGTCGCCGGGGCGGCGTTCGTGCTGGTGTCCTGGCTGTGCGGGCCCCAGGTGCAGGCCGCGTTCGCGTACGGGGTGGTGTGGTTCCTGCTGCTCGGCGGGGTGCGGCCGCCGTTCGAGCTGGGGCGCAAGCGGCGGCACGGCGGAGCGCCGGACTCCGACGCGGACCAGCTGGCCCGGCTGACGAGCGTGCCGGCCGCGTTCTGGCTGCTGTTCTTCCACGTGGTGTCCCTGGCGTCGCTGGCCGGCGGCGGCCGCTGGATGCTCGCGGCGTGAGCCGACGCGTGGTGGGCGGGGCAGCGAACCGGAGGACTTCCCTCCACTCATGGGCGCGGAGCGGGGGCCCCGGGGACTTCCGGGGCCGAACCACGAGGAGAACGTCAGTAAGGTAAGGGCATGACCGAGAGCACCGCGCACACCGATCTCTGGCCCGCCCCCGTCGCGACCGCAGCCGTCGACGCGACCGTCACCGTGCCCGGATCGAAGTCGGTCACCAACCGGGGCCTGGTGCTCGCGGCCCTGGCCGCCGAGCCGGGCTGGCTGCGCCGCCCGCTGCGCTCGCGCGACACCGTGCTGATGGCCGACGCGCTGCGCGCCATGGGCGTCGGCATCGAGGAGGGCGTGGGCCCCGACGGCACCGGCGAGGCCTGGCGGGTCATCCCCGCCCGGCTGCACGGCCCGGCCTCCGTGGACGTCGGCAACGCCGGCACCGTGATGCGCTTCCTGCCGCCGGTGGCCACCCTCGCCGACGGCCCCGTGCGCTTCGACGGCGACCCGCGCAGCTACGAACGCCCGCTGCACGGCGTGATCGACTCCCTGCGCGCCCTCGGCGCCCGCATCGAGGACAACGACCGCGGCGCCCTGCCGCTGACCGTCCACGGCGCCGGCGCGCTGGACGGCGGACCCGTCGAGATCGACGCCTCGTCCTCCTCGCAGTTCGTCAGCGCCCTGCTGCTGTCCGGCCCGCGCTTCAACCAGGGCGTCGAGGTGCGGCACGTGGGCGCCGCCCTGCCGTCGCTGCCGCACATCCGGATGACGGTCGACATGCTGCGCATGGCCGGGGCCCAGGTGGACACCCCCGAGTCCGGCGGCGAGCCGGATGTCTGGCGGGTCTCCCCCAGCGCCCTGCTCGGCCGGGACCTGGTCGTCGAGCCGGACCTGTCCAACGCGGCGCCGTTCCTGGCGGCCGCCCTGGTCACGGGCGGCCGGGTCACCATCCCGGACTGGCCCGAGCACACCACCCAGCCGGGGGACGCCCTGCGCGGGATCTTCACCGACATGGGCGGCGCCTGCGAGCTCACCGACGCGGGCCTGACCTTCACCGGCACGGGCCGCGTCACCGGCATCGACGCCGACCTCCACGAGGTCGGCGAGCTGACCCCCGTGATCGCCGCGGTCGCGGCACTGGCCGACTCCGAGTCCGTCCTGCGCGGCATCGCCCACCTGCGCCTGCACGAGACCGACCGGCTCGCCGCGCTGGCCAAGGAGATCAACGAACTGGGCGGCGACGTCACCGAGACCGAGGACGGGCTGCGCATCCGCCCGCGCGCCCTGCACGGCGGTGTCTTCCACACCTACGAGGACCACCGGCTGGCCACCGCCGCCGCCGTCATCGGCCTGGCGGTCGAGGGCGTCCAGGTGGAGAACGTGGCGACCACCGCCAAGACCATGCCCGACTTCCCGGAGCTGTGGACCGGGATGCTCGGCTCCGTCGCGGGGGCGACGACGGCGCCGAGAAGCTGAAGAGACCTGGAAGACCCATGCGCCGCTACGGCAAGCACACCGACGAGGACGACGTCCGCGTCCGCCCCAACCGCAAGGGCAACCGCCCCCGGACGACCATCCGCCCGAAGCACGAGGACGCCGCCGAGGGCTTCGTCCTGACCGTCGACCGCGGCCGGCTGACGGTCCTCGTCGAGGACCGCACCGTGCTGGCCATGAAGGCCCGTGAACTGGGCCGCAAGGGAGTCGTCGTCGGGGACCGGGTCGCGGTCGTCGGGGACCTCAGCGGCGCCAAGGACACCCTCGCCCGGATCGTCCGGGTCGAGACGCGCAGCTCCGTGCTGCGCCGCACGGCCGACGACGACGACCCGTACGAGCGCGTCGTCGTCGCCAACGCCGACCAGCTGGCCATCGTCACCGCCCTCGCCGACCCCGAGCCGCGCCCCCGGCTGATCGACCGCTGCCTGGTCGCCGCCTACGACGCGGGGCTCGAACCGCTGCTGGTGCTGACGAAGTCCGACCTGGCGTCGGCGGAGACCCTCATGGAGTCCTACGGCTCCCTGGGCACCCGTTACGTGGTCACCAGCCGCGACGAGCTGGCCGAGGGCACCGCCGCCCGCCAGGTCCGCGAGCAGCTGGAGGGCCGGATCACCGCCTTCGTCGGGCACTCCGGCGTCGGCAAGACCACCCTGGTCAACGCGCTCGTGGAGCGGCAGCGGGCCACCGGCCACGTCAACGCGGTCACCGGCCGCGGCCGCCACACCACCACCTCCGCGCTGGCGCTGCCGCTGCCGGACGGCACGGGCTGGGTCATCGACACCCCGGGCGTGCGGTCCTTCGGCCTGCACCACGTCGACCCCTCCCGCGTCATCCACGCCTTCCCCGACCTGGAGCCGGGCACCGAGGAGTGCCCGCGCGCGTGCAGCCACGACGAGCAGGACTGCGCGCTGGACCAGTGGGTGGCGGACGGTCACGCCGATCCGCAGCGCCTCTACTCCCTGCGCCGGCTCCTCGCGACGAGGGAGCGGCGCGAAGGCGACTGATCGCCTACGTTTGCGAGTGACCGTCAGCGGCAAGGGCATGAAGGACACCGGTGCCGGCTGGGCGGTCCACGGAACGGGAGGCAATCTGATGGCGTGGCTGCTCGTCGTGGTCGCCGGACTGCTCGAAACCGGCTTCGCCGTCTGCCTGAAGCTCTCGCACGGCTTCACCCGCCTGTGGCCCACGATCGCCTTCGCCGCGTTCGCGCTCGGCAGCTTCGGCCTGCTGACGCTCTCCCTGCGCAAGCTCGACGTGGGCCCCGCCTACGCGGTGTGGACGGGCATCGGCGCGACCGGTACCGCGATCTACGGCATGGTCTTCCTGGACGACCTGGTCTCCGCGCTCAAGCTCGTCTCCATCGCCTTCGTGATCGTCGGCGTCATCGGCCTCCAGCTGTCGGGGTCGGCGCACTGACCCCGGCCCGCTGCGGCGCGTTCAGCAGCACCCGCACCAGGTGGGCGACCTCGTGCGCCGCCTCCTCGTCCGTGCCGGCCGGGGCGATCACGTAGGACAGGGTCAGCCGGACGGCCGCCTCGCAGGCCCGGCGCGTGGCGCCGTCGCACTCCGCCGCGCCGCCGATCGCCCGGGCCGCGCTGTCGCGCAGCCGCTCGGCCAGCGCCCCCGGCGAGGGCGCGCCGCGCGGCGGCAGCGGCCCGGCCGGCCGGCGGGGCGCGGGGACGGGCGGCACGGCGGCGGGCGGCAGCCGGTCGCCGCGGCAGCCGGTGAGCGCCGCCCGGACGAACGGGTTCGCGCGGGCCGTGCGCAGGATCCACCGCGCGGCGGCGGCATAGCAGTCGCCGGCGTCGGCGCCGCCGACCCCGGCGGTCTCCGCCAGCGCGCGCTCCACCCCGGCGAAGAAGGCGTCGGCCTCGCGGCGCACCAGGGCGCGGGCGAGGCCGTCCTTGCTGCCGAACTCGTTGTAGAGGGTCTGCCGGGACACCCCGGCGGCGGCCGCCACGTCGACCATCCGGACCCCGTTCCAGGGGCGGGCGCCGAGCGCCGTGTAGGCCGCGTCCAGCAAGAGCTCTCGTGCCGCGGGCATCGTCGCCTCCCCGGCCGCAGGGCCGCACGACGGTTGGGGGCGAGCCACAGAATTGACGCACCGCAAGGCGGTGTCAAGGGGCACGGCAGGCCGCGCCGCGCGTGACCTGGCGATGGCCACAGGTAGTGTGCAAGTCATGTCCGACTACCACGATGATCTGCGTCTGGCCCATGTCCTGGCGGACGCCGCCGACGCGGCCACCATGGACCGGTTCAAGGCACTCGACCTGAAGGTCGAGACCAAACCGGACATGACACCGGTGAGCGAGGCGGACAAGGCCGCCGAGGAACTGATCCGTGGTCATCTCCACCGGGCCCGGCCGCGCGACGCCGTGCTGGGCGAGGAGTTCGGCAGCGAGGGCACGGGCCCGCGCCGCTGGGTCATCGACCCCATCGACGGCACGAAGAACTACGTGCGCGGCGTGCCGGTGTGGGCCACGCTCATCTCCCTGATGGTGCAGGGCGAAGGCGGCTACCACCCGGTGGTGGGTCTGGTCTCCGCGCCGGCGCTGGGCCGGCGGTGGTGGGCGGCGAAGGAGTCGGGGGCCTACACCGGGCGCAGCCTGTCGTCGGCGAGCCGTCTGCAGGTCTCGCGGGTGGGACGGATCGAGGACGCGTCGTTCGCGTACTCCTCGCTGTCGGGCTGGGAGGAGCGCGGGATGCTGCCGGGCTTCCTGGACCTGACGCGCGACTGCTGGCGCACGCGCGGCTACGGCGACTTCTGGCCCTACATGATGGTCGCCGAGGGCTCGGTGGACATCTGCGCGGAGCCGGAGCTGTCGCTGTGGGACATGGCGGCGAACGTGGTCATCGTCGAGGAGGCGGGCGGCTGCTTCACCGGCCTGGACGGGCGTCCGGGCCCGCACAGCGGCAACGCCGCGGCGTCCAACGGGGTGCTGCACGACGAGTTGCTCAGCTATCTGCGCCCCTGAGCGACGGGCCGCGCCGCGGCCAAGTGGTCGTAAAAAACCGGCAAATTCCCGTACCGCACAACCCTTGTCCGCCCTGGTGGAGGCGTGTGACGATGTCAGCCCGACGCTTGTGAACTTGTGAACTCCCCGGTGCCCCGGGCACTATCGGAGTTCGCAGTTCCGGGACTGACGCGCAGTCCATGAAGGAGGTGGCTCCAGGCCATGCTCGTCCGTGACGCCATGAGCAGGGTGGTCCTCACCATCGGCCCCGCTCACACCCTCCGCCAGGCCGCCCGGCTGATGTCCGCCCGCAGGATGGGCGCGGCGGTCGTCCTCGACCCCGACCACAGCGGGCCCGGCATCCTCACCGAGCGGGACATCCTCGACGCGGTCGGGGCGGGCCACGACCCCGACCACGAGACCGCCCACGGCCACACCACCACCGACGTCGTCTTCGCGGCCCCGGACTGGACGCTGGACGAGGCCGCCGCGGCCATGGCGCGCGGCGAGTTCCGCCATCTGATCGTTCTCGACGGCGAGGAGACCGTAGGAGTGGTGTCGGTGCGCGACATCATCCGTTGCTGGGTCCCGGCCCGCGACGGCGCGCGGGCGCTGACCGTCTGACCCCTCCCCCGCGGGCGGAGATCCGCGCGAGAACGGCCGAAGAGGCCGGAGCCCCTTGGCGTCCGGCCTCTTCGGTTGGTACGGCAAGCGTCCAGTGGCTGTCAGCCGCGCAGGGCCTGGACCGCGGCGTCCAGCCGCTTGCCGTAGTCGGGGTCCGCCTGGCGGAAGTTGTTCACCGCGCGCTCGACGATGTCGTCGCGCGAGACCTTCGCGATGAAGCCGGCGAGGTTGGCGATCAGGCGCTCCTTCTCGTCCTCGGACATCAGGCGGTAGAGGTTGCCCGCCTGGACGAAGTCGTTGTCCTCGGCGTGCGAGGGGGCGACGTGGTTGCCCGTCGCCCCGGAGACGGGCACGGGCTGCCACAGCGGCCGGTCGGTCTGGGCCGGGCCGCCGAAGCTGTTCGGCTCGTAGTTCTTGGTTCCCTTGTGGCGGCCGTCGTAGAGGAAGCCGTCGCGGGAGTAGGTGCGGGCCTCGGTGGCGTGGGGGCGGTTGACCGGCAGGTGGTCGGCGTTGATGCCGACGCGGTAGCGGTGGGCGTCGCCGTAGGCGAAGAGCCGGCCCTGGAGCATCTTGTCGGGCGAGGGGCCGATGCCCGGCACGAAGTGCGCGGGGCTGAAGATGGACTGCTCGACCTCGGCGAAGACGTTCTCCGGGTTGCGGTTCAGCTCCAGCTTGCCGATCTCGATCGGCGGGTAGTCCTCGTGCGGCCACACCTTGGTGAGGTCGAACGGGTTGAAGCGGTAGTTCGCCGCCTCGTCCGCCGGCATGATCTGCACCTGCACGGTCCAGGTCGGGAAGTCGCCGCGCTCGATGGCCTCGCGCAGGTCGCGCTGGTGGCTGTCGGGGTCCATGCCCGAGACCTGCACGGCCTCGTCGGCCGTGAGGTTCTTGATGCCCTGGTCGGTCTTGAAGTGGTACTTGACCCAGAAGACCTCGCCGGCCGCGTTGTTCCACTGGTAGGTGTGGGAGCCGTAGCCGTTCATGTGGCGGTACGAGGCCGGGATGCCCCGGTCGCCGAACAGCCAGGTCACCTGGTGCGTCGACTCGGGCGACAGGCCCCAGAAGTCCCAGACGTTGTCCGCCTCCTGCGAGCCGGTGTACGGGTCGCGCTTCTGGGTGTGGATGAAGTCCGGGAACTTGATGGCGTCCTTGATGAAGAACACCGGGGTGTTGTTGCCGACGAGGTCGTAGTTCCCCTCTTCGGTGTAGAACTTCAGCGCGAAGCCGCGGGGGTCACGGACGGCGTCCGCCGAACCGAGGTTGCCGGCGACCGTCGAGAAGCGCAGGAACGTTTCGGTCTGCTTGCCCACCTCGGACAGGAAACGCGCCCGCGTCCACTGCGAGACGTCCCGCGTCAGAGTGAACGTGCCGTACGCGCCGGCGCCCCGGGCGTGCACCACGCGCTCCGGGATCCGCTCCCGGTTGAAGTGCGCGAGCTTCTCCAGCAGGAGCTGGTCCTGCACCAGGACGGGACCGCCGAGCCCGGCGCTCTCGCTGTTCTGGTTGTCCGCGACCGGAGCGCCCGACTCCGTGGTCAGCGGGCCCGTCGTCGTTACCGCCTCGCCGTTCGCCGTGCTCACGTGCGCCTCCGTCGTCAGATCGTCTTCTACGTCCCGGCCGCTTGGCCCGAGCCGAAAACGATCCTACATTGGACTTAGTCCAAGTCAAGACCGAGAGCATTGAAATACCGATTCCATGGATGGACAGGACCCGCTGCTACGCTGGTGCTATCTGACTGATAGGTGAATGGCATGAGTGACCTGCTGGAACGGCTCCGGGGACGCGGCTGGAGGCTGACCGCCCAGCGGCGCGTCGTCGCCGAAGTGCTCGACGGGGACCACGTCCACTACACGGCCGACGAGGTCCACGCGAAGGCGGCCGAGCTGCTGCCGGAGATCTCGCGCGCCACGGTGTACAACACCCTCGGAGAGCTCGTCTCGCTGGGCGAGGTCCTTGAGGTGAGCACCGACGGCCGCGCCAAGCGCTACGACCCCAACGCCCACCACGCGCACCAGCACCTGGTGTGCTCCCGGTGCGGCACGATCCGCGACGTCCACCCGGCCGGCGACCTGCTGGCGGGGCTGCCGTCCGAGGAGCGCTTCGGCTTCCAGGTCTCTGCGGTCGAGGTGACCTACCGGGGGATCTGCCCGGGCTGCGCCGCGCCGTGAGTCGCCCGGCCGCGCCCCGGCCCTCCTCGCGAAGACGGGCGGCGTTACGAGAACGGGCCGCCTCACGAAGACGGCCCGTTCCGCGCAGACGCCGAAGGCCCGGATCCTGAAGAGGATCCGGGCCTTCGGTGCAGTAGCGGGGACAGGATTTGAACCTGCGACCTCTGGGTTATGAGCCCAGCGAGCTACCGAGCTGCTCCACCCCGCGTCGGTGATGCAACTTTAACCCGCCCGTGACCCTCAACGCAAACGCCCCGTCGGGGGCGCTCACGTCCCGGCCCTCCCGGGCGCTACGCGCTGAGCTCCTGCGACAGGGCGTCCCGCAGCCGGGCGGCGCGCTCGGCGACCTCCGCCGGCCCCAGTTCCACGGCCTGGGCGCACCACAGCCTGCCCTCCGCGAGGTCGCCCCGGCGGGCCGCGAGCAGGGCGAGCCGCAGCGCCGCGCGGCCGTGCCCGGCCTCGGCGGCCCTGGCCCACCACAGCGCCGCCTCCTGCTCGCTGCCCTCACGGGCGAGGAGCAGGCCGAGGTTGAAGGCGCCGTTGCGGCTGCCGGCCTCGGCGGCCTGCCGGTACCAGTGCGCGGCGGCCACCACGTCGCCCCGCTCGGCGACCAGCATGCCCAGGCGCACCTGGGCCCGCCGGTGGCCCTGCCGGGCGGCCCGCTCGTACCACTCCTCGCACTCGAAGCGGCCGTGGCCGTCGTCGTCGCGGTCGAGCAGCGCGCCGAGGCGGAAGGCGGCCTCGGCGTTGCCGCCCTTCACCGCGGTCCGCAGATGGCGCTCGGCCTCCTCGCCGGCCTCCGGGCCGCCTTCGCGCAGCAGCGCCATCGCGACCTGGAGGGCCGCGTCGGTGTGCCCGGCGGCGGCGGCGCGCTCGTACCACTGGAAGGCCGTCTCGTCCTCGTCGCGCCCGGCGTAGAGGATGCCCAGGTTGAAGGCGGCGTCGACGCTGCCGGCCTCGGCGGCCTTGGAGAACCACGGCTCCGCGCCCGCCGAGTCGCCGCCCTGGAGCAGCAGGACGGCCAGGGCGTTGGCGGCCTCCTTGTGGCCGGCGTAGGCGGCGCGCCGGTACCACTGCTCGGCCTGGGCGGTGCGGCCCTGCTCGGCGCAGAGCAGGCCGAGGTTGTAGGCGCCGTTGACGTCGCCGGCGTCCAGTGCGGTGCGGTACCAGCGCTCGGCCTGCTGGGGCTCGCCGCGGTCGGCGTGCAGGGCGCCCAGGGCGTTGGCGGCGTTGCCGTCGCCCTCCTGGGCCGCGCGGCGCCACCAGACGGCGGCGCTGTCGGTGTCGCCGGCGTCGCGCAGCAGGAAGCCGAGGGCGCACGCCGCGCGGGGCTCGCCGTCCTTGGCGGAGGTGAGGTACCAGCGGGCGGCCTCCTGCGTCTCGCCGCGCGCCTCCAGCAGGGTGCCCAGGTGCAGGGCGGCGCGCCGGTGGCCGCGGGCGGCGGCCTGGCGGTACCACTGCTCGGCCTCGCCGGCCGGGCCGTCCGGGCGGCGGCCGCCGGCGGCCGCGGCGGCGCGCAGCTCGCGCACCGAGGTGTCGCCGCCGCCGACGGCGACCAGCCGGCTGTTGGTGGAGGGGACGAGGCTTCCGCCGAGGCCGTCGTCGAGCCCGCCGGAGCGGGCCTGGGCCCCGGGGGAGCGGCCGTCGAGTATGCGGGCCAGGCGGTAGGCGGCCTCGCGGTGGCCGCGCTCGGCGGCGGAGCGGAACCAGCGCTCGGCGTCCACGTCGCTGCGGTGCTCCAGCAGGTCGGCGAGGGCGTAGGCGCCGAGGGCGTGCCCGGACTCGGCCGACTGCCGCAGCCAGTACTCCGCGGCGGGCTCGTCGCCGCGCTCGCGGTGGTAGCGGCCCAGGGCGTGCGCCGCGGGCGCGGAGCCCGCGACGGCCGCCACGCGCCACCAGGCGGCGGCCTCGTCGGCGTAGCCGCGCTGGTGCAGCAGGACGCCGAGGTTGTTGGCCGCGGAGCGGTCCCCTTCGGCGGTGGCGGCGCGCAGGTGCCGCTCGGCGCCGTCGAGGTCGCCGCGGCGGAGCAGCAGCGCGCCGAGCATGCTCAGGGATGCGGGGTCGCCCGATTCGGCGGCGCGGCGGCGTGCGGTCTCCAGCTCCAGGTCGGCCGCTTCGGTGGCGCAGCCGGCGTCCGGGGAGGAGCCCTCCCCCTGGCCCCCCGGGCCGTACGACGACGGATTACGGTCGCCGTCCTGATCGCTCCCGTCCGCGGGAGCTCCTACAAGCCGACGTGTTTCCAACAGCCTCGCCTTGTCCCCCATAAGTCCCATCGTCGCACTCCCGCAACCTGCGTACACCTGGAATGCCGCAGCCAGTGAGGTCACTTCAGCGTTTTGTCGACTTCCCGACTTCCCGACACGGCGGTGCTCCAAACTCTAATCAAAAGCCCCGCACACAACCCGCACAGACCACGCGCGCCGGGCCACGAAGTGTCATCTCCCGTGCACGGGGCGCCCGTCGGGGCCGCGGCAACACGACAAGGCCCGGAGTCCGAGGACTCCGGGCCTTGACTTTGAGTAGCGGGGACAGGATTTGAACCTGCGACCTCTGGGTTATGAGCCCAGCGAGCTACCGAGCTGCTCCACCCCGCGCCGTTGTGGAACAACCGTACCACGGCGCGGGGCGGGTGTGGGCCGTCAGCTGCCCGGCTTGGTGCCCCCCTCGGCCGCGGTCTCGGCCTTGGCGAGGCGGTCGAGGGCGTCCTTCAGGTCCTGCTGGGCCTTGCCGTAGGCCGCCCAGTCCTTCTTGTCGAGCGCTTTCTGCCCGGCGTCGAAGGCGTCCTGGGCGTCCTTCACGGCCTGCTTGACCGTGGGGTTCGCGCTGCCCTCGGAGGGCGGTCTCGTGGTGCCCTCGGACGGCGGGCGGGTGGTGTCCGGCGCCTTCCCGCCGAAGACCTCGTCGAGGGCCTGGGCGAGCGTGTCCTTGAAGGCGATCTTCTCGCCGTAGTTGACGAGCACCTTCTTCAGCAGCGGGTAGTTGGTCCCCGCGCCGCGCACGTACACCGGCTCCACGTACAGCAGTCCGCCGCTGAGCGGGACCGTCAGCAGATTTCCGTACTCGACCTCGGAATCACCGCGCTTGAGGATATTGATCTCGTTCGCGACGGCCGTGTCGCCGTTGAATTTGCTCTGTGCCTGCTGGGGTCCCCACACCGTGCTCTCGGACGGCAGCTTCAGAATTCTGATGCGGCCGTAGTCGCGGCTCTTCGCGTTGGCGTCGACGGCCATGAAGGCGCCGAGGTTGGGACGGCCCTTGGGCGTGAAGGTGGTCGTCAGCGAGAAGGCCTGCTCCCGCTGGTCGGGCATCTTCATGCTCAGGTAGTACGGCGGCACCGCGTTCCCGGACTTGGTGGTCGGGTCGTCCGGGACCTCCCAGCGCTCACTGCCGGTGTAGAACGTGCCCGGGTTGGTGACGTGGTAGCGGGAGAGCAGCTCGCGCTGGACCTTGAACAGGTCCTGCGGGTAGCGCAGGTGGTCCATCAGCTGGCTGCTGATCTGGCTCTTCGCCTTCACCGTGCCGGGGAACGCCTTCATCCACGTCTTGAGGACCGGGTCCTTGGTGTCCCACTGGTACAGCTTGACCGTGCCGTCGTAGGCGTCCACGGTCGCCTTGACCGAGTTGCGAATGTAGTTGACCTGGTTCTGCTGAGCGACGACCGCACGCTGACCGTTCGTGAGCGAGTCGGCGGTGGTGTCGCCGAGCGTCGTCCGCGAGGCGTAGGGGTAGCCGTTGCTCGTGGTGTAGGCGTCGACGATCCACTGGATGCGACCGTCGACCACCGCCGGATAGGCGTCGCCGTCGATCGTCAGCCACGGCGCGACCGATTCCACGCGCTGCTTCGGCGTGCGGTTGTACAGGATCCGCGAACCGTCGCCGATGGCACCGGAATAGAGGATCTGCGGCTCGCCGAACGCCACCGCGTAGGCGGCGCGGTTGACCGGGTTGGAGAGGCTGACGCCGCTCTTGCCCTGATAGCTGTAGCTCTTCTCGCCCTGGTCGCTGGAGTAGTCGAGCTCCTTCTGCGGACCGCCCACGATCGAGTACTGCGTGGTCTTCTCGCCGTAATAGACGCGCTGCTCGTAGGAGCCGAGCATGCCCTCCGTCGGCAGCTTCTTCTCGGTGAAGTCCGGGGCGCCGGAGCTGTCCGTGGAAGTGCCCTTGGCGGTGATGGCGCCGTAACCGTGGGTGTATTTGAAGTGGTCGTTGATCCAGTTGCGCTCGGGGATGCCCCGGATGTTCAGCTCGCGCAGACCGACGACCGTGTCCTGCTCCTTGCCGTTCGCCTTGTAGCGGTCGACGTCGAGCGTGGACGGGAACTGGTAGTACCCGCGGACCTGCTGTTCCTGCTGGAACGCGGGCGAGACGATGTTCGGGTCGAGGAGCCGCAGGCTGGCCGTCGCATCGGCCTCGGCGCGCAGCTTGTCCTTGTCGCTCCCGGTGTCGCTCTTGCCCGAGTAGTCCTTCACGTCCACGCCGTCGATGCCGTAGGCCTGGCGCGTGGCCGTGATGTTCTTCTTGATGTACGGCGCTTCCTTGGCCTGCTCGTTCGGCTGGACCTGGAACTTCTGCACGATCGCCGGGTAGAGCCCGCCGATCAGCACCGCCGAGAGGACCATCAGGCCGAAGCCGATCACCGGCAGCTGCCACGTGCGCCGCCACAGCGTCGCGAAGAACAGCACGGCGCAGATCAGCGCGATGATGAAGAGGATCGTCTTGGCCGGCAGGTAGGCGTTGGCGTCCACGTACCGCAGACCGGTCCACCCGTCGGTCGACTTCAGCCCGCTGGACTTCACCGCGAGCCCGTACCGGTCCAGCCAGTAGGCGACCGCCTTGAGCGTCACGAAGAGGCCGAGCAGGACGGACAGGTGCCCCGTGGCCGCGGCCGTGGCCCGCCCGCTGGGGCTGGTGAGCCGCAGCCCGCCGTAGAGGTAGTGCACCAGCGCGGCCGCGATCAGCGACAGCACGGCCGCCGCGAAGCCGAAGCTCAGCAGGAAGCGGTACCAGGGCAGGTCGAAGGTGTAGAAGGAGATGTCCTTGTGGAACTGCGGGTCCCGCTGCCCGAAGGACACCCCGTTGACCCACTGCAGCCAGGTGCGCCACTGCCCGGCGGCGGACGCGCCGGCGACCAGGCCGACCAGCGCGGCGACCGCCAGCAGCACCCACTTCTTGTACGGGGCGATGCTCATGCGGTAGCGGTCGAGGCTCTGCTGCTCCGTCGACATCGCGCTCAGCGGCGGCCGCAGCCGGTGCGCCAGCCAGATGTTGGTCCCCACGGCCACGGCCATCAGCAGCCCGAAGACGGCGAAGAGGCCGATCTTGGTGCCGAGGGTGGTGGTGAAGACCGAGGAGTAGTGCACCGAGCGGTACCAGAGCCAGTCGGTCCAGAACCCGGCGAACATGACGAAGAGCATGGCCAGCCCCGCCAGCACGCCCAGGGTCGTCAGCAGGGTCCGGACACGCCGGGACGGTCGGCCGACTCTGATCCGTGGCCCTGTCGGGCCTCCGCCGCGGTCCGGCATCTGGAAAGCCAAGGTGCGCACCTCGAAGTTCGCTGTCGATGGAGCTGTCGATCAGGCCCAGTGATGGTAGGACCCACTGTGGCAACTTACCGACGCTTTACTCGGTTCCCGATTTCGGCCCCTCTCAGGGCACGATATTGACCATGTCCAGCAATACCGGTTCGAACCTTCCCGGCTCCCAGGAGCCCAGCACCCCGATGGCGGCCAGCCCGCTGACCCGTGCCGTGCTCGAGATCGACGAGTACGCCTCGACTCTCGGCTGGGACCAGCCCGCCCGGCTGTTCGCCCTCGTCGACACGGCCCGCCTGCGGGTCCAGGAGCCCGGCCTGGCCGCCCAGCTCGGCCTCGACGACGCCTCCTCCACCACCACCTCCTACACCCCGATCGAACAGGAGGAGCTGCCGGCCGGCGCCGCCCTCGACGAGTTCCTCGGCACCATCGCCTGGCCCGACGCCGTGGTCGGGTGCGCCCTGACCGTGGAGCGGCTGATGCTCCCGCCGTCCGCCGAGGGCTCGGTGCCCCACGGCATGAACGACAAGCAGCTCGCCGCGTGGGTCGCCAAGCACCCGGACCGCCAGGAGGTCCGGATGACCGTGGCCGTCCTGCGTGACGGGGCGCGCGAGTCGGCCGTGCGGCTGCGCGAGAAGGACTCGCCGAACGAGGTCCTCACCGGCGCCGACCTGGTGCCGGGCCTCGCGGAGGCGCTCGCCGCGACGTTCGCGGACTGACGGACGGCGGGGAGCTGCGGGGGGGCTCCTGCCGGAGGAACTGCGCGGGGCCCCGCTGGGGCCCCGCGGAGGGGGGACAGGGCTAGCGTGGGGGCAGGGCTAGCGTGCCGAGCAGCTCGGCAGGCCGGCCGTGTCCCCCTTGCGGACCTTCTCCAGCGACTGGAGCGCGTCCTTGATCGTGTCGACCTTGACCAGGGTGAGGCCGGCGGGGGTGTCCTTCGCGGCGGCCGCGCAGTTGTCCTTGGGCGTGAGGAAGTAGCGGGCGCCCTTCGAGCGCGCGCCCACCGTCTTCATCTCGATGCCGCCGATCGGGCCGACCTTGCCGTTCTCGTCGATCGTGCCCGTGCCGGCGACGAACTTGCCGCCGGTCAGGTCCTCCGGCGTGAGCTTGTCGACTATCCCCAGCGCGAACATCAGCCCGGCGCTCGGGCCGCCGACGTCCGCGAGCTTGATGTTGATCGTGAACGGGAAGGTGTGGTCCGTGCCCGCCTGGATGCCGACGATGGCCCGCTTGTCGTCGGGGGCCGGGCGCGTGACGAGCGCGACCGTCTCCTCGGTCGCCGGCTGCCGCTTCTCCTTCTCGGCCGCGGCCGCCTCCTTGGCCGGGACGGTCAGGAAGGTCACCTTCTCGCCCGCCTTGTGCCGGGTGACGAGCTTGGCCACGTCGCCGGGCTCCTTGACCTCCGTACCGTCCACGGCCTTGATCATGTCGCCGGCGTGCAGCTGGCCCTCGGCGGGGCTGCCCTTGACGACGGACGACACGACGACCCGGGTGCCGACAGGGATGTCGAGCTGCTTGAGGGCGGCCACCTTGGCGCTCTCCTGGGACTGCGTGAACTCCTCCGCGGTCTCCTGGTTCAGCTCGTCCGGCGACTTGTCCTCGGGGTAGAGCGTGCTGTGCGGCACGACCAGGTTGTCGTGCGCGAGCCAGCCGTAGACCGCCTCCACCAGGTTCATCCGGTACTGGGAGCCGGTCACGCGGACCGTGGTCATGTTGAGGTGACCGGTGGTCGGGTAGGTCTTGTGGCCCGAGATCTGGAGAACCGGTTCGCCGCCGTGCTCACCCAGCGTATTGACGGTGGGCCCCGGGGACATCTCCGAATACGGCACGGGGATCAGCACGCCTGCGCAGAGCAGCGCGACCAGCGTCAACAGGGAGGCGAGCATCGTCGCGGTGCGGCGGGGCATGGAACGACAGTACGGGACGGGTCCGGCCGTCCCCTTCCGGGGCGGTCCGTACGGGGCAGCGACGGCGCGCTCCCGTCAGTGGCCCGAAGCGGAACCGGACTCCGCACGCTCCATGGCCTCGCGGATCTCCGTGCGCTCCATGGCCTCGCGGAACTTCGCGTAGCCCGCGAGCTCGGCCACGTCGCCTGTCTTGCGGTTACGGGCTGCCCAGCTGCCCCAGAGGGCGGCCACGACCGCCGCGGCAACCGGAATCAGCAACCAAGCGAGCGCCGCCATGCCGGCCTCCGACCCCTGTACGCAATTGCCACTGACTGATGAGCAGATTAGACGTCTTCGGTCTCAACGCTTACGCCAGGGGCCCGGTTACGCAACCAGGAACGGCCCAAAAGTGGGCGACTTTGATTCCCGCGCGCCTGTGCGCCGCCCTGCCCCCTGTCATGCGCCTCCCCCGTCAGGCGCCCACCCACTCCTCGGTGCCGTCGGCGAAATTCTGGTGCTTCCAGATCGGCACCTCGCTCTTGAGGTCGTCGATCAGCCGCCGGCACGCCGCGAAGGCCTCCGCACGGTGCGGGCAGGAGACGGCCACCACGACGGCCAGGTCGCCCACGGCCAGCTCGCCCACGCGGTGGACGGCGGCCAGGGCCCGTACGGGGAAGTCGTCCACGACCTTCTGCGCCACCCGGCGCAGCTCGGCCTCGGCGGAGGGGTGGGCGGAGTAGCCGAGGCCCGCGACGTCCGCGCCGCCGTCGTGGTCGCGCACGGTGCCGACGAAGAGCGCCGTGCCGCCCGCGGCGTCGTCCCCGACCGCCGCGAAGACCTCGTCCAGGGACAGCGGCGTGTCGCGGACCGCGAGGAGGCGGACGGGATCGGGGGCGGCGAGCTCGCCGGGGTGGTGGGGGTGAGACATGGCACCCATCGTGCCGCACGGGGGCGGCTGCGACGAAGAGAGGTCGAGCACGTGCGCGACGGCCGTCCGTGCGGTTTCACGGCTCCCCGCGGGCCCCTGCGGGCCCGGCGGCGGCCGGGGAGGCCTCTCCAGGCCTTCCAGGCCATCCCCCGGGCTCTTAGAGCCGTCTGCGGGCCTTGCGGGCCCGGCGCACCAGTGCGGCGGTGCCCAGGAGGGCGACGGTCGCGCCGGCGGCACCGGCGGCGGTGGCGTCCTTGCGGCCCAGGCGGCGGCCCGCGACCGTGTGGCGGCCCGCGACCTCTTCCAGCAGTTCCGCCAGGACCTCCTCGTTGGTCCACCGGGGACGCCAGCCGGCGTCGTGCAGCCGGTGGCCGCTGACCACCCAGGGGTGCATCGTGTACTCGAGGTCGCCGGCGGGCGACGGGGTCAGGCCCAGGCGGTGCAGCCGGGAGGCCGCGCCCAGCGCGACGGCCGAGGGCAGCTCCATGCGGCGGATGCCGGTCAGCTCCTCGACCTCCTCCTGCTCCAGCCAGCCGTCGCAGGCGACGGCCAGCTCGCCCTCCGCCTTCTCCAGGGCGGCGAACTCCAGGGCGCTCACCAGGTCCTCCACATGGCAGAACTGCCAGGTGGGCCGGGACCCGGCGACGACCAGGAGGCGGGGGGACTCGAAATAGCGGGTCAGGGCGGTGTCGGTGCCGCCGACCAGGATGGCCGGCCGCAGGACCGTCACGTTCAGGCCGGGGTGCGCCCGGGGCGCGCGCCTGGCCAGCCGCTCTATCTCCAGCAGGTCCCCCACGCCGGTGGCCTCGGCGGTCGCCCGCAGCTCCGCGTCCTCGGCCAGCGGCACGTCGTTGTCGGGGTGCGCCCCGTAGACCATCGCGGAGGTGCACAGCACCACGCGGTGCACGCCGGCGGCCGCGGCGGCGGTCAGCACCGTCTGGGTGCCGCGCACGTTGTAGGCGGTGCGCGCGGCGGCGTCGGTCTCCAGGTCGAGGTCGATCGCCAGGTGCACGACGACGTCGGCGCCGCGCAGCTTCTCGGCGATCGCCGGGTCGCGCACGTCGAGCACGTGCCACTGGGCCTCGGTCACGTCACCGCGGCGCTCGTCGATCGCCACGACCTGCTTGATCTCCTCCGACTCGGCGAGCCGCCGCGTGAGCAGCGCACCGACGCCGCGGGCGGCGCCGGTGACCACGACGACGGGCCGCCGGCCGGAGCGGGAACCGCCCAGCGGCAGCCGGGACGGGGTCGTACTCTCGCGTGCGGAACCGTTTCGCGCAGCGCGAACTTCTCGGTCGGCTTCTCGGTCGGGGGAACTCACCGGGCGTCTCCAGCGGTTGTCTTCAGTACGTATGTGCCATCACCTTTGTCATGACGCGTACGTACCAGGTGACGTCCATCCTGCCGCAGGCCCCGGGCGAGCGGAGCACCAAGCCCGGATAGCGGCGAGGTGTCTACGCTTGGTGGTGTTGTCGGGCATTCGCCGCCGGTCCACAGCCGGCGGCCCTACGAGCCGAGGAAACCCGTGAGTGACACCCCATTCGGATTCGGTCTTCCGCCGGAGGAGCCGGAGAACGGCGACGACGGCCAGAAGAAGGGCGGTGGCCAGGGAGGCGGCCAGGGGCCCGCGAATCCGTTCGGGTTCGGCGGGTCGGCGGCCGGTGGCGACAACCCCTTCGCCGCGATGTTCGGGTCCATGAACCCGAACGACCTGGGCGCCGCCTTCCAGCAGCTCGGGCAGATGCTCTCCTACGAGGGCGGCCCGGTGAACTGGGACATGGCCAAGCAGATCGCCCGCCAGACCGTCGCGCAGGGCACCGCCGACGGCAGCAAGGACGCCAGCGTCTCCGCCGGCGAGCGGTCGGCGGTCGAGGAGGCCGTGCGCCTGGCCGACCTGTGGCTGGACGGCGTGACGTCGCTGCCGTCGGGCGCGGGCTCGGCCGTCGCGTGGAGCCGCGCGGAATGGGTCGAGGCGACCCTGCCGGTGTGGAAGGACCTGGTCGACCCGGTCGCGGAGCGCGTCGGGGCGGCCATGGGCGACGTGCTGCCCGAGGAGATGCAGGCCATGGCCGGCCCGCTGCTCGGGATGATGCGCGGCATGGGCGGCGCCATGTTCGGCACCCAGATCGGCCAGGCCGTGGGCGTGCTGGCGGGCGAGGTGGTCGGCTCGACCGACATCGGCCTGCCGCTGGGCCCCGTGGGCAAGGCCGCGCTGCTGCCGGTCAACATCGCGGCCCTCGGCTCCGGCCTCGGCGTCCCCGAGGACCAGGTGCGGCTGTACCTGGCCCTGCGCGAGGCCGCCCACCAGCGGCTCTTCGCCCACGTGCCGTGGCTGCGCTCGCACCTGTTCGGCGCCGTCGAGGGCTACGCCCGGGGCATCAAGGTCGACACCTCCAAGCTGGAGGACGTGGTCGGCCAGCTCGACCCCACCCGCCCCGAGCAGATGCAGGAAGCCCTTCAGCAGGGCATGTTCCAGCCGGAGGACACCCCGGAGCAGAAGGCCGCGCTGGCCCGCCTGGAGACCGCGCTCGCGCTGGTCGAGGGCTGGGTGGACGCGGTCGTGCACGCGGCGGCGGCCCCGCACCTGCCGTCGGCCGGCGCGCTGCGCGAGACGCTGCGCCGGCGCCGCGCCTCCGGCGGCCCGGCCGAGCAGACCTTCGCCACGCTGATCGGTCTGGAGCTGCGGCCCCGCCGGCTGCGGGACGCCTCGCGGCTGTGGGCCTCGCTCACGGACGCGCGGGGTGTGGACGGCCGGGACGCCCTCTGGGAGCACCCGGACATGCTGCCGACGGCCGGGGACCTGGACGACCCGGACGGCTTCGTCCACCGCGAGCACCTGGACTTCTCCGAGCTCGACAAGATGCTCGGCGAGGCGGCCGGCCGGGCGAAGGACGCCGGCACGGAGACCGGCGGGGAGTCCGGCGAGGACGGCAAGGGCGACAAGGGCGAAGGCGAGAAGTGAGCCTCCACGAGAACGCCGTCCGCGTACTGAAGGACTACGCGCGCCAGGACGAGCTGCGCGCGCTCTACCTGGACCACCTGGCCGCCCACCCGGACGCCATGTGGAAGCCCTGCGAGGCCGGGCACCTGACCGCGAGCGCGCTGGTGATCGACCCGGCGCGCGGCCGGGTGCTGCTCACCCTGCACCGCAAGCTGCGGATGTGGCTCCAGATGGGCGGCCACTGCGAGGCCGGCGACGCGACGGTCGAGGAGGCCGCGCTGCGGGAGGCCACGGAGGAGTCCGGCATCGCGAGCCTGACGCTGCTGCCGGGCGGCCCGGTGCGGCTGGACCGGCATCCCATCCCGTCGCCGTGCAACTGGCACCTGGACGTGCAGTACGCGGCCCTGGTGCCGGCGGGCGCGGTGGAGGCCATCAGCGACGAGTCGCTGGAGCTGCGCTGGTTCGCGTACGACGAGGTGGCCTCGGTGGCCGACGAGTCGGTCGTCGAGCTGCTGCGGCGGACGCTGGAGCGGCTGGAGGCGTAGGGCCGGGGACAGGGGGCTTCTGTTCCGGCTTCTGTTCCTTGGGCTTCTGTTCCTTGTAAGGGCTTGGGTAAGGGGCGGCCACTCATGGTGGCCGCCCCTTACTGTGCTCAGCGCCTGACTGTGCTCAGCGCTCAGCCCGGCTCTGTGTTCAGTTGCTCCAGATGTTGCCGTGGTTCTGACCGTGCGCGCCCTGCTGGCCGAAGCCGTACTGCGCGGCCAGGCCCTGCCCGATCTGGGCGCCCTGGGGCGGCAGCAGCTCACTGGGCTGGACGAGCGCGTAGCCGTGGCCGGCGAAGCTGAGCTCCCAGCCCTCGCCCGTGCTGCCACGGCGGCGCCACACGCCGGAGGAGGACGTCTGCGCCTGCATCTGCACCCGCAGCGACGTCGACCAGGCGACGACGGCGTCCGCGTCGGCGCTGACGACCTTGTCGGGCGTGACCTGGAGCATCAGCGGCTGGCCGGAGGTCATCAGGGCCACCTTGCCCTGGCCGGAGATGTTGAGCTGGTGGGAGCCCGCCCCGGAGATCCCGTGATGGCTGTCCACCGCGTAGGTGTCCCAGTGCAGGGTGGAGTCCAGCGCGAGGACGTAGGAGCCGTCCACGGTCAGCCCCTGGTGGTCGACGTCCACCACGTGGACGTACTGCGCGAGGTTGGCGAAGTAGAGCGTGCCCTGGCCCGAGCAGCGCATCAGGTCCAGGCCCTCGCCCGTGTGGGCGCGGGCGTGCTGCTGGCCGCGGGTCTGGTACTCGGCGTCGAACTCGATGATGCCCTGGTAGGCGACCATCGAGCCCTTGCGGGCGAGGACGTCCTCGTGGCCGGTCAGGGAGACCCGCAGCAGCTGCGGGTTCTGCAAGGCGTAGCGGTCCTGCGTCTGGGCCTCGGTGTGGCCGAAAAGCGGGCTCTGCATGTTCTTCTCGCTCCCCCTCAGCCCCGGGCCCGGAGCCGGTCGGTGCTGTCCTCGCTGGGCTGGACGACGACGAAGCCCTCGCCGGAGAAGCCCAGTTGGTACGCCTCGCCGCTGCCCCGCCCGACCAGCGAGGATGCCTTGAAGCTGCGCTTGCCCTTCATCTTGAGATTGCTCGACCAGGCCACGAGCGCGTCCGGGTCGACGTAGGTCTCGTCCTCGCCCCGGCCGCAGTCCACGACGATCGGGGTGCCGCGGGAGGTGAGCGCCACCCATCCGGTGCCGCTGATGGCCACGTTGAACAGGCCCTGGCCGGCGAACTTCGCCATGCCCTTGACGCGCTCGACGCCCCACTGGAGGTGGGCGTCGAAGGCGAGCACGTTGGTGCCGTTGACGGACAGGGCGTCGCCGTTGAGCTGGACGCAGATGACGTCCGCCCCGTAGTCGGCGAGGTAGAGCAGGCCGTCGCCGTGGCACCGCATGAGCGGCATGCCCTCGCCGGTGAGCCACTGGGAGGCCATCTGCCGGACGGCCGGTGGGTTCGGGTCGTACTGGACGTAGCCCTCGTAGGCGATCATCGAGCCGCTGCGGGCGAAGAGGTCGTGACCCGTCTGCAGGGCGACCTTCAGCATGTTGCTGCCGTGGTTCTCCATGCGGGCGGCCACCGGGGCCGGGGCGTGGCCCGGGAACGGTGTCTGATTCATGGTCATTTCGGGCTCCCTCAGACCTCGTAGGGCTGGACGACGATGAAGTTTCCGGGCGCACCGCGGAACTGGAGGTTCACGGCTTCTCCGCTGTAGCCCGGGTAGGAGTTGCGCCGCAGCCGCACCTGGCTGGAGACGATCACCTGGGCACCGGCCGACCAGGCCACGATGGCGTTGCTGTCGGCGTAGGTGGTGGGGGTGACGGGGAGCACGACGGGCGTGCCGTGGGTCTTGACCACGACGGTGCCCATGCCCTGGAACTGCATCGTGAACAGCGCGCCGCCGGGGATGCCGTGGCCCTCGATCCTGCGGACCTCGTAGTGCAGCGACTCGTCGAAGGCGAGGACCGCGTCGGCGGAGACGCAGATCGCCTCGTTCTCCAGCTGGATGGGGTGGACATGCGCGGAGTTCTCGGCGAGGAAGACCTGTCCCCGGCCGGTGCAGCGCATCAGCTGCATCTCCTGGCCCGTCGCGTTGCCCACGATGCGGCTCATGACGCCCGCACCCTTGTAGCTGAAGTCGACCTTGCCCTGGTAGAGCACCATGCTGCCCTGCCGCGCCAGCACCGGCTGCGGGTCCGCGCCGAGGTCGACGCGGATGAGCTTGGCGTTCTGCGGCGTCCAGCGCTGGCCGTTGGGGGCCTCGCGGTACTTCTCGAGCGCCGCCTGCACACCGGGCACCGCCGGACCGGGCGCGGCGTGGGCGCCGGGAGCGCCGTACGGGGCCGGGGCGGGCTGCGCCGGGTGGCCGTAGGGCTGCTGGCCGGGGTGGCCGGGCTGGCCGTACGGGGCGGCCTGCTGGGCGCCCGGGTAGGGCTGCGCGGGCACGACGGGGGCGCCGTACGACTGGTGGGCGGGGGGCGCCTGGGGCGGCGGGGGCGGCTGGCCGTACGGAGCGTGCTGGCCGGGGACGCCGGGCGGGCCGGGCGGCGCGACGACGCCGCGAGGGGGTGTCTGGCCGCCGGAGAAGTGTCCGGGCGGCGCGATGGGGGCAGCGAGGGTAGGGGCCGCGTGCACCTGCTGCGAGGCGGCCGGAGGCACCGGGGGCGGAGTGCTGCCCGGCGGGGGCGCGAAGCTGTGGGCGGGCGCGGGGGCCGGGGCCTGGGGCGCCGGGGATGCGGCGGCGGCCGCCGCTCCGGGCGGGGCGAAGGCCGGCGGCGCGCTGGCCTGCGCGGGAGGCGCGAAGGAGGGGGCGGCAGCGGGGGCGCCGGCGGCCGGGGCGGGCTCCTCCTCTTCCAGCACCTCGCCGCCGAAGTTGCGCAGCAGCGCCTCCAGTCCGCCGTCGAAGCCCTGCCCGACGGCGGCGAACCGCCAGACGTCCTTCAGGTAGAGGTCGCCGAGCATCACCGCGCGCTCGGTGCTGAACTCCGCACCGGTGAAGGAGTAGCGGGCCACCTCCACCCCGCCGGCGACGACACGGAGGTAACCGGGCCCGACCTGCGACATCTGGCCGGCGCCGTCGAGGGTCGCCGTGAAGGTGAGCTTGCGGATGTGCGCCGGGACGCGGTCGAGCGTGACGCGGAACGACTCCGTGTCGCCGGCCTGCGCCCCGAGCTGCTGAACGGCCTCCTCGGGCGACTTGGGCTGGTTGAAGAAGACGAAGTACCGGTCGTCGGAGAGCCGCTCGTCGGCGTCGAGGCCGAAGCAACTGATGTCGAAGGTCAGACCGGGGCCGCCGATCTGCACTCCCACGTACAGATCGGTCCCCGCCGTCAGGTCAGTGATCTTGGCCTTGTGGCCGCGCTGGAATTCCCTGGACATGCGTGACGACCGTCCCCCATCCGTGCTGCGATGACTGCGTTGCGACAGGCTAACGGCTGAGGACGACAGCGGGTGATTCCGGGGGCGACGGCAGATTCCGGGAAGCCGGCGGGTGCGCGTCACGAGGGGCGTGCGTGACGGGAAGGCACGCGCCGCGCGCGGGCGTACGTCGTTCCCCGCGGGCGTGCGTCACGCGGCTCGGGCGGCTGCACATTTCGGGCGTCCGTCTTTTCGGGCACGCGTCATGGGGGTGGGCGTCCGTCATGCGGTGCGGGCATGCGGCGTTCCCCCGCGGCCGTGCGTCACTCGGTGCGGGCGCCGGGGAGGCGGGGCAGCCGGTCGGCGGAGACCACTCCCTCCAGGTAGCCCCGGGCCCGCTCGGTGCGCGGGTACGACTCCAAAAGCCGCCAGAACTCCGGCCCGTGCCCGGGTACCAGCAGGTGCGCCAGCTCGTGGAGGAGGACGTAGTCCACGACGTACTCGGGCATGCCCTGCAGGCGGTGCGAGAGGCGGATGCTGCCCTCGGCGGGGGTGCACGAGCCCCAGCGGGTGTTCTGGTTGGTGACCCAGCGGACCGAGGCGGGCCGGGCCCGGCCGCGCAGGTACTGCTCGGACAGGCTGCGGGCCCGGTCGGCCAGCTCGGCGTCGCCGAGCATCCGCTTGCTCTCCTGGGCCGCGAGCTTGTCGAGCATCACGGTCACCCAGCGCTTCTCCTCCGCGTCCGACATCCGGGCCGGGATGAGGACGACGGTGCGGTCGCCCTCGCGGTAGGCCGAGACCGTCCTGCGTCGGCGCGCGCTCCTGCGGACCTCGACCGCGCCGGCCTCCGGGGCCCTGGTGAGCGGGCTCGAAGCGCTGCGCGGCGGTCTTGCGGCACTGTGCAGAGGATCGACGGGCACGCCCCGACGTTACCCGCTGGCGGCGCGGGAAGTCCTGAGCCTCGGTCGCTTGTCGGGGAAACGCGGGCAATGCCACACCTGACTTGTATGACAATCACCCCGAGCCTGTGGACAACTCCGCACGGTGACCGTCTGGGGCGGGCAAGCTGAAGCCCGATCCAGGGGGGACCATGCAGACGAAGACCCAGACCCAGCGGATGAAGGCCCAGGCGCCGACGCCCCAGCAGAAGCAGGCGCAGGCACAGGCGCCGCAGCAGACGCACGCCCGGCCCGGGGGGCGGTCACAGCCGCAGCCGCAGCCGCGGGACCGGCCGCAGACGCCGCCCCGGGCCCAGGCGCAGACCCGGGTGCGGATGGAGAAGGGGAAGGCCGGGAGGCCGGCTCCGGCGGGGGCCGGGGGCCTGAGTGCCGGGCCGGTGCGCGCCGGGGCTGCCGCGCTGCCGGACTCCGCGCATCCGATGATCAAGCCCGCGCTGCGGCGGGCCTGGCGCAACCGCGACAGCGTCCAGTTCGGTGCCGCGCCCGCGCACGCGGTGGTCGTGGGACCGCTGGACACGGCGACGAGCTGTTTCCTCGGCCTCCTGGACGGTACGCGCGGCATGCCGCTGCTCCGTGAGGAGGCGCGGCGGATCGGGCTGCCGGAGGGCCGGGCGGACGCCGTGGTGGAGCGGCTGGCCGGAGCCGGGCTGCTGGACGATCCGCGGGGTGGCGGCGAGGGGGCCGCGGCGTTGCGGGGCCGGGGCGGTGACGGGCTGGCGCGGTTGCGGCCGGACCTGGGCTCGCTGTCGGTGCTCCATGCCGAACCGGGCGCGCCCATGAGGCTGATGGCGGCGCGGCAGAGCATGCGGGTCCAGGTGCGGGGAGCGGGGCGGGTGGGGGCCACCGTGGCGGCCCTGCTGTCGGCCTCCGGAGTGGGGCGGGTCGACGTGCTGGACGGCGGCTGCGTCGAACCGTGGGACGTCGCGCCCGGCGGAGTGCGGACCGGGCGGAGCGGGGAGCGGCGGGACGCGACCGTGCGGCAAGTCGTGCGGGAGGCCGCTCCGGTGCCCCCGCCGCGGGCCCGGGCCGGCGGCGGTGACCGGGGTTCCGACGCGGTTCCCCGGCTGGCGCTGGTGATCCTCGCGCCGCGCGACGGGCTCGCGGCGTACGCCCCGGACGTGGCCGCCTCGGAGGAGTTGCTCCTCTCCGGCACGCCCCATCTGTACGCGGGGGTGCTGGAGGCCACAGGGGTGGTGGGGCCCCTGGTGCTGCCGGGCGGGACGGCGTGCGCGGGCTGTGTGGAGCTGGCGAGGGCCGAGCGGGACCCGGCGTGGCCTCGGATGCTCGCCCAGTGGAGGTCCGGCCGGGCGGCGGGAGTACCGTCTTGCGACATGGCACTGGCCACGGTCGTGGCGGGGCTGACCGTGGCGCGGGCGCTGGCCTTTCTCGACGGTGGGTCCACGTCGGGCGCGGGGGTCCGTCTGGAGCTGGCCCTGCCGGGTCCGGCCTGGACTCCCCGGCCCGTCGAGCCGCATCCGCGGTGTCCGTGCGGCGCGGCGGGATCCCCACATCCCGGCATGCCGGAGTCACACGGGCACCGCACGGGACAATGACCCGGTAACCGCCGTCCGCGGCGTGGCTGTTCAGCTAGTTGGAGGGGCGCATGTCTGATCTACCCCGCAAGGCGGTCACCCGGACCGTCAAGTTGGCCGCGTTGCCGTTGGGGTTCGCGGGGCGCACGGCGCTCGGGCTGGGGAAGCGCATCGGAGGGCGGCCGGCGGAGATCATCGCCGCCGAACTGCAGCAGCGCACGGCCGAGCAGTTGTTCGCGACCCTGGGGCAGCTCAAGGGCGGCGCCATGAAGCTCGGTCAGGCGTTGTCCGTCTTCGAGTCGGCTCTTCCCGAGCAGGTCGCCGGGCCCTACCGCGCCGCGCTGACCAAGCTTCAGGAGGCCGCGCCGCCGATGCCGGTGAAGACGGTGCACGCGGCGCTCGCCGAGCGGCTCGGAGCGGACTGGCGGGAGCTGTTCGAAGAGTTCGACGACCGTCCTTCGGCGGCGGCGTCGATCGGACAGGTGCACCGGGCCGTATGGCATGACGGACGCGAGGTCGCGGTCAAGGTGCAGTACCCCGGGGCGGGTGAGGCGCTGCTCTCCGATCTGACCCAACTGGGCCGGTTCGCCAAGCTGCTGGGGCCGCTGGTGCCCGGCATGGACATCAAGCCGCTGATCACCGAGCTGCGCGACCGGGTGTCCGAGGAGCTGGACTATGAGCTGGAGGCCCGGGCACAGGGCGCCCACGCCCGGGAGTTCGCCGGGGACGCCGACGTGGTGGTGCCGGACGTGGTCCACCAGAGCGACCAGGTGCTGGTGACCGAGTGGCTCGAAGGGGTGCCGCTGTCCGAGGTGATAGCGGACGGCACCCAGGAGCAGCGGGACCGGGCGGGTCAGCTGCTGGCCCGTTTCCTCTTCTCCGGCGCGGCCCGCACGGGGCTGCTGCACGCCGATCCCCACCCGGGCAACTTCCGGCTGGTGACCGGTGACGCCCCCGACGGCCCGCCGGAGAAGTGGCGGCTGGGAGTACTGGACTTCGGCACGGTCGACCGGCTGCCGCAGGGACTTCCCGTGCAGATAGGCACGGCGCTGCGGCTCACGCTGGACGGCGAGGCGGAGGCGGTCCACGAGCTGCTGCGGGAGGAGGGCTTCGTCAAGCCGGAGATCGAGCTGGACCCGGGGGCGGTCCTCGAGTATCTGCTGCCGATCATCGAGCCGGCCCAGGTGACGGAGTTCACCTTCACCCGGGACTGGATGCGCGCGCAGGCGACCCGGATCGCCGATCCCCGCTCCCCCGCCTACCAGCTGGCCCGGCGGCTCAATCTGCCCCCGGCGTATCTGCTGATCCACCGGGTGACGATGAGCACCATAGGGGTGCTGTGTCAGCTCAACGCCACGGTGCGGCTGCGGGAGGAGATGGAGGCGTGGGTGCCCGGGTTCGCGGCGGCCGGCCGGAGCCAGGAGACGCCCGCCTGAGGCTCGTCGGGGGCGTCCGGCTCACCACCAGGACGAGTCGAGGCGCCCTTCGATGGCTCTGAGGTTGGCGCGGGCGCAGTCGTCGCAGAAGTAGCGGCGGCTGCCGTTCTCGACCGAGCAGGTCCAGGTCGGCGGCGGCGTGCCGCCGGGGGCTCGGGTGCCACAGCGAGCGCAGGTCAGGGGCTCGGCGGTCTCGGTGGCCTCAGGATCCGACTGCGCTGGTTTGTGCGTCTTCTGGTCCACTCCCAGACGATATCTCCGCGGACGGCCCGGACGCGTTCGGCACACCCGACACGGTGCGGGGCCGGCTCCGAACGGAGCGGCCCCGCGGGCTTTCAGTGCATCACGGCCATGGCCAGGGCCCGGCGGGCACGCAGCGAGGCGCGCTCGGCGCGCCGCTGCATCCGCCGGGCGGCTGCCAGGCGGATGGCCGTGCGTTGGGACTCGGCCTCCCTCAGCCGGTCGTCCATATGAGCCCTGGCCAGGGCTTCTGGGATGAGTTGCATTTCCAGGTTCCTGTTCTGGCGCGACTCGGTCGCACCGGTGGTTTCACGAGCGGGGATGCGGGAGCCGCATGGCTCCGGGGACGGGCGCTGCATCGTCGGGTCCTGCTTCTTGGGGTCGCGCGTGGTGGGGCGGTCGATGGTGCCGAAGACGTTCATGCGGCGACCGGGTTCTTGCGCGGGCGGCCACGGGGACGCTTGCGGGCGACGACCACGCCCTGGACGAACAGTTCGCCGCCCCAGACACCCCAGGGCTCACGACGGTCCATGGCACCGGCGAGGCATGCCTCACGGAGCGGGCACGTCTGGCAGAGGGACTTGGCGTACTCCACGTCGGCCGGCGACTCGGCGAAGAAGACCTCGGGGTCATAGCTGCGGCAGGGAACCGAGCCGCCGAGGTTCTCGATGGCGTCATCGAGGTCGGTGAGCGAGGTGAGGGGGGTCAAGGTGTCCTCCGTGGGCACAGGCGGGGGGATCAGGTCGGTGGCTACTGACGGGGTGTGCGTCTTGAGTTGCACGGTGTGTGTTCCTCGTCTGTTGTTTCCGGCTCGTGGCCGGGCTGGTTCCCCGGGGTGGGGAGCAAACAAAAGGGCCGCGGATCCCGGTGTGGGTTCCGCGGCCCTGGAAGGTGCCGACCTGATCATGCCGATCAGGCTGGATCTCTCCAGGGTTCGAGCCCACGGAAGGCCCACGTCGTGTGGAGCTGGTGCTGCGCGTTCAGGGATCCGGCGCCATTGGTCGCCGCTGCGAGGGCATAGGGCTTGGCCTGTGCCACCGCTGCCGCCTTTACCGCAGACGCCTTGGTCGGTCGCTCTTCGAGGAAGGACGACATGGCGCCGGGCAGACCGGTGCCCTGGAAGGCGGCGGCGGAGAAGCCGAGCATGCTGGCGGAGCCGACCTGGCGATCGGTCATTTTGTTGCTGGCGATGAAGCTGATCATTGTCTCCGCCTCCTCTCGGCGTCTCGGGGGCCGTGACCGGCCCTGCTTTTCGGTTCAGTACAGCACGGAGCGAACGGATCCCGGAAGGGCCGTTGTTTCCCTGCTCGGAAGGCTATGGGTATGCCGTCCGCGTGCGCAAACTATTTTTCCGGAGATTCTTCGGAGGTGTCCGGGGACACGTCTGCCGAGGTCGGCTCCTTGCCTGCGCACAGGGCGAGGACGTCGGCACCGAACCTGTCGAGCTTGCGTCCTCCGACTCCTGAGATGCACACCAGCTCCGCTTCGGTTCCCGGAACGGCCTCCGCGATCGCGAGCAGTGTCTTGTCGGTGAAGACGCAGAAGGCGGGCTGCCCCAGCTGCCGGGCCTGCTCGGCCCGCCAGTCGCGCAGTCGCTCGTAGAGCCCCTCGTCGAGCTCCGAGGGGCAGTCCTCGCACCGCATCAGCTTGATCTCGCCCGCGTCGGTCAGCGTCCTCCCGCAGACCCGGCAGCGCGCCGATCCGCGCCGCTTGCGCGCCCCGCCCCGCTCGACGCCGCCCCGGCCTCCCGCGGCCGGGCTGCCCGGCCGGGGGGCGGCGGAGCCCGGCCGCAGCCCGTTGAGGAAGCGCGTGGGGCGCCGGGAGGGGCGGCCGCCGGGGGCCCGGGACAGGGCCCAGGACAGGCTGAGGTGGACGCGGGCACGGGTGACGCCGACGTAGAGGAGCCGGCGCTCCTCCTCCACCTGTTCGTCGGTCTTGGCGTAGGTGATCGGCAGCATGCCCTCGGTGAGCCCGACCAGGAAGACGGCGTCCCATTCCAGACCCTTGGCGGCGTGGAGTGAGGCGAGCGTCACACCCTCGACGGTCGGCGCGTGCTGCGCGCTCGCCCGCTCGTCCAGCTCCGCCACCAGATCGCCCAGGGTGGCGTCCGGCCGGGCCCGCACGAAGTCCTCTGCGAGCCGCACGAGAGCCGCCAGCGACTCCCAGCGGTCGCGCACCGCGCCCGAGCCGGCCGGGGGCTCCGGCGTCCACCCGCGGGTGCTCAGCACCGCGCGCACCTGGGAGGGCACGTCCTCCGCGTCGGCCAGCTGGGGGTCGGAGTGGCCGCCGGCCCGGGCCGCGCCGCGCAGCAGCAGCCCCGCCTCGCGCACCTCCGGCCGCTCGAAGAACCGCTCGGCGCCCCGGAGCTGGTAGGGCACCCCGGCGTCGGCGAGCGCCTGCTCGTAGACCTCGGACTGGGCGTTGATCCGGTAGAGGATCGCGATCTCGCTGGCGGGCACGCCGGAGTCGATCAGCTCCCGCACCCGGCGGGCGGTGCCCTCCGCCTCGGCCGGCTCGTCGGCGTACTCCCCGTAGACCGGCTGGGGGCCGTGGCCGCGCTGGGAGACCAGCTCCAGCCGGCTCTCCGCGGCCCTGCCCCGCGCCTGGGACAGCAGGCCGTTGGCCAGGTGGACCACCTCGGGCGTGGAGCGGTAGTCGCGGACGAGCTTGACGACCGTGGCGTGCGGGTGGCGGGTGCGGAAGTTGAGCAGGTGATCGGGGGTGGCGCCGGTGAAGGAGTAGATGGTCTGGCTGGCGTCGCCGACCACGCACAGATTGTCCCGGTCGCCCAGCCACAGCTCCAGCAGCCGCTGCTGGAGGGGGCTGACGTCCTGGTACTCGTCGACGACGAAGTGCTGGTACTGGCGGCGCACCGTGTCGGCGATGTCGTGCCGGTCCTGGAGCACGCCCACCGTCAGCAGCAGCACGTCCTCGAAGTCGATCAGACCGCGCTCGCGCTTGAGCTGCTCGTACGTGCCGTAGACGCCGGCGATCTCGGCGGGGTCGCGGGGGACCTCGCGGCCCGACTTCGCGGCGGCGGCCGGATAGTCCTCGGGCACGGTCTGGGTGACCTTCGCCCACTCGATCTCGCCCGTCACGTCCCGCAGCTCGTTGCGATCGAGGCGGACCCGGCAGCGGGCCGCGGCCTCCGCCACGATCTGGACCTTGCGGTCGACCAGCCGCGGCAGCTCGCCGCCCACGGCCTTCGGCCAGAAGTACTGCAGCTGGCGCAGGGCGGCGGAGTGGAACGTACGGGCTTGCACGCCGCCCGCGCCGAGCTGGCGCAGCCGGCCCCGCATCTCGCCCGCCGCGCGGTTGGTGAAGGTGACGGCCAGCACACTGGAGGGCTGGAGCATCCCGGACCGCACGCCGTAGGCGATGCGGTGGGTGATCGCCCGGGTCTTGCCCGTCCCGGCGCCGGCCAGCACGCACACCGGGCCGCTCAGGGCCGTGGCCACCTCGCGCTGCTCGGGGTCGAGCCCGTCGAGCACCGCGTCGGCGGAGGCCGGCACCTGAGGGAAGAGCGTGGAGTGCGTTGCTGCTGTCACCCCGCCATGCTGCCAGGTTCAGGGGGGCGACCGGGAATGTCGTCCACAGGCGGGCCGCTGCGGTCGTACTAATACCGGAGGGGCGCATGGTGGCCCTCACACCCCCCCGGGGAATGGTCCGCCCCGGGTGCGCGTTCTCCCTCCGGAACACCGCCGGACACCACCGAGGAAAAAGGAGCGCGGGTCACATGTCGAGCGCCGTGACGATGTACAGCACCACCTGGTGCGGCTACTGCCGCCGTCTGAAGAGCCAGATGGACCGCGAGGGCATCACCTACAACGAGATCAACATCGAGCTCGACGCCGACTCGGCCGCCTTCGTGGAGAAGGCCAACGGCGGCAACCAGACCGTTCCCACCGTCCGGGTCGTCCCCGTGGGCGGCGGCGCGGAGGTCATCATGACCAACCCCAGCCTGGCCCAGGTGAAGCAGGCGCTCGGCGCCTGATCCCCGCGCCCCCGGGCCCCCGGGCCCCCGGGCCAGAGGCAAGGAGCCCCCGCCGCGGCGGGGGCTTCCTCATGTCCGGGACGGGCCCGCGAAGGGCCGTCCCGCTACGGCAGCGGCTCGCCGTACCAGAGCTCGATCAGACGGGCCGCGATCGAGATGCCCGTCGGCGGGAGGACCTCCCCGGACGCGAACGCGTCGCGCAGGTCCGCGCGGGAGAACCAGCGCGCCTCGTGGATCTCCTCGCCGTCCACCTGGATGTCCGAGGACGTGGCGCGCGCCATGAAGCCCAGCATCAGGCTGGACGGGAAGGGCCAGGGCTGGCTGGCGACGTACTCCACGTCGCCGACCACCACGCCGGCCTCCTCGGCGACCTCGCGCCGGACGGCCTGCTCGATGGACTCGCCCGGCTCCACGAAGCCCGCAAGCGTCGAGAAGCGGCCCTCGGGCCAGTGCATCTGGCGGCCGAGCAGGGCACGGTCGTGCTCGTCGGTCACCAGCATGATCACCGCCGGGTCGGTGCGGGGGTAGTGCTCGGCGCCGCAGGCCGGGCAGCGGCGGATGTGGCCGGCCGCGGCGATGACCGTGCGCTCGCCGCAGCGCGAGCAGAAGCGGTGCAGCCGCTGCCAGTTCTCCAGGGCCACGGCGTGGACGAGCAGGCCGGCGTCACGCGGGGAGAGCAGCAGTCCCGCCTCGCGCAGCCCGGCCGGGCGCGCCGACTGGTCCATGCGGCCGGGCAGCGCGTCCTTCTGGAGGGCGAAGTAGGCCACTCCGTCCGCGTCCTGGCCGAGGAAGTAGCGGTGGGTCTCGGTGACGGGCGCCTCGAAGGCGGGCGTCATCACCAGTTCGGTGCGCCCGTCAGGGGTGTCGTCGACCAGTGCCTGGCCGCCGGAGACCACGAAGACCCGCGTCGAGGGGTGGCTCCAGGCTGCGGAGAGCCACGCCTCGTCCAGGCGGTGGTGCGCGGCGCGGTCGATGCCGCTCGCCCCACTGAGCGTGATCGGCCGGGCGGCTGCGAAATCGGTCCAGGTGGTCACGGCTGCTTCCAACTCCCCCTACGGATGATGATGGTGCTCGCCCGGGTCAGCGGGCGGGTGCGTTCTGCGCGAGGTCGCCCCACAGGTGGGCGGCGGTCTCGACGCCCTTCATGAGGAGGTCGAGTTCGACCTTCTCGTTCGGGGCGTGCCAGCCGTCCGACGGCACCGAGATGCCGAGGAACAGCACGGGGACGCCGAGCACGTCCTGAAGGTCGGCGGCCGGCCCGGAGCCGCCCTCCCGCGTGAAGCGGATCTTCTGCCCGAAGGCGCGGCCCATGGCCCGGACGACGGACTGCAGGGCCGGGTGGTCGAGCGGGGTCAGGCAGGGGCGGGTGGCGCCCCAGAACGTGACCTCGTGCCGGATGCCCTCCGGCAGGCGCGCGGCCACCCATGCGCGGACGGACTGCTGGACGCGGTCGGTGTCCTGGCCCGCGACCAGCCGGAAGGACAGCTTGAGCTGGGCGGTCGAGGGCACGATGGTCTTGCCGCCCGGGCCCTGGTAGCCGCCGCCGATGCCGTTGACCTCGGCGGTGGGGCGGGCCCAGACGCGCTCCAGGGTACTGAAGCCGCTCTCGCCGAGGGCGGCGTGCGAGTGGGCCGCGCGCAGCCACCGCTTCTCGTCGAAGGGCAGCTCGGCGAACAGCTCGCGCTCGGCGTCGGTCAGCTCGACCACGCCGTCGTAGAAGCCCGGGATCGCGACGCGGCGGTCGTCGTCGTGCAGGGCGGCGGCCAGGCGGGCAGCCTCGGTGGCCGGGTTCGGCACCGCGCCCCCGAAGGAACCGGAGTGGAGGTCCTGGTCCGGCCCGTAGAGATCGATCTGGCAGTCGGTGAGGCCGCGCATGCCGGTGCAGACGGTCGGGGTGTCCTCGGCCCACATGCCCGTGTCGGAGACGATCACCATGTCGCAGGCGAGGCGCTCGGCGCGGGCCTGGACGAGCGCGGGGAAGTTCGGCGAGCCGGACTCCTCCTCGCCCTCGATCAGCAGCTTGAGGTTGACGGCGGGGGCCGTGCGGCCGGTGGCGGCCAGGTGGGCGCGGACGCCGAGGGTGTGGAAGAACACCTGGCCCTTGTCGTCGGCGGCGCCGCGCGCGTACAGCCGGCCGTCGACGGTCGTGGGCTCGAACGGGTCCGTGTGCCAGCCGTCCTCGCGGGCCGCGGGCTGCACGTCGTGGTGCCCGTAGACCAGGACCGTCGGGGCGCCGTCCGCACCGGAGGGCCACTCCGCGAACACGGCGGGCGCGCCGGCGCCGTCGCCCGTCTCCCAGACCTCGACGACGGGGAAGCCCGTCTCCGTGAGCTTCGCCGCCAGCCAGTCCGCGCTCCGGCGCACGTCACCCGCGCGGGCCGGGTCGGCCGACACGGAGGGGATGCGCAGCCAGTCGGCGAGGTCGCCGAGGAATGCGGCGCGGTGCTCGTCGATGTACGCGCGGACGACGTTGTCCGGGGTGTCGCTCATGACATCGAGCCTATCCGGACACACGGCGTGACCATGACCGGGTTTCCTCACTCTCCCTCCCCCAGAAGGATCTTTTCGAGCGCGGCACGGCCGGGCAGCGCGGGCGGCCTGACGACCTCGCCGTCGCGTACGTAGACGAACGCGGCGGTCACGGAGGACAGCGGCAGGCCGTGCAGTTCGGCCCAGGCGAGGCGGTAGACCGCCAGCTGGAGGGGGTCGGCGTCGTGGTCGCGCTGGGTCTTCCAGTCGACGATCTCGTACCGGTCCCCCGCGCCGGCCCCGGGCCCCGCCTCGCGGTAGACCGCGTCAATCCGGCCGCGGACCACTCGGCCCGCGAGGGTGAGCTGGAACGGCACCTCGACGCGGTGCGGGGTGCGGTGGGCGTAGGGCGTGCGCTCGAAGGCCTCCTTGAGGGCGGCGAGGTCCCGCTCGTCGGCGATCTCCGGCTCGTCCTCCTCGGCGCCCGGCAGCGGGTCGGGGCCCGGCAACGGGAGCGGCAGGGCCTCGAAGCGGGACTCCACCCAGGCGTGGAAGCGGGTGCCGCGGCGCGCGGCCGGCTGCGGCCTGCGCGGCATGGGCCGGGCGAGGTCGCGGGCGAAGGCGTCCGGGTCGGCGGCCAGCCGGATCAGCTGGGAGGCGGTCAGCGTGGGCGGCAGGAGGACGTCGCGCACCTGCGCGCGGGCGCGCCTCAGCTCGCCGGCGAGGGCGTCGAGGTCGCGGTCCCAGGAGGCCACGGTGCGCAGCTCCTCGGGGAGCAGCCGCTCGGCGGGCGGGCCGGCCTCGGCTTCGGTCGCGGTCGCGGTCCCGGTCACGGAAGGCGACCGCGGATCGTCGCCCGGGCCGGTGGGGACGGTGCGCTCCGGGCGTTCCTCCAGGAGTTCGTCCCAGTCGACGGGCTCGTCCCCGTAGGCGTCCGGCTCGTCCTCGTACGCGGCGGCGCCCTCCTCGTACGTTCCGTGGTGCTCCTCGTCCTCCGGCGGCGGGGGCCAGTCCGGGTCGTGGGCCGGGGCCGTCCGGTCGTCCGGCTCCTCCTGCCGCGTGCGGGCGCGCTCCAGGTGGGCCAGCACCGCGTCCGCCGCCCGGCGGCGGCGCGCCAGGGAGTCCGGGTCCAGGGGCAGGGGCCAGGAGTGGTCCGTGGCGGCCTCGCGCAGGGCGGGGTTCTGCACGCCCTCCTCCGGGGCGTCGGCCCAGACCTCGATCTCGCCGTGGCCCGCCTCGCAGTGCAGGCGCAGCGCGTCGAGGAAGGCGGAGGGGCCGCGGGGCTTCTTCTGGTTCGGGCCCCACCAGTGGCCGGAGCCGAGCAGGAGGGAGCGGGGGCGGGTGAAGGTGACGTAGCCGAGGCGCAGTTCCTCGGTGTGCTGGTGGGCCTTCATGGCCGTCTTGAAGGCGACGAGGCCCTTGCTGTCCCAGGCGGTCACGTCGGGAAGGGTGTCGGCGTCGCCGCGCAGGGCGTGTGGGAGGACCTTCGGCTGGGCCGTCCAGGCGTCCCGGGACTGCTCGCTGGGGAAGGACTTGGCGACGAGGCCGGGGACGGCCACGACATCCCACTCCAGGCCCTTGGACTTGTGCGCGGTGAGGATCTTGACGGTGTCCTCGCCGCCCGGCAGCGAGCTGTCCAGGCCCTTCTCGTACTGCGCGGCCGTGCGCAGGAAGCCCAGGAAGGCCGGCAGCGTGGCCTCGCCGTCCAGGGCCGCGAAGCCCGCGGCGACGTCGAGGAACTGGGTGAGGGTCTCCCGGCGGCGCGCGGCCAGGGCGTGCGGGGAGGCGGACAGCTCGACTTCGAGGCCCGTGGTGGCGAGGACGCGGTGCAGGACGTCCATCAGCGGATCGGCCAGGCTGCGGCGCAGGTCGCGCAGCTCGGCGGCGAGGCGGGCGAAGCGGACGCGGGCCTCGGGCGAGAACGGTAGGCCGTCGTCGGGCTGCTCGGTGGTGAGGAAGGTGTCCAGCGCGTCGGCCAGCGAGACGACCTCGGCCGGGTCCACGCCCTCGACCGCTTCGGCGAGGCGCCGCCCGGGGTCGGCGCCCGTGGGCCCGTAGGGCACGAGGGTGCGGGCGCGGCGGCCGAGGAGCGCCAGGTCGCGGGGGCCGACGCGCCAGCGGGGGCCGATGAGGAGCCGGACGAGGGCGGCGTTGGCCGTGGGGTCCTGGAGGACCTCGCAGACGGCGACGAGGTCGGCGATCTCCGGCAGGTGCAGCAGCCCGGACAGGCCCACGACCTCGACCGGGATGTCCCGCTCCACCAGGGCGCCCTGGATCTGGGCGAAGTCGCCCGCGGTCCGGCACAGCACCGCGATGTCGCCGGGCCGGGTGCCGGTGCGCACGAGGTGTGCGAGGGAGTCGGCGAGCCAGTCGAGCTCCTCGGCGTGGGTGGGCAGCAGGGCGCAGCGCACCACGCCGTCGCGCTCGGCGCCGGGTGCGGGCCGCAGCGCCTCGACGCCCTCGTGGCGCGCGCGCAGGGGCGCCGCCAGGGCGTTGGCGAGGTCGAGCAGGCGGCCGCCGCTGCGGCGGTTCTCGCTGAGGGAGTGGCGCCGGGCGGGACGGCCGTCGGCGTGGGGGAAGTGGTGCGGGAAGTCGTCCAGGTTGGCCACGGAGGCGCCGCGCCAGCCGTAGATGGCCTGGCAGGGGTCGCCGACGGCGGTCACCGCGTGCCCCGTGCCCCCGCCGAACAGGCCGGAGAGCAGGAGCCGTTGGGCGACGGAGGTGTCCTGGTACTCGTCGAGGAGGACGACCTTGAACTCCTCCCGCAGGAGGCGGCCCACCTCCGGGCGGCCGGCCAGCTCCGCGCAGTGGGCGATCTGGTCGCCGAAGTCGAGGAGGTCGCGGCCGCGCTTCTCCCGCCGGTACTCCTCGACCAGGCCGAGCAGTTCCGTGCGGGCGCGGGCGGTGGCGGGCACCTTGCGCAGGTCGTCGTTGGTGAGCCTGACGTCCTCCAGCGCCGCCAGCAGGCCGTGGTCGTACGCCCGCAGCCGGGCGGGCGGGACCAGGTGCTCGGCCAGCTCGCCGTCCAGGGCGAGGAGGTCGGCGACGAGGTCGGCGAAGGAGCGGGTCAGCGCGGGGTGCGGGCCCGGGGAGGCGCGCAGGACGCGGGCGGCCAGCTGGAAGCGGGTGGCGTCGGCGAGCAGCCGGGCGGTGGGCTCCAGGCCGATGCGCAGGCCGTGGTCCTTCAGCAGGCGCCCGGCGAAGGCGTGGTACGTCGAGATCTGCGGCTCGCCGGCGGTCTCCTCCCCGAAACCGCCGTCGGACGGCTCGTCCGGCAGGACCCCGGCCTGGCCGAGCGCCTTGCGGACGCGCTCGGACAGCTCGCCGGCGGCCTTGTTGGTGAAGGTCAGGCCGAGGACCTGCTCGGGCGCGACCTGTCCCGTGCCGACCAGCCAGACGACGCGGGCGGCCATGACGGTGGTCTTGCCCGAGCCGGCTCCGGCCACGATGACCTGCGGGGCGAGCGGCGCGGTGATGCAGGCCGTCTGCTCCGGGGTGAACGGGATGCCGAGCAGCTCCTTGAGCTGCTCGGGGTCGGTCAGGCGCGGGGTCACACCACACACGCTAACGGGGGCCACTGACACCTCACTCCACGATCTGCCGGCCCTCGGGCCGGGCCGTGCAGGAGGCGCGGAAGGAGCAGTGCGCGCAGTGCTGGCCGGGGCGGGGCGCGAACCGTTCCTCGAGCACCCGGCCCGCGGCCTCGGCGAGCAGCCCGCCGATCCAGTCGCCCTCCGCGCCCCCGTCCGGCGGCCGTTGCGCCTGGATCTTGGGCAGGGCGTCCCCGCCCTCCTTCTTGGCCGCGCCCTGGCGCAGCTGGACGAGTTCGGCGCCGCCCGCGGGGGGCCGCTCGCCGCCGAAGACGTCGTCCACGGCGCCCTCCCGCACCGCGAGCTGGTAGACGGCCAGCTGGGGGTGGCGTTCGACGTCCCTGGCGGACACCGCGCCCTTGCCGGTCTTGAAGTCGACGACGTAGGCGCGGCCCTGGTCGTCGCGTTCGACGCGGTCCATGGAGCCGCGGATGCGGACGAGGTACTGCTCGGCCTTGAGGGTGACGTCGAAGGGGTGCTCGGTCGCCACGGCACTGCGGCCGCCGCGGTCCATCACGTGCCAGCGCAGGAAGCGCTCCAGGGCGGCGCGGGCGTTCTCCTTCTCCTGCAGCGACTTCCAGGGGGCGTCGAAGGCGAGCGCGTCCCACACCGACTCCAGCCGCTCCATCAGGACGGCGAGGTCGGCGGGGGTGCGGCCGGAGGCGACCTCGTCGGCGAGGACGTGCACGACGTTGCCGAAGCCCTGGGCGGCGGTGGCCGGGGCGTCGGCCTTCACCTCGCGTCCCAGGAACCACTGGAGGGAGCAGGTGTCGGTGAGCTGGCCGAGGGCGGAGCCGGAGAGGGCGAGGGGCCGGCCGGGGTCCCGCAGCGGCGCCTCGCTGTGGGTGGCCTCGTCGAGGCCCCACCAGCGGTAGGGGTGTGCCGCGGGGACGAGCGGCTGGTCCTCCTCGTCGCGCAGCGCCGCCAGCCGGGCGAGCCGCTCGGCGGCGGCGGCGCGCAGGGCCTCCGAGGCGCCGGGGTCGACGGTCGTGGCGCGCAGCTCGGCCACGAGCGGGGCGACGGCGAGGGGGCGGCGGGGCCGCTGGGTGATGTCGACGGGCTCGGCGCCCAGCTCGGCCAGGAAGCGGGAGGGCTGGTCACCGTCCTCAGCGGCGGCCTTGACGGCGGTGACGACCAGCCGCTCGCACGCGCGCGTGGCGGCCACGTAGAACAGCCGGCGCTCCTCGGCGAGGAGGGCACCGGGGCTGAGGGGCTCGGCCAGTCCGTCGCGCCCGATGCGGTCGGCCTCCAGGAGCGAGCCGCGGCGGCGCAGGTCGGGCCAGAGGCCCTCCTGGACGCCCGCCACCACGACCAGCCGCCACTGGAGCCCCTTGGAGCGGTGGGCGGTCATGAGCCGTACGGCGTCCGGGCGCACGGCCCGGCGGGTGAGGGTGTCGGCGGCGATGTCCTGGGCCTGGAGCTCGTCCAGGAAGTTCAGGGCACCGTGGCCGCCGGTGCGCTCCTCGGCGCGGGCGGCGGTCTCGAAGAGGGCGCACACGGCGTCGAGGTCCCGGTCGGCGTTGCGGCCGGCGGCGCCGCCGCGGTGGGCCGCGCGCTGGAGGCGGGTGGGCCAGGGGGTGCCGTCCCACAGCGCCCAGAGGGCGTCCTCGGTGGTGCCGCCGTTCTCGAGGAGTTCGCGGGCGCCGAGCAGAAGCGCGCCCAGGCGCTGGGCGCCCCGGGCGTACGCCGGGTCGTGGGCGGCGAGCCGCGCCGGTTCGGCGAGGGCCTCGGCGATGAGGACGTCCGAGGGCCTCGGGGCGGGGGCGCCCGCGGCCCGTTCCTCCTCGCGCAGGGCACGGCCGAGCCTGCGCAGGTCGGTGGCGTCCATGCCGCCCAGGGGCGAGGTGAGCAGGGCGAGCGCGGTCTCGGCGTCCAGCCAGGGGCGCTCCGGCCCCCTGGCGGGGTCCGGGTCCTGCGCCGGTGTCCCGGCGGCCGGCCGGTCCGCCGCCTCCGCCACCACCCGCAGCGCGGTGAGCAGGGGGGCGACCGCCGGCTCGTGCCGCAGCGGCACGTCGTCGCCGTCGACCTCGACGGGGACGCCGGCGGAGGTCAGCGCGCGGCGCAGGCCCGGTATCGAGCGGGAGCCCGCGCGGACGAGGACGGCCATCTCGCGCCAGGGGACGCCGTCCTCCAGGTGCGCGCGGCGCAGGACGTCGGCGATGTTGTCGACCTCGGCACCGGCGGTCGGGTAGGTGTACGCCTCGACGCGGCCGCCCTCCCGTACGGCCGCGAGGTCCCGGTGGGCGCGCACCGCGTCGGCGGGCAGCCGGGTGAGCGGCATGCGGCGGGTGAGCAGCCGGGTGGCGGCGAGCAGGTCCGCCCCGGAGCGGCGCGAGACGGTCAGCACCCGCACCGGCGCGGGCGAGCCGTCGGCCTGGCGGAAGACGTGCGGGAAGTCCAGGATGCCGCCCACGTCGGCGCCCCGGAAGGCGTAGATCGACTGGTCGGGGTCGCCGAAGGCCACGAGAGTCCGCCCGCCCGTGCCCGCCAGGGCCCGCAGCAGCCGCACCTGGGCCACGTCGGTGTCCTGGTACTCGTCCACGAAGATCGCGTCGTAGCGCCGGCCCGGCTCCGCGCCGGCCCCGGGGCTCTCCGCGAGCAGCACCGCGCGGTGGACCAGCTCGGCGTAGTCGAGCACGCCGCGCATGTCGAGCACGTCGAGGTAGTCGGCCAGGAAGGACGCGGCGGCCCGCCAGTCCGGCCGGCCGGTCAGGCCGGCGAAGCGGCCCAGCTCGGCCGGGCCCAGGCCCAGCTCGCGGCTGCGGGCGAGGACGGCCCGCACCTCGTCGGCGAAGCCGCGCGTGGTCAGGCAGGCGCGCAGCTCGCCGGGCCAGTCGACGCGGCCCAGCTCGGTCTCCCCGGCCAGCAGCTCGCGGACCATGACGTCCTGTTCGGGACCGGACAGCAGGCGGACCGGCTCCGAGAACGGGGCGCCGTCCTCATCGCCCTGGTGGGCGCGCACCAGGGCGTAGCAGTAGGAGTGGAAGGTGGTCGCCTGCGGCCCGTGGGCGCCGAGGCGGGCGGCCATGCGGTCGCGCAGCTCGACGGCCGCCTTGCGGCTGAAGGTCAGGACGAGGATCCGCTGCGGGTCGGTGCCGCGCCGCACCCGCTCCACCACGGCCTCGACGAGCGTCGTCGTCTTGCCCGTACCCGGCCCGGCGAGCACCAGCAGCGGCCCGTGAGCGTGCTCAACCACGGCACGCTGGTGTGCGTCCAGCTCAGGAGGAGCCACGCGCTCCGGCCGGGTGCGCACCAGGCGGTACGCGCCCGCGGGCTGCCGCGCCGGGCGGGGAGACGGGGAGGAACTCACGTGGATGGCCGGTCCTGGTGGAGGTGCGGGGTGTGGTGCTGACAGGAGGGGCCGTGCGAAGGCCGGTCCCCGACGCTACGCCAGGGGACGGGTGGGACGCAGAGCGTCCGGGGTGTTCCCCTCGCCGCCGTGCGGCCTCACACCTTCGGGTTACCCCTTGGGGGCACTGGGCCGGGAGCGGGGCGGCGGGTGCGGCGTCAGGTGTGCGGAGTCACATCCGGCGCGCCGGCGCCGTCCCAGCGGGCCCGTGCCATCGCGAGCCGCGGCATGTGGCCGTCGGCCCCCTCGCCGGCGGTGCCCCGCTCGCGCAGCGGTGTGCCCTCCGCGCGGTAGTGGCCGAGGGCGCGCAGCTCGTGGCCGGGCAGCAGGACGCCGTCCGCGCGGACCACGCGCCACCAGGCGACGGTCCCGCCGTAGAGCGCCATGACCCGGCCGACCTGGCGGGGTCCTCCCTCGCCGAGCCACTCGGCGACGTCCCCGTACGTCATCACGCGCCCCGGCGGGATCAGCTCGGCGACGGCCAGCACTCGCTCGGCGTACTCCGGAAGCTCGTTCACCCGGTCCATACTGCCGCAGGCCGCCGACAACCGGCCCCAGCCGATCGGAATAAGACATTCCACAAGATCACCCAGAGTGCGTCTCCGCAGTACAGGGCGTACGATCCGGAGTCCGCGCCCCCCGAAATGCACCCTGATAACCCCTTGCCCGGCCGGGCCATGCCACCATCTTCCGGGCGGTGACTGGTGATACGAGACCAAGACGAGACTGACGAGCAGCAGGGCGCACAGCCTCCGGAGGAGGAGGGCGCTCCCGGGGTGCTGCCCTGCCACGGCCACCCGGACCCCGGCCGGCCCGGGGAGGCGGAGGCACCCGCGGGCTACCGGTGCGAGGACGGCGAGGTCACGGTCGACAAGGTTTCCGGCGACGAGCCGCTGCTCCCCGCCCGCGTCCACCGCCCCGCCGACCTGGTGCGGCTCTTCCTGGGCATCGTCGGCATCGCCCTCGTGCTCGCCCTCGCGGCCTTCGCCCACGGCACCACCACGGGCCTGGCGACGGACATCCGCGAGAGCACCGGGCGGGCACCGCAGCTGCTGGCGAACTTCGCCGGGCTCGCGGCCAACGTCGCGATCTTCATCGTCCCCGTGGCGTTCGCCATCGAACGGCTCATCAAACGGGACGGCCTGCGCATCGCCGACGGCGTCCTGGCCGCCGTCCTCGCGCACGGGGTCTCCCTGGCCACCGACCTGTGGGTCGCCGAGGCCGCCCCCGCGTCGATCCGCGCCGCGCTCACCCAGGCCTCCCCCACCGGCGGCTTCACCGACCCGGTGCACGGCTATCTGGCCCCGGTGATCGCCTACATGACGGCGGTCGGCATGTCCCGCCGGCCCCGCTGGCGCGTGGCCATGTGGGCGGTCCTCCTCCTGGACGCCTTCGCGGTGCTCGTCAACGGCTACACCACGCCGTTCTCGATCGTGACCACCGTGCTGATCGGCTGGACCGTCGCCTACGGCACGCTCTACGCCGTCGGCTCCCCCAACGTCCGCCCCACCGGCCAGCACCTGCTGGCCGGGCTGCGGCGCGTCGGCTTCAAGCCGGTGACCGCCCTGCGCATCGAGGACGCCGAGACCGAGCCCTCCAGCCACCCCGACCGCGGCCGGCGCTACATGGTCACCCTGGAGGACGGCCCGCCCCTGGACGTCACGGTCGTCGACCGCGAGCAGCAGGCGCAGGGCTTCTTCTACCGCGTCTGGCAGCGGCTCGCCCTGCGCGGCATCATCCAGCGCCGCAGTCTGGTGTCCCTGCGCCAGGCCCTGGAGCAGGAGGCGCTGCTGGCCTACGCGGCCATCGCCGCCGGCGCCAACGCGCCCAAGCTCATCGCCACCTCCGAGCTGGGCCCGGACGCCGTGATGCTCGTCTACGAGCACATCGGCGGCCGCACCCTCGACGCCACGCCCACCGAGGAGATCACCGACGAGCTGACGGCGGGCGCCTGGCGCCAGGTGCACGCCCTGCAGTCCCGCCGGATCGCCCACCGCCGGCTGGACGGTGACGCGCTCCTGGTGGATCGTTCCGGCAACGTCGTCCTGACCGATCTGCGCGGCGGCGAGATCGCCGCCGGAGACCTGGTGCTGCGGATGGACGTGGCCCAGCTGCTGACGACGCTGGGCCTGCGGGTCGGCGCCGAGCGCGCCGTGGCCTCCGCCGTCGCCGTCCTCGGCCCCGAGGCGGTCGCCGACAGCCTGCCGCTGCTCCAGCCCATCGCTCTCTCCCGGGCCAGCCGGGCCACGCTGCGCCAGATCGCCCGCGAGCGGGCGGAGCAGGAGCGCGAGGCGGTCCTGGAGTCGTCCCGCGTCGACCGCGAGCAGAAGGCGCGCGAGCGCGCCGAGGCCGGGCCCGAGGACGCCAAGGGCGACCGCAGGGCGATCAAGGCCGAGCGGAAGGCGGAGAAGCAGGCCCTCGACGTGGCCGCCGAGGAGGCCCGCGAGGAGGACCTGCTCGCCCAGATCCGCCGGCAGGTGTTGCTGATCCGCCCGCAGGCTCCGATAGAGCCCGTCCGCCTGGAACGCATCAGGCCCCGGACGCTGATCAGCTCCCTGGCGGGCGCCATCGCCGCCTACGTCCTGCTGTCGCAGCTCGCCCACGTCAGACTGGGCGACCTCGTCGCCCACGCCAACTGGGGATGGGTGGCCGCCGCGGCCGGCTTCTCCGCGCTGACCTACGTGGCGGCGGCGATGAGCCTGCTGGGCTTCGTGCCCGAGAAGGTGCCGTTCGGCCGGACGCTGCTCGCGCAGGTCGCCGGCTCGTTCGTGAAGCTGGTCGCCCCGGCGGCGGTTGGCGGCGTGGCCCTCAACACGCGCTTCCTCCAGCGCTCGGGCCTGCGGCCCGGCCTCGCGGTGGCCAGCGTGGGAGCGTCCCAGCTGTTCGGTCTGGCCAGCCACATCATCCTGCTGCTGACCTTCGGCTACATCACCGGCACCGAGCGCACGTCCTCGGCGCTGCCGCCGTCCCGCACGGTGATCGGCGGCCTGCTGACGGCCGCGGTGCTGGTCCTCGTGGTCACGGCGGTCCCCTTCCTGCGGAAGTTCGTCTCCACCCGGCTGCGCTCGCTGTTCGCCGGCGTGGTGCCGCGCATGCTGGACCTGCTCCAGCGGCCGAAGAAGGTCGCCGGTGGCGTCGGCGGCTGGCTGCTGCTGTCCGCCGCGTTCGTCATGTGTCTCGACACCTCGATCCGGGCCTTCGGCGGCGAGCTGAGCTACGCGAGCGTCGCCGTGGTCTTCCTCGCCGGCAACGCGCTCGGCTCCGCGGCCCCGACCCCCGGCGGCGTGGGTGCCGTGGAGGGCGTCCTGATCGGTGCGCTCACCCTCGCCGGGCTGCCGGCCGAGACGGCGGCGCCGGCCGTGCTGCTGTACCGCCTGATGACGTTCTGGCTGCCGGTGCTGCCGGGGTGGCTGTGCTTCAACCAGCTGACCCGCAAGGGGGCGATCTGAGGCCGGCCCGGCCCCCGGCGCCGACCTCGGCTCGCCCCTGCGAGCCGCAATCTCCTATCCGCCTTGCATCTGCTGCCGTTGCGGCCCTACGGTGCCGCGTATGCGGTCGTACACCATCGGGCAGGCAGCCCGTCTGCTGAGCGTGAGCCCCGACACCGTCCGGCGGTGGGCGGACGCCGGGCGCATCCCCACCGAGCGCGACGAGGGCGGCAAGCGGCTCATCGAGGGCCCCGACCTCGCGGCGTTCTCCGTGGCGCTCGCCGCCGAGGCCACCGGGGGCGACGGCGACGAGTCGACGTACACCACCGCCCGCAACGCCTTCCCGGGGATCATCACCGCCGTCAAGCTCGGCGACGTCGCCGCCCAGGTCGAGATCCAGGCCGGCCCGCACCGCCTGGTCTCCCTGCTGACCAGGGAGGCCGTCGAGGAGCTCGGCCTGGCCGTCGGCATGGAGGCCGTGGCCCGGGTGAAGGCCACCAACGTCCACATCGACCGCGCCTGACGGACCAGGAGAGCCCATGCCCCGCACCGCCCCCCGCCGTCTGCCGGCCGTCCTCGCCGCCGTCCTGGTCCTCCCCCTCGCCGCCGCCTGCGACGGCGACCGCAAGGACTCCGGGTCCGGCGCCAAGGAGCGGACGACCCTCACGGTGCTCGCGGCCGCGTCTTTGACCGACGTCTTCAAGCAGGCCGGTGCCGCCTACGAGAAGGAGCACCCGGACACCAAGGTCACCTTCTCCTTCGCCGGCTCCCAGGAGCTGGCCGCGCAGGTGCGCCAGGGCGCTCCGGCCGACGCGCTCGTGACGGCCGACACCAAGACGATGGACGGCCTCGCGAAGGAGACCGGAACCCCCGGCGTCATCGCCAAGAACCGGCTGACGATCGCCACGGCACCCGGCAACCCGAAGAAGGTCGAAGGACTGGCCGACCTGTCGAAAGCGGACCTCAAGGTGGTCCTCGCCGCCCCCGAGGTGCCCGTGGGGCGCTACAGCAAGCAGGTCCTCGACCAGCAGCACGTCGCCGTGAAGCCGGTCTCGCAGGAGCCGAACGTACGGGCGGTGCTCGGCAAGGTCTCGATGGGCGAGGCCGACGCGGGCATCGTCTACCTCACCGACGCCGCCGCCGCGAAGGGCAAGGTGGCCACGGTGGCGATCCCCGACGACCAGAACGCGGTGGCCAGCTACCCGGCCGCCACGCTCAAGGGCTCCAAGCACGCCGGCGAGGCCGCCGACTTCGTGCGGTGGCTCGCCTCCGACGAGGCCCGGAAGCTGCTGCTCTCGGCGGGCTTCCAGCGGCCGTGACCGGCCGCGCGGTGCGCCGAGGGCGCACGCCCCTGGCGCTCGGGCTGCCCGCCGCGCTGGCCGTGGTCTTCCTGCTGCTGCCCCTCGCCGGGATCCTCGCCCGTACGCCCTGGGGCACGCTCCCCGCGCGCCTGACCTCGCACGAGGTCGTCGAGGCGCTGACCCTCAGCCTCACCGTCTCCGGCTGGGCGCTGCTGCTCTCCCTGGCCCTGGGGGTGCCCCTGGCCTGGCTGCTGGCCCGGGTGGAGTTCCCCGGCAAGGCGCTGGTGCGGTGCCTGGTCCTGCTGCCGATGGTGCTGCCGCCGACGGTGGCGGGCGTGGCGCTGCTCCAGGGCTACGGCCGGCGGGGGCTGCTCGGCACGTACCTGGACCGGTGGTTCGGCCTGACCCTGCCGTTCTCCACCACCGGTGCCGTCCTCGCGGCCACCTTCGTGGCGATGCCGTTCCTCGTGATCAGCCTGGAGGGCTCGCTGGCCGCCCTCCACCCCCGCTACGAGGAGACGGCGACGTCCCTGGGGGCCGGCCCCTCGCGGGTCTTCCGCACGGTCACCGTGCCCATGGTGGCGCCGGGCCTGCTGGCGGGGGCGGCGCTGTGCTGGGCCCGGGCGCTGGGCGAGTTCGGGGCGACCATCACCTTCGCGGGAAACCTCCCGGGCGCCACCCAGACCCTGCCCCTCCAGGTCTACCTGCTCCTCCAGGACGACCCCGAGGGGGCGACGGCGGTGTCGCTGCTCCTGCTCGTGATCGCCACGGCGGTCCTGCTGGCCCTGCGCGGCCGCTGGCTCGGGGCGGGCGGCCACGACGGGCCCCGGCCGCCGGCCGTCCCCGCCGCCGGGCCGGAGCCCCTGCCCGCGCCCGTGCGGGACCAGCCGGAGACGCCCGGCCCCCCGCTGACCGCCCACCCCCTGCGGACGACCGTCTCGGGGGCCACCCGGGCGGCCCTCGACGCGCCGCCCGGCACCACCATCGCGGTGGTCGGCCCGAACGGCGCCGGCAAGACCACGCTCCTGCGCGCCCTGCTGGGCCTCACCCCCCGGGCCACGGCCGCCCCCCTGTACCTGGGCGGCACCGACGTGTCCACGGCGCCCGCGCACCGGCGGCACATCGCCTGGGTCCCGCAGGACGGCGCCCTCTTCCCGCACCTGACCGCCCTGGCCAACACGGCGTACGGCCTGCGGGCGCAGGGCGTGCCCCGGCAGGAGGCCGACCGCCGGGCACGGCAGTGGCTGGAGCGCCTCGGCGTGGGCCACCTCGCCGGCCGCCGGCCCAGCCGGCTCAGCGGCGGCCAGGCCCAGCGGGTGGCGCTGGCGCGCGCCCTGGCGGCACGCCCCCGGCTGCTGCTCCTGGACGAGCCGCTGGCCGCGCTGGACCAGTCGACCCGTGCCCATGTGCGCCACGCGCTGCGGACGCACCTGGCCGGCTTCCCCGGGGTCTGCCTGATCGTCACCCACGACCCGGTGGAGGCCGTGTCCCTGGCCGACCACGTGCTGGTCCTGGAGGACGGCGAGACGGTGCAGTACGCGACGCCGGCGGAGCTGGCCCGCCATCCCCGCTCCCCCTGGGTCGCCCGGATGCTGGGCCGCAACGCCTGGCCCGTGAAGACGACGGCCCGGGGCACGCTGCTGCTGGACTGCGGCACGACTCTGACGACCGCGGACCGGCCCGCCGATGACGCGTCCACCGGCCTGGCGGTGGTGGGCCCCGAGGCGGTCGCCGTGCACACCGCGCGCCCCACAGGGAGCCCCCGGAACGTCTGGGAGGGCACGGTCCGCGAACTCGCCGCCCAGGGCGGACGCGTGCGCGTCCTCATCGACGGCGTCCCGGACGTGATCGCCGAGATCACCCCCGCCGCGGCCGCGGACCTCGGCCTGTCGGAGGGCGCGCCGGTGTGGGTCAGCGTGAAGGCCACCGAGGTCACGTTCGTCGCGCTCTGACCCGAGCCGGTGGGCCGGCGCGTGAGGCCGCGGTCCGGCGTGACCGCGTCCGTTCAGTGACGCCGTGGCTGTAAACCCCTCGACCAGGGGGTTTCACCGGGGGTTTCGCGTGCAGGGCCGGTGGGGCCCGTAACCCGTACGGCCCGCAGCACGCGCGCCCGCCACGTGCGGCCCGGAGGATGGGGGCCGTGTCCAGTTCCCTACGCGTCGGGGCCCTGCTCTCGGCCGTCCTCCTGGCCGTCGCGACGGCCTCCGGCTGCAGTGGCGGCGACGGCGGCGCCTCCACCCCGGGGCCGGGCGCCTCGGCGAACCAGAAGCTGGACTGGAAGTCCTGCCCGGCTCCGAGCACCAGCGAGGACAGCGGGTCCGGCAAACCCCCGGGCCGCGACTGGGAGTGCGCGACGCTGCGGGCACCGCTGGACTACGCGGACCCCGACGGCGAGACCATCGGCATCGCCCTGATCCGGGCGAAGGCCACCGACCAGGCCCACCGCATCGGCTCGCTGATCTTCAACTTCGGCGGCCCCGGTGGCTCCGGGGTCTCCACGCTGCCGGCCTTCGCCGAGGACTACCGCACCCTGCGCACCCGCTACGACCTCGTCAGCTTCGACCCGCGAGGCGTGGGCCGCAGCGCCGCCGTGACCTGTCTGAACGACAAGCAACTGGACGCGTACTACGCGGCGGACGCGACCCCCTCCACCAAGGAGGAGGAGAAGGCCCTCGTGGGCCGGGTGGGCGACTACGCGGAGGCCTGCCGGAAGAACTCCGGGAAGATCCTCCCCCACGTGGGCACGACGAACGCCGCCCGCGACATGGACCTCATGCGGCAGGTCCTGGGCGACGACAAGCTGCACTACTTCGGCGTCTCCTACGGCACCGAACTGGGCGGCGTCTACGCCCACTTGTTCCCCGGCCGGGTGGGCCGCGCCCTGCTCGACGGGGTCGTGGACCCGGCCAGCGACCCCGTGCAGAGCGCCCTCGCCCAGGCCGCCGGCTTCCAGCTTGCCCTCGGCAACTACATGGCGTCCTGCGTGAAGACCTCCGACAACTGCCCCACGGAGCAGCAGATCGTCGCCCTGCTCGACCGCCTCGGCAAGAAGGCCGTGCCCGGGGGCGGGGGCCGGGACCTCACCCAGTCGCTGGCCATGGGCGGCATCGCCCAGTCCCTGTACTCGAAGGACTTCTGGGACTACCTCACCGAGGGCGTGGAGGACGCCGAGAACGGCGACGGCAAGATGCTGCTGACCCTCGGCGACTCCATGAACGGGCGCGGGCCCGACGGCAAGTACAGCTCGCTCCAGGCCTCCCTCAACGCCATCACCTGCGCGGACTTCGCCCAGCGCTACACGGCGGAGGAGGTCGAGCAGAAGACGGCGGAGTTCCGCAAGGCGTCGCCGGTCTTCGGGGAGTTCATGGCGTGGAGCCTGCTCCAGTGCACCGGTTGGCCCGTAAAGGGCGAATGGCAGACCCCCGATGTGAGCGCCAAGGGCTCCGCGCCGATCCTCGTGGTCGGCAACACCGGTGACCCCGCGACCCCTTACGAGGGAGCGCACAAGATGGCCCAGGAGCTCGGGCCCGGGGTGGGCGTGGTGATGACCTATCAGGGCGAAGGCCATGGGGCGTACGACAGCGGGAACGCCTGCGTCAAGAGCGCGGCGGACGCCTACTTGTTGCAGGGCACCGTACCCCCGGCGCATAAGGTGTGCTCATAGCACCCATAGCACATCACACCGGTAATACGAACGCGGCCGGCTCGAATGTCAGTGGCCCGCACTACGATCGCCCGCACAGAGGTTCCGAGCGAGCGGCTGGGGGAAAAGTGTCACCGACCACCGAGCGCACGGGCCGCAGGGTGCGGATGCTCACCGGAGCCCTCGCCGTCGCGGCGTTGGTGGCCGCCCTGGTGGCGCTCTGGCAGACCCAGTTCGGGCCGCTGACCAGGCCCGACTACTGCTGGGGCACCTGGGCGCAGGACGGCGGCCCGTTCCACGCGGGGGCCACCCACCGCACGTCCTCCGAGCGCGCCCCCACGCGGCGCCACCCGAGCGGCCACTGCGCCCTGAGCTGGCGCGGCGGCCACGGCCCGAAGGCCCGCGACCAGCGTCTCGACGTGCGGTACGACACCGGCCCGGAGCCGGCGGACGAGCGCCGGACCTGGCTCGCGGGACTGTTCACCGGGGGTGACAGCGCCCTTCCCGGCGGTCTACCCGGCTTCGTCACCGCGGCCTCGGGCAGTCTGGTGCTGCCCCAGACCTGCGATGTGAAGGGCCTGCCCTCGGTCCTCACCATCAGCGGCACCTTCGCGGACACGGCCGAGACCGCCCGGCTCCTGTTGCAGGCGGCCGACCGCGCGGCCAGGGTGACCGGCTGCGCGCCCCGGGCCGCACCACGCCCGGGTGCCCTGCCGGCGGCCGTCGCGTACGCCGCGCGGGCCGCCGCCATCGCCCCGGGCACCGCCGGGTGCGGCATACCGGCGCTCGGCAGGGAGGTGCGGTCCGCGCCGGCCGGCCGGCTGACCGACCGGGCCGGCAGCCTGCAGGACGACTTCCAGACCTGCGCGGTGGCCAGTGACAGCACGTGGGCGGCCCGGTTCACGATGACCGCCCGTCCCCGCATCGTCGCCCTGTTCGCCGGTCTCACCGGCGACGGGCCGCCCGCCCGGGGCTGGCGCGCCCACGGCCGCATCACGCCGGACGGCGCCCTGGTGACCGCCGACTGCGCCGGCCGCACGACCGTCTTCACCATGCGCTCCGGCCCGGCGCGCACGGGCACGCGCCTGGACGACCCGCGCGAGGTCTTCCCCGACTTCGTCGACGCGGTGGCCGGCAGAATCGGCTGTGCGCCCCTGCACTCCGCCTGAGGGCGACCGTGCGCCGGGGGCCGGGGGTGATTCCGGTGGCCCCCACATCCGTAAAGTCAGGGAGATGAGTCCCACACGGCCAAGGGCCGCCGCCCTCGCTTCCGCCGCCCTGGCGATCACCCTCACCGCCACCGCGTGCGGCAGCGGCGGCACCGGCGCCGGGGGAGGCACGGGCGGCACCGACGGCAAGGCCGCGCCGACGGGCGCCCGGCTCGACTGGAAGCCCTGCTCCGCGCCCACCGCGGCGCAGGGCGGCGGCAAGAAGCCCGGCAAGGGCTGGGAGTGCGCGAAGCTGCCCGTGCCGCTGGACCACGCCAAGCCCGACGGCGAGCAGATCGAGCTCGCGCTGATCCGCGCCAAGGCCACCGGCGGCCGCCGCATCGGCTCGCTCGTGTTCAACTTCGGCGGCCCCGGCGGCTCCGGCGTGGCCACCCTGCCGGGCCTCGCCGACACCTACACCGCCCTGCGGTCCCGCTACGACCTGGTGAGCTTCGACCCGCGCGGCGTCGGCGAGAGCGCGGGCGTGCGCTGCCAGAGCGACAAGGAGCTGGACGCCGCCTTCCAGATCGACGGCACACCGGACGACGACGCCGAACTCCGCGCGACGCTGGACGCCAACAAGGCGTACGTCGACGCCTGCGCCAAGAACTCCGGCAAGGTCCTGCCCCACGTGGACACGGTCGCCGCGGCCCGCGACATGGACCGCCTCCGGGAGGCCCTGGGCGAGAAGCGGCTGCACTACTTCGGCATCTCCTACGGCACCGAACTGGGCGGGGTCTACGCCCACTTGTTCCCCAAGAACGTGGGGCGCACCGTGCTCGACGCCGTCGTCGACCCCACCCAGGACTCGGTGGCCGGCAACCTCGGCCAGACCAAGGGCTTCCAACTCGCCCTGGACGACTACCTCAAGGACTGCGCGTCCCCAGGCGGCGCGAAGGGCGGGTCCTGCCCCACCCAGGACCAGATCACCGCACTGCTGAAGGAACTGGACGGCAGGCCCCTGCCCACCGCCCAGCCGGGCCGGGGGCTCACCCAGGACGAGGCCGTCAACGGCATCGCGGCGGCGCTGTACTCGCAGGAGACCTGGAAGTACCTGACCGCGGGCCTCCGGGAAGCCATCGGCAAGGGCACCGGCAACACCCTGCTCCTGCTCTTCGACTCCCTCAGCGGCCGCTCCCCCGACGGCCACTACAGCAACCTCGGCGCGGCCAACCGGGCCATCTCCTGCGCCGACTCCGACCAGCGCTTCAGCGTCGACGACGTGCGGCGGCACCTGCCGGAGTTCCGCGCGGCCTCACCGGTCTTCGGCGAATCCGCCGCCTGGTCGCTGCTGTCCTGCACCGGCTGGCCGGTGAAGGGCGCGTGGCGGACCCCCGAGGTGAGCGCCCCGGGCGCCGCGCCGATCGTCGTGATCGGCAACACCGGCGACCCGGCGACGCCCCTGGCCGGGGCCGAGCGGATGGCGGAGAAGCTGGGCAAGGGCGTCGGCGTCCGCATCACCGTCAAGGGCGAGGGCCACGGCATGTACGGCGTCAACGCCTGCGCCACCAAGGCCGTGGACGACCGCTTCCTGGAGGACAAGGTCCCCGCGGACGGCACGACCTGCTCCTGACGCGCGGGGCCGGACGCGCGAAAGGGCCCGCCCGCCGTGCGGCGATGCCGGGCCCCTGCACGCGCCGGCGCTCCTCTTTCGGCGCACCGGCTTCCGCTCAGTACATCCCCTAGTACACCGGCTTCTGCGGCTCGACCTGGTTGACCCAGCCGATGACGCCGCCGCCCACGTGCACGGCGTCGGAGAAGCCGGCCGACTTCAGCACCGCGAGCACCTCCGCCGAGCGGACACCCGTCTTGCAGTGCAGGACGATCTTCTTGTCCTGCGGCAGGTCCTGGAGGGCGTTGCCCATCAGGAACTCGTTCTTGGGGATCAGCCGGGCGCCGGGGATCGAGACGATCTCGTACTCGTTCGGCTCGCGGACGTCGATGACGTCGATGTTCTCGCCGGCGTCCATCCACTCCTTGAGCTGCGCGGGAGTGATCGTCGAACCGGCCGCCGCCGCCTGCGCCTCCTCCGAGACGACGCCGCAGAAGGCCTCGTAGTCGATGAGCTCGGTGACGGTGGGGTTCTTGCCGCAGACCGCGCAGTCGGGGTCCTTGCGGACCTTGACCTGCCGGTAGGTCATCTCCAGGGCGTCGTAGATCATCAGCCGGCCGACCAGCGGGTCGCCGATGCCGGCCAGCAGCTTGATGGCCTCGTTGACCTGGATGGAACCGATGGACGCGCACAGCACGCCCAGCACGCCGCCCTCGGCGCACGAGGGGACCATGCCGGGCGGCGGGGGCTCCGGGTAGAGGCAGCGGTAGCAGGGGCCGTGCTCGCTCCAGAACACGGAGGCCTGGCCGTCGAACCGGTAGATCGAACCCCACACGTACGGCTTGCCCAGCAGGACGCAGGCGTCGTTGACCAGGTAGCGGGTGGCGAAGTTGTCCGTGCCGTCCACGATCAGGTCGTACTGGGAGAAGATCTCCATGACGTTCTCGGCCTCAAGGCGGCCTTCATGGAGCACGACGTTCACATACGGGTTGATGCCCAGCACCGTGTCCCGCGCGGAGGCGGCCTTGGAGCGGCCGATGTCCGACTGGCTGTGAATGATCTGCCGTTGCAGGTTCGACTCGTCGACCTCGTCGAACTCCACGATGCCGAGCGTGCCGACGCCCGCCGCGGCCAGGTACATCAGGGCGGGGGAACCGAGGCCGCCGGCGCCCACACAGAGCACCTTCGCGTTCTTCAGGCGCTTCTGCCCGTCCATCCCGACGTCCGGGATGATCAGGTGGCGGGAGTACCGACGGACCTCGTCGACGGTGAGCTCGGCAGCCGGCTCGACCAGGGGTGGCAGCGACACGGGGTCTCCAGGCGGGTCATCCCCACGGGTGCGGGGAGCTTGGAAGCAGCGTTCTGTTGTTCCCCTGTAACCCTGCCACGCCCCGTCTCATTCCGAGACACCCGGTCCGATGCGCGAGACGATCTCGTCCCAGAAGCCGGGCAGGCACTCCCAGGGGTCCAGGCCGTCGTGGTCCGTGCGGTCGGTGAAGTAGATCGTGCCCGCGCCCTGCCAGCGGGCGATGCGCAGCGCCTCGTCCAGGTGCGAGCGCGGCACCCCGTGCACGAAGTGGCAGAACCGCTCGGGCGGGTGCTCGGCGGTCCACTCGGCGGCCTGCGACCAGCGGTAGCCCGACCAGGGCCCGGCGTAGGTCACCAACTGGTCGGCCAGGGCGGCGTATCCCGAGCAGGGGTACGTCCCGTGCCCGAGCACCACGTACGCCCCCGAGAGCAGCGTGCGCAGCGCCCCCACCACCCGGCGGACGCCCGGCAGCGCCTCGGCGTCGGCCGGGCAGCGCCCCAGCGCGAAGCCGTCCACCCGGTACCAGTTGAGGAAGCGCTGGGCGTCGGAGAGCAGTTCACCGAAGGGGCGCGAGCCGAATCCCATGTCCAGGTGGCCGAGCACCCGCACGCCGGAGGTCCGCAGCGGCACGGCCGCGGACAGCCAGTACGGGTCCTGGCGGCATCCCGGACCGCCCTCCGGACCGCCGGGCTCGTGCGGCGCGCTGCCGCCGAGCACCACCCAGTCCAGCGGCAGCCCGGCCCGTTGCAGGCCGCCCCATTCGACGGGCGCGACCAGGGGGTGCGCGAAGCCCGGCACGCCCAGCCGCAGGGGCGCCTTCCGGGCGGCCAGGGCGCGGCGGTGCCCCGGGGAGATCAGATACGACACGCCGCCTCCATCCAGATGTCGGCCAGCGACTCCTCCAGGCCGATCCGGGGCCGCCAGCCCAGCCGGTCGCGGGCGGTGCGCACGTCCGCCTGCTGCCAGCTGCCGCAGCCGTCGGGGTAGGGGTAGGCGGGCGGGGTGCCCAGGTGCGGGTCGTCGAGCTCGTGCAGGGCCCCGCCGAAGCCCGCCACGCGTGCGAGCAGGGTCGCGGCGTCGCGCAGCCGCACGGCCCGGCCGGTACCGATGTTGACGGCGCCCTGGGCGGCCGAGAGGGAGGCCGCGTGCACGGCCCGGGCCACGTCGCGCACGTCGACGAAGTCGCGCTGCACGCCCAGGCCGGTGAGCTTGAGTTCGTTGTCGCCGCTCTGCATGGCCCGCCGCATGGCCTCGGCGAGCCGCCCCAGCGGTGACCCGGCGGGCGTGCCGGGTCCGACGGGCGAGAAGACCCGCAGCACGATCGCGTCGAGGCCGGAGCCGAGCACCAGCTCCGTGGCGGCGAGCTTGCTGACCCCGTACGGGCCGCCGGGCCGCGGCACCGCGTCCTCGGCCGTGGAGGAGCCGGGCTGGGAGGGCCCGTACTCCGAGGAGCACCCCACCTGCACCAGACGCGCCCCGCATCCGCTGCGGCGCAGCGACTCGCAGACCGTGGCGACCGCGACCGTGTTGTGCCGGGCCAGCTCGCGCGCCCCGCCCCGGGTCGCGCCCGCGCAGTTGATGACGACGCCGGGGTGGACGGCGTTGAGGAACCGGGTGAGCGCCCCGGGGCTGCCGGTGGCGAGGTCGAAGCGGACGTCCGCGTCGTCACCGCGGCCGAGGGCGGTGAGCTGGACGGCGGGGTCGGCGAGCAGCCGGTCGGCCACGAAGCGCCCCAGGTAGCCGTTGGCACCGAGCAGCAGGACTCTCATCGGTCGAGCCCTCGCTCTCGCCCGGTGGTGCGCGGCGGGTGAACGGTCATCTTCCTTGCTCCTCTGACAGGTGGGGGGTGGTCACCGGGCGAGAGACGCTCCCGTTATGCCTTGGGCACGGGAGCGGCCCCCAGGGGGACGGGACCGGCGGGGCCGGCGCCCTTCAGTGCGCGGCCGGTCCGGGGGGCGTGCCGGTCCGGCGCGCCGTGGACCGAGGCCCGGGACAGGGCCAGGAGGGCGTGGGCCAGCAGGGCGAGTGCCGGCAGCGCGCACGCCACGAGGGGGACGACCGCGGGGCCGAAGGCCCCGGCCGGCCAGCCGACGGGCCAGCGCAGCGCCTCACAGCCGGGCAGCCGGGCGGCGAGCAGCGTGACGAGCGGCACGGCCTCCGCCGCCACGGCCGCCAGGACCGCCGTGCCGGCCGCGCCCCGCAGGCCGTGGGCGGCGAGCAGCCGGGCCAGGAACAGCAGCATGCCCAGGGCGGCCACCGCGGCGCAGGCGAGCGCGGGCGGGGTGCCCCCGGCGGCGTCCGGCGGCAGGGCCGCGCGGGCGGGCCAGAGGAACACCAGCAGCGCGCCGAGGAACACCACCACCGCGACGAGCAGCGCGGGCCTCACCCGGCCGCCGAACTCGTCGAGGCTCCGGCTGCTCGCGAGCACCCGGCGGGCATGCCCGGCGAACCAGTGGGCGCACCACGCCGCGGGCGCGACCGCGCAGGCCAGGGCGAGCGCGGTGGGAGCGGCCGCGGAGACGGCGGACGCCAGCAGGGCACGCGTGGGCAGGCCGTGACGGCCGTGCAGCAGCAGGGCGAGCACCCGGTCGCCGACCAGGCCGTAGCCGAGCAGCCACACCCAGGCCGGCGCCCCGGCGGGCCCCCAGCCGGCCCGCAGGGCGGCGCAGGTGCCGTGCCGGGCCTCCGGCTCGGGCCGTGGCGCGCCCGGTGGGGGCTCGGTCGCCCGTTCCACGCGCGCGTGCAGCTCCTCGGCCAGCGTGAAGACGTCGCGGTGGCGGTACTCGGCGGCCACCCGGTCGGTGATGCCGCGGGCCTCCAGGCCGGCGGCGATCTCCAGGGCGTCCACGGCGCCGGCGCACAGCGTGCGGTGGCGCCGGATGAGCGCCTTGACCGGGTCGGCCGGGACGCCGTCCGCGACGGCCCGGCCGTCCGTGGTGGCCTCGTCCACCGCGTCGGCGGCGGGGTCCTCGGCTATGCCCGCCGGAGTCGTCCGGTCGCTGCCGGGCCGGATCGATGTGGTCATGGGCGCCCCGCCCAGGTCGGCGAGGCGGAACGCGGGGACATGGTGAGCGGCGGGTGGGCGCCGGCGGCGTGGGAGAAGGGGACGGAGGGGTCGGGGGCGGTGTGCTGGACGGGGGCGCGGGAGAGGACCTCCAAATAGATCGCCCCGAAGGCGGAGACGTTCTGCTCGACGGTGAAGAGCTCCAGGGCGCGGGCCCGGGCGGCGGCGCCGAGCCGGGCCCGCCGTTCGGGGTCGCGCAGCAGGTCCAGGCAGGCCCCGGCCAGGGCCCGGGGGTCGCGCGGCGGGACGACCAGGCCCGTGCCGCCGATGACCTCCCGCACGGCGCCGACGTCGGGCGAGACGGTGGCCCGGCCGCAGAACATCGCCTCGGCCAGGGCGGCGGGGAAGCCCTCGACGGCGCCGGAGAGGACGACGACGCTGCCGGCGGCGTAGTCCTCGGGGCCCGTGGCGGGCCCGAACCGCACCCCCTCCGGCGTCCCGGGAGCGGTCTGCGGATCGGGCGGCACCCCGACGACTCTCACCCGGACGCCCGGTTCGGCCGCCCGCAGCACGGCGAGGGCCTCCCACAGGTGGGGCTCGACACGGCCGCCGACCCACACCAGCGTCGTCCCGTCGTCGGCGGCGGGGCACACCGCGGGGTCGCCCTCGCCGACGGCCTCGTAGAGGCTCGCGTCCATGCCGGGGTGGACCGTGCGCTGCCGGGCGCGGTCGGCCCCGCAGCGTTCCTGCCAGCGGCGGCCTTGTCCGTCGCCGGCGGTGACCAGGGCGGCCTCGCCGTAGATCCGCTCGGCCAGCAGCCGGTGGAAGGCGGAGAGCAGGGTCCGCGCGGGCGCGGAGCAGGCCTCGGGGTCGGCGCCGCCGCCCAGGTAGTACTCGCGCAGCCGGACCTCGTACTCGGTGACGAGGAGGGGGGTGCCGAAGAAGCGTTTGGCCAGCAGGCCCGGGAGGGCGGCGGGCCCGGCGGAGGTGGCGTGGCAGAGGTCGACGGCGGCGAGACCGCGGTCGCCGTCGGCGCTGCCGTACCAGTCGAGGGAGAGGGGACGCAGGGCCCGCTCCAGGAGGCCGGAGACGACGAGGAGGTCGGCGACGCGGGCGGCGTAGGCGGCGGGGAGGGCGCCCGGGGCCCGGCAGGCGGTCTCCAGGGCGCGCAGGGCCAGTTCGGAGCGGAGGGCGGCGGCGAGGCCGCCCTCGTCGCGGGCGAGGTCGGCCAGTCCGTCCAGGCCGTCGGCGAAACGGTACGCCTGATCACCGGGCAGCGTGACGGCCGCGGCCAGGTCCCCGAAGTGCGCCGTGAAGCGGCGCCGCTGATCGCGCCCGTACGATCCGTAGGCGCGGCCGCCGCTCCCCGGCGCCGGGCCGCCCCACAGGGGTGCCGCTCTCACGCGCCGGACGTTTCCCGGCAGTGCGTGCCAACCGCTGTCCTCCTGGCGGGCGCTGCGGCTCAGGGCGTAGAGCTCGAAGTCGTGCTGGCCGAGTCCGCGCACCAGATGGTCGCACCACTCCCCGCCCTCGCCGGCGGCATACGGGTACCCGCCCTCGGAAAGCAGTCCCACACGCACGAACGCACCCCCGTTCTTCCCTTGTCGGCAACCGCCGTTACGGCAGCGGGGAGCACGCTATGCGCGCTTCCCGGTGGCGCGGCGGACGGTTGTCCGTCGCGCCACCGGAAGGGGTGAACAGAAGTGACTTTCCAACAGATGGGACGTTGTCTCGCGCTATGCGGCTGTATTCCCCCGTGCCACGGTTTCCGCCCCGGCGCCCACGGGGACGACCGCCGGCTCCAGGCCGGGAACGGCCGCCAGCAGCCCCCGGGTGTAGGGGTGGGAGGGCCGCTCGTAGACGGCGTCGGCGGGGCCCTCCTCGACGATCCGCCCGCCGCGCATCACCACGAGCCGGTCGCTGACCTGGCGGACGACGGCCAGGTCGTGGGCGATGAAGACCAGCGCCAGCCCCAGGTCCCGCTGCAACTCCCCCAGCAGCCGCACGACCTGTGCCTGCGTGGTGACGTCGAGCGCGGAGACCGGCTCGTCGCAGACGATCAGCTTCGGCTCGGGGGCCAGTGCCCGGGCGATGCCCACGCGCTGCCGCTGTCCGCCGCTGAACTCGTGCGGATAGCGGTGGTAGGAGCCCGGGTCCAGGCCCACGCGCTCCAGCAGATCCCGTACGCGGCCGGTGATCTGAGCCTCCCCCAGCTTCCCGGCGGCGCGCAGCGGGTCGGCGATGGACTCGCCGATGCTGCGGCGCGGGTTGAGCGAGGAGACCGGGTCCTGGAAGACCATCTGAAGCTCGCCGCGGAAGGCGCGCAGCTCACGCTCCCCCAGGCCGCCGATGTCCCGGCCGCGGTAGCGCAGCTGCCCGCCGGTGGGCTCCAGCAGCCGCACCAGCATCCGGCCGAGCGTGGTCTTGCCGCTGCCGGACTCGCCGACCACCCCGACCGTCTCGCCGGCCCGGATGCTCAGCGAGACGCCGTCGACGGCGGTGGCGGTCCGCTTGCCGCCGCCGAACCGCCTTTGCAGGGCGGTGGCTTCGAGGAGGACGGAGTCGTCGCGCGCGGGCTCACGGACGGCCTCGCGGCGGACGCCCACCCGCGGTACGGCGGCCAGCAGCTCACGGGTGTACGTCTGGGCGGGCGCCTTCAGCACCGTGCCCACCGGTCCGTGCTCGACGGCGGCGCCGTCCTTCATCACCAGCAGCTCGTCGACGTTCCCGGCGGCGACGCCCAGGTCGTGGGTGACCAGGATCAGGCCCATGCCGGTCTCGGCGCGCAGCTCACGCAGGAGGCCGAGAACCTGCGCCTGGACGGTGACGTCGAGGGCGGTGGTGGGTTCGTCGGCGACCAGCAGCCGCGGCTCGCAGGCCAGGGCCATGGCGATGAGGGCGCGCTGGCGCATGCCGCCGCTGAACTCGTGGGGGCGAAAGCGGGCGCGGCGGGCCGCGTCCGGGATGCCGACGCGGTCCAGCACGTGGACGGCACGCGCGCGTGCCGCCTTCCCTGAGGCACCCCGCCGGTGGACCCGGTAGACCTCCGCGATCTGGTCGCCGATCGCCTGGTAGGGGTCGAGCGAGGACAGCGGGTCCTGGAACACCATGGCGGCCACCCCGCCGCGCAGGCGGCGCAGTTCCGCGTCCGACGCGGCCGGCACGTCGTGGCCCGCCACGCGCACCGAGCCGGTGACGCGGGCGCCCGTGCCGCGGTGCAGCCCGAGCAGGGCGTACGCGGCCGTGGACTTGCCCGACCCGGACTCGCCCACGACGCCGAGCGCCCCGCCCGCCGGGAGGGTGAAGGAGAGGTCCGTCACGGCGCGGACGAGGCCGCCGCCGGGGGCGGCCGGGAAGGCGACGGACAGGCCGTCCACCACGACCAGGGGTTCGGTCGTCATCGCAGGGCCACCCTTCGGTCGGCGACGGTGTACAGCACGTCGGCCACGATGTTGGCGACGACGACGGCGGCCCCGGTGACCGTCACCACGGCCACGACGACCGGCAGGTCGATGGTCCGGGTGGCGGTCACGAGGAGCTGGCCGATGCCGGGCAGGCCGAACATCATCTCGGTGACCACGGCGTTGCCGAACATCGACCCGAAGTCGGCCGCCGACAGCGCGATCACCGGTGCCAGCGCGCCCCGCAGCGCGTGCCGCCCGATGAGCGCCCGTTCGGAGACGCCGTAGGCACGGAAGGTGCGGATGTGGTCCTCGGCCAGCGTCTCCAGCATCGAACTGCGGGTCAGCCGGGCGTATTTGGCGGACTCCAGCAGCCCCAGCGCCGCCCAGGGCAGCAGCATGTTCCAGGCCCACTGCTCGGGGTCGTCGGTCAGCGGCACGTAGGACGGGAAGGGCAGCCACTCCAGGTGGGCGCAGAACAGCATCAGCAGGCCCAGGCCGCTGACGAAGACCGGCGTCGCGGTCCCGGCGAGCGTGAGCCAGGTCAGTGCCCGCTCGGTGGCGCCGCCGCGGCGCAGCGCGGACAGCAGACCGGTGCCGGTGCCCAGCAGCAGCCACACGACCATGGCGCCTGCCGCCAGGGAGGCGGTGGCGGGCAGCCGCTGCACGAGCAGGTCGGTGACCTGCTGGTCGTTCTGGTACGACAACCCGAAGCAGGGGGCGTCGCAGTGGAGCACGCCGGTGCCGGTGGAGTAGTCGTGCCCGGCGACGATGCCCTGGAGGAAGTGCCAGTACTGCACGTACACGGGGTCGCCGAGGGCGAGCTGCTCGCGGACCTGGCGGATCTGCTCGGGGTTGCAGCGGGGGCCGCACGCCAGGCGGGCGGGGTCGCCCGGGGCGATGTAGAAGGTCGCGTAGACGACGGCGGTGAGCACCAGGACGACGACGAGCGCACCGAGGGCGCGCCGCAGGAAGTAGAGGGTCACGCCGCACCTCCCGCGCCGCTCGTGCGGGCCTTGCGCCGGCTCCGGCCGACGCCGAGCCGTGAAGCCTCGCGCGGGTCGAGGGCGGTGCGCACCCCGTCGCCCAGGACGGTGAAGGCGAGCGTGGTGACGAACAGCAGCAGCGCGGGCAGCAGCACGTACGCCGGGTCGGCGCGGAACCACGTGGTGGCCGTCGAGAGCATCTGCCCCCAGGAGGGCGTCGGGGGCTTCACGCCCACGCCCAGGAAGGACATGCTCGCCTCCAGCACGATGTTGGCCGGCAGCAGCACGACCGCGTAGGTGATCACGGGCGCCGCCAGCGAGGGCAGCAGCTCGCGCCGGGCCACCCGCCACGTCGAGGCGCCGGTGAGCCGGGCCGCGGCGACGAAGTCGAGCTTGACCAGACCCAGGGTCTGGGCGCGCACGAGACGTGCCATGCCGCCCCACTGCAGCAGTCCGATGGCGATGACGAGCAGCACCGGACGCGGGAAGTCCGGGGGGACGACGGCCATCAGGGCGATGGCGAAGACCAGCAGCGGCATCGCCACCATCACGTCGGTGACATGGGTGAGGACGCTCTCCACGAAGCGGTTGCCGAGGGCCGCCCCGAGGCCCAGGCCGACGCCGATCAGCACCTGTACGAGCGTGGCGCCGATGGCGACGAGCAGCGAGACGCGGGCGCCGTAGAGGAGCCGGACGAACAGGTCGCGGCCGGTGCCGGGTTCGACGCCGAGCCAGTGGTCGGCGCTGACGCCGCCGAAGTCGCCGAGCGGCACGCCGCCGCGCGCGGAGTCGACGAGGGCGTCGTGGTAGGCGCCCGGGTCCTGGCCCTCCAGCGCCGCCAGCAGCGGCGCGGCGAGGGCGAGGAGGACGAGCAGGCCCAGCACGGCGGCGGCGGCGAGCGCGGCCTTGCGGGCGCGCAGCCGTCGCCACACCTGCCGGGCGCCGGGGGCGGGAGCGACGCCCGCCTCCGGTTCCGCGGTGGTGATCAGGTCCGTCGTCACTTGACCGCGACCTGCGAGACGTCGAGGACACCGGTCCAGTCGCTGATGACGACGTTCTTGACGTCCTTGCCGTAGAGGCGCTTGTAGACCGGGTGGAAGAGCGGGACGGTCAGGGCCTGCTCGCCGATCCGCTTGTCGAGGGCGCCCCAGCGCGCGGCGGCCGCGTCGTGGTCGGTGATCTTGTTGATCTCGTCGATCTCGTCGTTGACCTTCGGGTCGTCCAGGCGCGCGGTGTTGAAGTTGGCGCCGTCCTTGACGATCTGCCGGCCGTCGAAGACGGGGGCCAGGAACGGGCCGCCGGAGGGCCAGTCGGCGCCCCAGTGGGCGATGAAGAGGCCCGGCTGCTTCGCGAAGCTGTGGATCTTCTCGTCGTAGTCGTTGTCCTCCAGGCCCTCCAGCTTGACCGTGATTCCGGCCTCCTTGAGCGCGGCCTGGACGGCGGTCGCGATCTCGGGGCTGGTCTCGAAGTTCTGGGCGGTGGAGTGGGTGAGGGTGATCTCCAGGCCGTTGTCGTAACCGGCCTCCTTCAGCAGCTCCCTGGCCTTGCCGGGGTCGCCCTTGGCGCCCGCCGGGAAGTGGTCGTACGGCGTGTAGCCGAGGGGCTTCTGGTCCGGCAGGAACGTGGTCGCGGGCTCGGCGAGCGAGGAGCCGCCGGCGGCGTTGACGACGCTCGTGCGGTTGATCGCGTACGAGATCGCCTGGCGGACCTTCGGGTTGTCGAAGGGCTTGACCGCGGGGTTGAACGCCAGGTAGCTGGTCTGGCCGAAGTGGCCGGTGCCCACCCGGTCGGCGAGCTTTCCGTCGCCGCCGACCCGCGCGAGCTCGGCCGGGCCGAGGTTGGTGTCGGTGGTCACGGCGGCCGCGTCGGCGCCCTGGCCGGAGGACAGCCGCTGGTTGATCACGGCGGGGTCGAGACCGGACCTGACCTCGATCCGGTCGGGGTAGGCGTGCCGCTCCTTGTCGGTCTCCTCCGACCAGTTGGGGTTGCGCTCAAGAACCATCTGCTCGCCGTCGCCCACGTTCTTGACGACCTTGTACGGCCCCGAGGAGACCGGGTGCTCGGCGTACTTGACGCCGGTGTCCTTGGACTTGGGGACGGGCGCGAACTGGGTGGAGGTGGCGTAGAAGGGGAAGTCGCCCTCGGACTTGCGCAGCTTGAAGACGATGGTCTTCTCGTCCGGGGTCTCGATCGAGTCGAGGCCCTTCTTCTCCTTGTACGGGCCCTGGTAGGTGTCGCCACCGACCAGCCAGTCGCGCAAGTAGGGGGCGCCGCCGGAGAGTTCGGCCGCGAAGGAGCGCTCGACGCCGTACTTGACGTCGGCGGCGGTGATGGGCGAGCCGTCCTCGTACTTGAGGCCGTCCTTCAGCTTGAACGTCCACGTCTTGGCGTCGTCGCTGGGCGTGCCGGTGTCCGTGGCGAGGTCGGGGACGACCTTGGTGCCCTCGGCGCCGCTCTCGCGGTTGCGGGTGGTGAGGGTGCGGTAGACGAGCGAGGGGATGTTGCCGCCGCCGGAGGTGTACAGGCGGGCGGGGTCGAACTGCTTCTGCGGCGCCCGGTTGAGGACGGTGAGCGTGCCGCCCTTCTTGGGCGCGCCCGCGGCGCCGCTCCCGGCGTCGCCGCCGCTCTTCTCCGGGCCGCAGGCCACGGCGCCGCCGATCAGGACCACACTGACGGCGGACGCGGCCACGGCGCGGGATATGAGGGACATGTGACGCATGACGGTGATGCCTTTCGCGGGAATGCGAGGGGAGGAGAGCAGCGGGTACCCACGGAAGGCGGTCGGGAGAAGCGCACACGGGTGCGGAACCGCCCCCGGCGTACGCGACGCTGTGAGAAGCGCGGAGAAGCGCGGGGGAAAGGGGAGGCCGAAGGAGGAATCCTCAGCGACAGAGAATGTCGGCCACCGCGTGCGCGGCCACGCCGATCAGCGCCAGCTCGAAGCCGGCGCTCGCGGAGGCGTGGTGGTGCGACATGCGCAGAACATTGGACGAATTTTCGCCGCCAGGCAAAGCTGTCTCACATACGGAGACCAGATGTCTCAGGAAGCGGAAACGGAACCCGGCTCCGGATACGGCCAGGGGTTGGGGCGGCAGGTCTTCCCGTCGGTGGTGAGGAACTTCGTCTGCTGCATCATCACGGGCGCGAGGGCGCCGTCCGCCGAGCAGGACTCGTGGTCGTGACCGAGCCGGTGGCCCACCTCGTGGTTGATGAGCATCTGCCGGTAGGCCTGCATCTCGTCGCCGAAGGTCTGCGAACCCTGCGCCCAGCGATAAGCGTTGATCATGACGCGGTCGGTGGCCGCCGAGTCGCAGGAGACGTTGTCCTCCGTGGTGTCGAGTCCCGACTTGGCGCACCAGGCGGCCGTCGCCCGGGGGCTGGCCAGGGTGACCACGAAGTCGGCGTCCCCGGAGGAGACGCGCTCGAAGGCGCGCTTGCCGCCGTGGCCCCAGCTGCGGTCGTCGTTGAGGGTCCGGTGCACGGCCGTGGCGAAGAGCTCGCCGTCGAGCGGCAGCCCCTTCTCCACGTCAACGCGGTAGCGCATGACTTCACCCGATCCGGGGGCCTTGTCGCCGCCCGGAACGGGCATGAATTCACCGGACGCCCCCGCTGTGGCGTCCAGGGGGTACTTCTTCGCCATCTTCTGCTCGTACGTCGCCGGCACCGCGGCGCCGCCGTTCGGCGTGGGCCTGCTGTCGGAGCGGGAAGCGGCGTCCGGGTCGCTCCGCCGGAGGTCCGCGGCGCTGGCCTCCGTCCGGTCGCCCGCGCCCTTGTGCACCTGCCCGGCGATGACGACGGCCAGCACGGTGGTCACCATGGCGGCGGCCACCCCGGTGACCGTCCGCGCCACGGCCCGGCCCGAGCCGCGGGGACCGCGGCCGTTGCCGGAGGGGGTGTGCCCGGGGGCACGCCGGGGTTCGGGGACGCGCCCCCGGGTGCCGGTCCCGCCGTCGCGGGGGCCGGGGCTGCCCGACGGGGTGAAACCGGTGGTGAAGTGCGTGGGGCCGGCGGGCTGCCGGGCGGCGGGCTGACCCTGGCCGCGCTGGGCGCGCTGGGCGCCGATGACGCCCCAGCCGGCCGCCGCGTCGCGCTGCTGCTCGGGGTGGCCGGCGCGTGCGGAGGGCCGGGCGGGCGGCTCAGCGGCGGGGTTCTCGCCGGGGCCGGCGGCGGAGCCGTGGTCCTGGCCGAAGCCGGCCTGGGGATGACCCGCCGCGCCGAGGCCGGCGGTGAAGAGCGCGTCGAAGTCGGCCGCGAGGTCCGCGGCCTCCCGCTCGGAGGAGACGCCGCGACGGCGCCCCGGGCCGGGGCCGGGCACCGGCGGCGCGGCCTCGTGATCGTGCGGCACGGCCGGACGGCCGGTGCCCTCCGGGGCACGACGGCGGCCCGTACCGGGCGCGGCGGCGGACCCGGTGCGGGCCCGGTCGGCGCGTGCGCTGTGTTTACCCACGGGGCGGGGCGCTCCGTTCAGATGTCGTTGCGGTGTCCGTGAGGAGTTGCCGGAAGGCGCGAGCCACCGCGTCCGGGTCCTCCATCATGGCGACATGACCCGTCTCGAGCAGCGTCAGCAGCCGCGAGTCGCGGAAAGCCTTGCTCGCGCGGCGGGCCATGCGGACGGAGACGAGCTGGTCGCGCATTCCGTACACGAGCAGAGTAGGGGCAAGGACCTTCTCCGCCTGGCGCCACAGCGAATGCTGTCCGCCGAGCGTGTAGGCGTCGACGATGCCGCGGGCCGACTTGGCCATGACCTCCCAGAAGTAGGGGAGCTGGAGTCTTCGCTCGTACTCCGCGACGGCCAGGGCGAACCCCTCCGGCGTCACCCGCGAGGGGTCGCCGTAGCAGAGGGCCATCACCTCGCGCGTGCGCCGCTCGGGGGTCCAGTCCCGGGTCATGTGGGCGAAGAGCGAGATGACGCCCGGGACGGCGAGCAGCCCGGTGGGCATCGCGGTGCGCTGCGGGCGCAGCTCGGGCAGGGCGGGCGAGACGAGCGTGAGGGTGCGCACCAGGTCCGGCCGGACGGCCGCCACCCGGGTGGCGACGGCGCCGCCCATGCTGTTGCCGATCAGGTGGACGGGGCCGCGGGCGGAGGCGTCGAGGTAGCGGATGACGACGCGGGCGTACGCGGTGATCGAGTAGTCGCCGTCGGCCGGCGGCGGCGCGTCGCCGAAGCCGGGCAGGTCCAGCGCCTCGCCGTCGACGACGTCCGCGAGCTGTTCCATCAGCTCGGACCAGTTCTGCGACGAGCCGCCGAGGCCGTGGACGTAGAGCGCCGGCGGCAGGCCGGGGCGCCCGGGCGGGCGGGAGCGCACGCTCAGGGTGATGCCGGGCAGGGCCACGGTGCGGACCTTCTCCCCCTCGCTGACCTGCGAGGGCCGCGCGGGAGGCACCACGGGCACGGCGTGGGCATCCGGCGACTCGGTCGAAGACATGCGGGCAATGTTACGAGACGATCACGCCGGAACCCCTGTGGCGGCGCTCACAGATCGCCTGGCGGTGGGAGGCGGCGTCTCCTAGGCTTCTTACCAAGGAGTACGAGGGCGCTCATCCTGGATGCTGGAAGGGATCCCGCATGCCTGTCGATCCGACCGACCCCGAGACCTTCGAAGACGACGACGCGGTCGTCGTCGAGATCACCGAGGACGTGGAGGCGCCGGTGGCGGACGCCGCCGAGCAGCGCGCCGACCTGGCTCCCCGGCGCGACGAGCGGCCGGCCGTCCGGGACACGGACGAGGCCGACGAGGCCGATCGCGCCGAGCAGGCCCGGGTGGTGGAGCTGAACGAGGACGACTACCGCTGACCTCCGGATCCCCACCGAAAGAAGGGGTGACCCGGCCGTCCTGGGGTGTTTGTCAGGTAATTGTCGACTTCCCACAGCGGCCGGTCCGTGAAATTCTCCGCTCCGACCACGCACGGCCCGGTTACCCAAAAGTACGATGGCGGGCGCGGTGCACACCGTGCACGGAACGAACATGGGAGGCGGCGTGACAGCCATCGAGCAGACCGAGGCGCGCCCGCGAGGCACGCGCCTGCCGCGCCGAGCCCGACGCAACCAGCTCCTGGGCGCGGCCCAGGAGGTCTTCGTGGCCCAGGGGTACCACGCCGCGGCGATGGACGACATCGCCGAGCGCGCCGGGGTCAGCAAGCCGGTCCTCTACCAGCACTTCCCCGGCAAGCTGGACCTGTACCTCGCACTGCTGGACCAGCACTGCGAGAACCTGCTCCAGGCCGTGCGCACCGCGCTCGCGTCCACGTCGGAGAACAAGCAGCGCGTGGCGGCCACCATGGACGCCTACTTCGCCTACGTCGAGGAGGAGGGCGGCGCGTTCCGGCTGGTCTTCGAGTCGGACCTGACCAACGAGCCGGCCGTGCGCGAGCGCGTCGAGCGGGTCTCGCTGGAGTGCGCCGAGGCGATCAGCGAGGTGGTCGCCGAGGACACCGGCCTGTCGAAGGACGAGGCCATGCTGCTGGCCGTGGGGCTGGGCGGCGTCTCGCAGGTGGTGGCCCGCTACTGGCTCTCCAGCGAGAGCGCGGTGCCGCGCGAGACCGCGGTGCAGCTGCTGACGTCGCTGGCGTGGCGGGGCATCGCGGGCTTCCCGAAGGTCGGGCACGAGCAGCACTGACCCCCCGCCGGGTGCGGGCCGCCCGCGCGCCGTGTTCGCTGCGAGCGTGCGGGGACCGGCCCGGCGGGCTCCCTCGCCGGGCTAATGTGTGGGACGTACGGCGCGGCTGACCGCGCCCTATCTCCCCTGGGACACGCCAGGGGGACCGCACACCTTCGGAGGGACAGTAGCCGTGGAGGTCAAGATCGGCGTGCAGCACGCGCCGCGCGAGATCGTTCTGGAGAGCGGGCAGTCTGCCGACGAGATCGAGCGCGCCGTGGCCGACGCGCTCGTCGGCAAGGCGCAGCTGCTGAGCCTTGAGGACGACCGCGGACGCAAGGTCCTGGTCCCGGCCGAGCGCCTGGCGTACGTGGAGATCGGTGAGCCGACCGTCCGGAAGGTTGGGTTCGGCGCGATGTGACCCGCTTCGGTCATGTGACGCGAGACGGTCAACGGCGGGGCACCGGGGAGGATTTCACCGGGCCCCGCCGTTGTCGTCCCCGCCGTCGTCCCGGTTGTCGCGGCCACCGTGGCGGGCGTCACACCGATGATCGGACCGAGGGTTGCCCGCCCCGGTCCCGGGGTAAGACCGCTACGACCGAATTGCACCCGCTTCTCGGCCATGGCACGGGAGGTAACGACCAATGATTCTCTGGGAAGCGCTCGGCTCGGTCCTCATCGGCCTGGCCGTCTCCTACGGAGCCCTGCGCTGGCTTCCCGCGCGCCTCGGGCAGTTCCGCTCGCGCCCCCTCGCGCTCTCCACCGGCCCCGCCTCCGCGCTGTTCGGCGCGCTGCTGGCGCACTCGGTGCTGGGGGCGGGCCACACCCTCGCCGTCCTCGCGGTGGCGCTGGGCGTGGCCGTGGCCCTGGTGTCCCTGCTGCTGCGGCCGGGGAGCCGGGCCCGCCGATCAGCCACGGCTTGAGCGGACCCGCGGGGACCCGGTGGGGCGCGGTGTCCTCCCCGCCCCTGTCAGGCCGCCAGGCCCAGCGCGGCCATGCGCTTGGTGTGCGCCTCGGTGATCCGGGAGAACATCTTCCCGACCTCCGCGAGGTCGAAGCCGTCGGCCACGCCGCCCACCAGCATCGTCGACAGCGCGTCACGGTCGGCGACCACGCGCTGCGCCTGGGAGAGCGCCTCACCCATCAGGCGACGCGCCCACAGTGCGAGGCGCCCGCCGACCCGCGGCTCGGCCTCGATGGCGGCACGCACCTTCTCGACCGCGAACGACGCGTGGCCCGTGTCGTCGAGCACACCCAGCACCAGCGCCCGGGTGTCGGAGTCCAGGCGGGCCGCCACCTCGCGGTAGAAGTCACTGGCGATCGAGTCGCCCACATACGCCTTGACCAGGCCCTCCAGCCAGTCCGAGGGCGCGGTCTGGCGATGGAACTCGTCCAGCGCCGCCGCGAAGGGCTCCATCGCGCCGGTCGGCTCCACCTCGATCGCCTCCAGGCGCTCGCGCAGCCGCTGGAAGTGCTGGAACTCGGCGGCGGCCATCTTGGCCAGCTCGGCCTTGTCGTCCAGCGTGGGCGCCAGCTTGGCGTCCTCCGCGAGCCGCTCGAAGGCGGCCAGCTCGCCATAGGCGAGGGCGCCCAGCAGGTCCACGACGGCCGCCCGGTACTGCGGGTCGGCGGACGCGTGGGCCCAGTCCTGGGCGGCGATACCGGTGGGCTCGATGGCGGTCTCAGGCGTGTCGGACGTCTCCATGAAGCGAACGATAGCCCGCCGCGCGACACGAGGAAGCCCCTGGTCAGACAGTTCCTCCTGATCCGGACACCGGATTGTCCGGACACACATGCGCCTTTCCGGGGTACAGTGCTAATGGGCCAGCCGAGTATTCGGCGGGCCGCACCCATGCTGTGCCCTCTGGAGGCGACTCTCCGGGGCTCCAGCGGATGCCCGGTCGGTGGCCCGATCGGCTTCCACACAACCGACCGCCCTCCACGCGGTACGTACGAGACGTATGCACCGGGAGGGATCCGCTCGCGGCACGTGTGCTCGAGCGAAGGCAGTGGTCCCGCGCCGCCCGGCCCCATCCTGTGGCCGGCTCAGTACCCAGGCGCGGTCAGTACGTTCCCCACGTACGACCCCCTTCGCCGCCTCGCGCCGCGTCTCACAGAAGAGGCAAGACTCTGTCTACATTCCGCGAACTCGGGATTCTGTCCGAAACCGCCGAGGCGCTCGAGGCCGTCGGCATCGTCAATCCGTTCCCCATCCAGGAGATGACGCTCCCGGTCGCCCTCTCCGGCTCCGACGTCATCGGCCAGGCCAAGACGGGTACCGGCAAGACCCTGGGCTTCGGCCTCCCCCTGCTGGAGCGCGTCGTCGTCCCCGCGGACGTGGAGGCCGGGCGTGCCAAGCCCGAGCAGCTGACCGACGCCGCCCAGGCGCTCATCGTGGTCCCCACCCGTGAGCTCTGCCAGCAGGTCACCAACGACCTCCTCACCGCCGGCAAGGTCCGCAACGTCCGCGTCCAGGCCATCTACGGCGGCCGCGCCTACGAGCCCCAGGTCGAGGCGCTCAAGAAGGGCGTCGACGTGATCGTCGGCACGCCCGGCCGGCTGCTCGACCTCGCCGGCCAGAAGAAGCTCAGCCTGGCGCACGTCAAGGCGCTCGTCCTGGACGAGGCCGACGAGATGCTCGACCTGGGCTTCCTGCCCGACGTCGAGCGGATCATCACCATGCTGCCGGCCAAGCGGCAGACCATGCTCTTCTCGGCCACCATGCCGGGCGCGGTCATCTCGCTCGCGCGGCGCTACATGTCCCAGCCCACCCACATCCGCGCCACCTCGCCGGAGGGTGAGGGCCAGACCCACGCCAACATCACGCAGCACGTCTTCCGCGCCCACAACATGGACAAGCCGGAGATGGTCTCCCGCATCCTCCAGGCGGAGGGCCGCAACCGCGCGATGATCTTCTGCCGTACGAAGCGGACGGCCGCCGACATCGCCGAGCAGCTCACCCGTCGCGGCTTCGCCTCCGGCGCGGTCCACGGCGACCTGGGCCAGGGCGCCCGCGAGCAGGCGCTGCGCGCGTTCCGCAACGGCAAGGTCGACGTCCTGGTCTGCACCGACGTCGCCGCCCGCGGCATCGACGTGGACGACGTGACGCACGTCGTCAACTACCAGACCCCCGAGGACGAGAAGACCTACCTCCACCGCATCGGCCGCACCGGCCGCGCGGGCAAGTCGGGTACGGCCGTCACGCTGGTCGACTGGGACGACATCCCGCGCTGGAAGCTGATCAACAAGGCGCTGGACCTGCCGTTCGACGAGCCGGAGGAGACGTACTCCACGTCCCCCCACCTGTACGAGCTGCTGAACATCCCCGCCGGCACGAAGGGCATCCTGCCGCGCTCCGAGCGCACGCTGGCCGGCCTCGCGGCCGAGGAGATCGAGGACCTGGGCGAGCCGGGCGGCCGCGGACGCGGCCGTGACGGCCGCCGTGACGGCCGCGCCCGTGTGGAAGAAGAGCGTCCGGCCCGTACCCGCACTCCGCGCCAGCGCCGCCGCACGCGCGGCGGGACGGACCTGGCCCAGGCGACGGACGCCCCCTCGACCGAGAGGACGACCGCCGAGGCGCCGTCCGGCGCCCCGGAGACGCCTGTGCGTCCGCGTCGCCGCCGCCGCACGCGCGGTGGCTCGGGTGCCGCCGCGTCGACGGCTCCGGCCGCCACGGCCGTGCTGGAGGCCGTTCCCGCGGCCGCCGCGCCGGTCGCCGAGGCCGCCGCTGTGGTGGAGCCCGAGGCTCCGGCCAGGTCCCGGCGTCGTCGGACGCGGGGTGCGGCTGCCGCCGAGGCCGTCGTCGAGACCGTAGAGGCCGTCAAGACCGTAGAGGCCGTCGAGGTCGTCGAGGTGCCGGAGACGAAGCCGGCGCGCCGTACGCGTGCGGCCAAGGCCGTCGCCCCGGTCGAGGCCCCCGAGGCCACAGAGGCTGTGGAGGCCGTGGAGGCCGCTGAGGCCAAGCCGAAGCGCACCCGTACGACGAAGGCCACGGCCGCCAAGGCCGAAGCCGCCGTCGACACCGCCGAAGCCACCGAGGCCAAGCCGAAGCGCACGCGCGCCAAGAAGGCCGTCGCCGCTGTCGAGGCCACCGAGGCTGTCGAGGCCGAGGCCAAGCCGAAGCGCACGCGCGCCAAGAAGGCCGTCGCCGCCGAGGCCCCCGAGGCCGCGGAGGCCGCTGAGGTCAAGCCGAAGCGGACCCGTACGACGAAGGCCGCCGCCGCCAAGGCCGAAGCCGCCGTCGACACCGCCGAAGCCACCGAGGCCAAGCCGAAGCGCACCCGCGCCAAGAAGGCCGTCGCCGCCGCCGAGGCCCCCGAGGCTGTCGAGGCCGAGGCCAAGCCCAAGCGGACGCGCGCCAAGAAGGCCGTCGCCGCCGCCGAGGTCACCGAAGCCGTGGAGACCGCTGAGGTCAAGCCCAAGCGCACCCGCACCGCCAAGAAAGCCGCCGCCCCGGTCGAGGCCCCCGAGGCCGAGATCCTCGCGGAGGCCAAGCCCAAGCGGACGCGCGCCAAGAAGGCCGTCGCCGCCGCCGAGGTCACCGAGGCCGCGGAGGCCGCTGAGGTCAAGCCCAAGCGCACCCGCACCGCCAAGAAGGCCGCCGCCCCGGTCGAGGGCGGCGAGGCCAAGCCGAAGCGGACCCGCGCCGCCAAGGCCGACGCGTAACGGCGTCCGCGGAACACCGAGCCGACGGCCGGTCACCCTTCGGGGGGCCGGCCGTCGGCGTACGCACTCCCGCCGTCCGGCCGGCTCCGGCGCGTTAGCCTCGTGCCATGAGCAAGCCGCCGACCCTCACCTTGCCCGCGTGCGCCGACGCGTACCGTCTCCCCACCGAGCGCGGCGACTTCGCCGTGCACGACGCGCGCCCCGCCGGGGTCCCGCGCGGCACCGCCCTGCTCGTACCGGGGTTCACGGGCAGCAAGGAGGACTTCATCGGGGTGCTGGAGCCGCTGGCGACGGCCGGGTACCGGGTCGTGGCCGTCGACGGGCGGGGACAGCACGAGAGTTCCGGCCCGCGCGACGAGAGCGCCTACGCGCGGGGCGAACTGGCCCTGGACCTGCTGGCGCAGGCCGCGGCGCTGGGCGGCGGGGTGCATCTGCTCGGGCACTCCTTCGGCGGGATCGTCGCCCGGGCCGCCGTGCTGACCGACGCGTCGCCGTTCCGCTCGCTCACGCTCATGAGCAACGGCAAGGGGGCGATCTCCCCGATGCAGCAGGTCCGCACCCGGCGGCTGATCCAGGCACTGGCCGTGCTGGACATGGACGCCGTGTGGCAGGAGATGCGCAAGGAGGACGCGGAGAACGCGGCCGACGAGGACACCCCGACGGCGCTGGCGGAGTTCCTGTACAGCCGCTGGATGAAGACGACGCCCGAGCAACTCATGGCGGTCGGACGCCAGTTGACCACCGAGCCGGACCGCACGGCCGAGCTGGCGCGGGTGCGGCTGCCCAAGCACGTGCTGTCCGGGGCGCTGGACTACGCCTGGCCCGTGCCGGAGATCGACGCGATGGCCAAGGAGCTGTCGGCCCACCGCACGGTCGTGCCGGGCGCGGGCCACTCCCCCGCCGCCGAGCGCCCGGCCGTCACGGCCGAGGCCCTCGCGCTGTTCTGGGAGCTGGCCGGCTGACAGGGCGTACCGACCGCAGGTCTAGCAGGACGACCCCTCCGTCACGGTGAACAGTCCGCCCTGCGGGTCCCGGAGGGTCGCCTCCCGCCCGACCATCGTGTGCGACGGTTCGGAGACGACCGCGCCGCCCGCTCCCAGCGCCGACTCCACCGCCTTCTCGACGTCGTCGACGCGGAAGTACACGTGCCAGCGGGGCCGGATGCGCGGGTCGGGGTCCGCCTCGATGGCGCCGCCCCGGATGCAGGCCACCGTGGAGCCGCCGGCCCGCACGGTCACCGCCTCGTCCTCGTAGCGGACTTCGCAGCGGTCGGGCCGGTCGACGGCCCAGTCGAAGATCTCGCCGTAGAACATGGCCATGGCGAAGGCGTCGCGGGTGCGCAGCTCCAGCCAGGCCGGCGCCTCGCCGCCGCCGATGCGCCAGCCGGGCAGGTTCTCGCCCTGCCAGAAGCCGAAGACCGCCCCCGCCGGGTCGGCTGCCAGCACCACGCGGCCCTTGCCCACGGCCAGCGGGCCGACCGCGACCGTGCCGCCGCGCTCACGGACCCGGGAGGACACCAGATCCGCGTCGTCGATGGCGAAGTAGCAGGTCCAGGAGACGGGCACGCCCATGCGCGTCGCCACGTCGCCCATGCCGGCGGCCGGCTTCCCGTCCTTGAGCGCCACGGCGAAGCCCTCGCCCAGGGATCCCTTACGGAAGGTCCAGCCCATCACGGCGCCGTAGAAGTTCTGTGCCGCGGTGAGGTCACCGGTCAGCAGGCTCACCCAGCAGGGCGCTCCCAGCCCCGCGCGGTCCGTGGCCGCCATGGCCGATCGCCTCGTTTCTGCTGTCGAAGAACCCAGGATCGGTGGGAGGCCGTCCGGACGTGCGGCGACCACCCCCTGTTCAGGGTTCCACTCGCGTGTCGCCCGCGCATTCCGGCACGCGCGGACCACACCGGGTTCGTCACGCGGACGATTCAACGGTCCGCGCGCCGGGTCCCGGTCAGAGCTGGGCGCGCAGGTGGTCCCAGAAGCCGTCCCGCAGGGCGCGCCGCAGCTCCGCGTGGCCGCGCAGCGACAGCCCCAGCAGCGCCTCGGCCTCCACCAGCAGCTCCTGGTCGACACCGCCCGGCAGGTAGGGGTGCCCGGGCAGCAGCTCGGCCAGGGAGGCCCGGCCGCGCGAGCCCAGCCACTGGGCCGCCACCCGGGCGCCCACGAAGCGGACGTCCTCGCGGGAGGGCGCGGGGCCCTGGACGGCCCGCTCCTCGACGGGGGGCTCGTAGCCGGTGCGCCGCGTCACGTAGGGCTTGCAGAACTCGAGGTCGAAGGTGCGCTGGCTGTCGACCTCCCACAGCAGCGCCTCGGCCTGGTTGCGCCCGCCGACGGCCTCGATGCCCCACAGGTGGACGCGGGCGCCGTAGCCCTGCGCCGCCTCGACCGCCGAGACGAGGTCCTCGTCGCCGCCGATGAGCACCGCGTCGCTGATGGCGCGGTGACGGGCGAGGGACTCGAGGTCGGTGCGGATGAGGGAGTCGACACCCTTCTGCTGGTTGTTGGCGTTGAGGTTGCCCAGGCGCACCTTGACGTCGGGCAGCTCGGCGATGCCCTGCTGCTCGGCGGTGTGGATGCGGCGGCGGGCGCCGTCGTACCAGTAGACGCGCAGGAGCCTGCTGTCGGGGAAGATCGACCGCGCCTTGTCGATGAACGCCTCGATCAGCCCCTCGGCGTCGAGCTCGAAGGTCCGCCGGTCCTCGGTGCCGGTGACCAGGCGGCCGGCCGCGGCGTAGACGTAGCCGGCGTCGGCGAAGACCGCATGGGTGGCGGGGGTGGTGGCCACCTCGGCGAGGACGCGGGTGAGCAGCTCGTTGGTGCGTTCGATCCCCGCGGCGATCTCCGCGAGGTACTGGGGGCCGGGGCCGGTGCCGCGGCTTGGATCTACCGACCAGTAATTAGTCATGTCAATAATTTCTTTAGCGTAGGGAATGTTTGCCTCGGTCACCTCGTTGGACACATATGGAACGCACGGCAACGTCGCCGCGCGCGTCACTTTTCATGTGGGAGTTCTCCTCAGGAGGATCAGACGAAGGGAGAAGCCTTGCGCTTCGAGATCATGCGCCTGGACGACATCGACGGCGCCGCCGTCGACAGCACTGTCGTCGACGCCGCCTCCGTCAACCGGATCGTGCAGCAGGCCGCTCTGACGGGCCAGCGCATCTACATCCGCCCAGCCGACCCCACCGTCCGGTAACGCCTACCGGATACCACAGACACGACACCCCCGTACGGCGACCGTACGGGGGTGTTCCGCGTCACGCGGCGCCCGGGGCGGCGTCAGTGGGCGTCGATCACCTGGGTGATGCCGTTGATGATCTGCTGGACGGCCAGCGCGGAGAGCATCATGCCCGCGAGCCTCGTCACGAGCACCACACCGCCGTCCTTGATCACACGGATGATCAGCAGCGAGTTCCGCATCACCACCCACAGCACCACGTGCATCGCGGCGATCGCGCACCACACCGAGACCTGGGCCCCGAAGGAGTCCGCGTGCTGCACCGCGAGGATCACCGAGACGATCGCACCGGGACCGGCCAGCAGGGGCATCCCCAGCGGGACGAGGGCGACGTTGACGTCCTTCGTCTGGGTCGGCTCCTCGGACTTGCCCGTCAGCAGGTCGAGCGCGATCAGCAGCAGGAGCAGCCCGCCCGCGATCATCAGCGCGGGCGTGGTGATGTGGAGGTAGTCGAGGATCTGCTGGCCGCAGATGCCGAAGACGGTGATCACGCCGAAGGCGACCGCGGCCGCCTGCCAGGCCATCCGCTTCTGGACCTTGGCGGGGCGCCCCGCGGTGAGGGCGAGGAAGATCGGCGTGACGCCGGGGGGATCCATGATCACGAACAGCGTGAGGAAGAGGGATCCGAAGACAGCGATGTCGAACACAGTGAGGGCCTTGCGCGAGTGGTGCGAGTGAGGGAGGGGGAGTGAGGAGCAGGACGAGAGTGGATGCACCCACCACCCGTCCGTGCGCGAGGCAGCGGAGGTGCGAGGAGGTGCGAGGTACCGGCGTGCGGGCGGAGGAGGGCGCCGCACGCCTCATGGCGTACGCGCCGGGGTGAGGGCGGGTCAGCCGCCGGCGCCCGGGACGGGGAAGGCGCCCGTCGCGCGGCGCGTGATCTCGCCGTAGATCTCCGGGTCGGTCGTGAAGTCGCCGAGCCCGCAGGTCTTGCGGCTGCCGTGGTAGTCGCTGGAACCGGTCGTCAGCAGACCGAGGTCGGAGGCGAGGCCGCGCAGCCGGGCGCGGGTGGCGGCGTCGTGGTCCATGTGGTCCACCTCGACGCCGTCGAGTCCGGCCGAGGCCAGCTCGGCTATCGCGCTCTCGGACACGCACTGGCCGCGCTTGAGCGCCAGGGGGTGCGCGAGGACGGTGACTCCGCCGGCGGCCTTCACCAGGCGGATCGCCTCGAAGGGGTCGCTCTCGTGCTTCTCGACGTACGCCCGGCCGTCGCCCGCGAGCCACTCGGGCGTGAAGGCGTCGGAGACGGTGGCGACCACGCCCAGCTCGACCATGGCGCTGGCGATGTGCGGCCGGCCGACGGCGACGCCGGTGACCTCCCGCGCGTCGCCCGGGACGCCGGCGATCTCCAGCACCCGTTCCCAGCGGACCGGCACGCCGAGGTCGTTGAGCTTCGCGACCATGGCACGGGCGCGGGGCACGCGGTCGTCGCGCACCAGGTCGCGCTCGCGCGCGAACTCCGGCTCGGCGGGGTCGAAGAGGTAGGCGAGCATGTGCAGGCTGACGCCGTCGAGCCGGCAGGACAGCTCGGCGCCGGTGACGAGGGTCAGACCGGCGGGGAGGGCCGCGAGGGCCTCGGCGTGGCCGCCGACTCCGTCGTGGTCGGTCAGCGCGACGACGTCCAGCCCGGCGGCGGCCGCGTTGCGGACCAGCTCGGCGGGGGTGTCCGTGCCGTCGGAGGCCGTGGAGTGGGTGTGCAGGTCGATGCGCACGGCACGGGCTCCCAACGGCGGACGAACGGGCAGGACCGGTTCAGGATAACCGTCGTTCGAACAAAGCCCGGCGCTGACGAGGGGGCGAGGGGGCGCGCAGCGCCTTCGGACCGCCCGCTAAGGCGCCAGGATGCGCGGCGAGAGCGCCCCGCAGGGCAGCAGGTCCACTTCGGCCCCCGCGTCGCGCAGATCGGTGAGCACCAGTTCGTCGTACATCAGCAGTCCCGACCGCTCGGGCCAGACGACCGCCCACAGCCACAGCCCGCACGCCTCGCCCGCGAAGACGGCCCGGTCGTCGGGCGCGCCCTCGACGTTCCAGAGGGGGGTGGGGCGGCCGGCGGCGTGGACCTTGGCGTCGGGCGAGCGGTTGACGCACATGTGGGGGCCGGGGTCGGGGCCGTCGATGCCGGCGTAGCGCGCGCCGAGGCCGACGCCCAGCTCCTCCGCCACGAGGAGCAGTTCCCCGGGGCCGCCGAGCGGGCTGGGGCCCGTGCAGGCCACGGCCGTCGCCCGCCCTCCGCTGCGGTCGTCGCCCGCGCAGACCACGCCCGTGAAGAGCCAGCCGACGGGCAGCGGCCAGGGCATCCAGACCGGCACGTGGGCCCTGCCCACCACGACGCCCAGCGCTTCGACACTGGGCGGCACGACCGGTTGCAGAGGGTGCACGGTGCCGTGCACGGCACACTGCCAGGAGTCGGCGAAGAGACCGGGCGCACGCACCCGGCCACCGCACTTCGGGCAACTGGGTTCGCCCCTCATAGCCTCCAACGGTCCTACCAGGCCGCCCCCGCGTCAAGGACGATCACCCGTCCGGAGTCGGCACTTCCGTACGCTTCGGGCCTCCGGGCCCCATGCGATCAGTCGAGCGGGACGCCCGCCCGCAGCGGGTCGCGCAGGTCCGTGCCGTGCCGCAGCCACCGCTCCTGGAGGGCGGCGGCACCGTGGACGCGCTTCCAGGCGGCCTCGTTCGGGGTCATGGGCAGGAGGGGGAGGAACCGCACGGGGTCCCTCGGGTCGTCCAGCTCCAGGTCCGCAACGAGCCCGCCCGGCTCCGCGACGAGCACGGACGTGAAGGGCGCGTCCGGCCACAGCGGCTCGCCGGTGTCCAGGGAGGCGCCCGGCGCGACCACGACGCCCTCCACCTGGGGGGACGCGGCGAGCACGGCGAGCGGCCTGAGGACCTTGTCCGTGTCGGCGCGGCCCCGGCGGACGCTGAGGACCAGCTCGGCGCGGGGACCGCGCAGCGGGTCGGCGACGGCGGCCGTGGGGTCGCTCATCGGCTGGGCGGACATGCCGAGGGTGGCGTAGCGGACGACGTCGCCGCCGTCGTCGGCCCCGGGGAAGCGGAGGACCTCGATGCGGTCGGCGCCCAGGAAGGTCACCCCGGCGCGGGCGTCCGGTTCACCGAGGGCCGTCAGCAGCCGGGCCTCGACCAGTGCGAGAACGTCTGACATGCAGTGAGCATAGAACGCGTATCGAACAGGCAAAGGGGGGCCTTGACGCGGTGAGCGGCTGCTAGCCTTGACTCGCCTTGGCCTCTGGTCAGGGAGTGACGATCGTCCCTCAGCGGGGACCGGCCGGAGGAGGTGGGGCTGCGGTGGATCCTAGTCGACCGTGCAGTACCGACAGTTCTCCCGCCCTCCCGCTCCGGACGCACCTCACCCGGTGATCTGAAGCCTTCCGACGACCGGCACGCCCGCCGGCGTTCTTCACGGAAGTCCCTTCACGCCCGCAGCACTTGGCGGAAGAGCGCCTGCCTCTCACTTTGTTCCGTGTTATCTGCGTTCTCTGCGAAGTTTCCCGCGAACTGCCGTCAGCGCCCACGCATCGCACGAAGCGCCGCCCGATTTGCGGACGTATCTCCACGCGCCGGCCCGCGGCCGCCGCCCCACGTCTACGTTTCAGGCAGCGTTTGCGCCGTGCCCCGCACTGACGGCCGGCCCGTGAAGGAGCCAGCCATGTCGATGATCCGCGACCTGCGTGCCGCCGTCCGTCCCGCCCTGCGCCGGGTGCCCGTCCAGGGCGGCGGCTACGACCCCACCCGTGACCCCTCGGCGGGCAGCGCCGTCGTGGACTGCGCCGTCTACCGCGACGGCAAGCGCGCCAGCAGCCACGTCAGCCCGGCCGAGGCGATGCGGCGGGTGCGGGCCGACGGCGGCTTCGCCTGGATCGGCCTGCACGAGCCGACGGAGCACGAGTTCGCCGGGATAGCGCGGGAGTTCGGGCTGCACCCGCTGGCCGTGGAGGACGCCATCCACGCCCACCAGCGGCCCAAGCTGGAGCGGTACGACGACACGCTGTTCACCGTCTTCAAGACCATCCACTACGTCGAGCACGCCGAACTCACCGCCACCAGCGAGGTGGTGGAGACCGGTGAGGTGATGTGCTTCACGGGCCCGGACTTCATCATCACCGTCCGGCACGGCGGCCAGGGCTCGCTGCGCGCGCTGCGCCACCGTCTGCAGGACGACCCCCAGCTGCTGGGCAAGGGCCCCTCGGCGGTGCTGCACGCCATCGCCGACCAGGTGGTGGACGGCTACATAGCCGTCGCCGACGCCGTGCAGGACGACATCGACGAGGTGGAGATCGACGTCTTCTCCGAGCCCAGCAAGGGCTCGCGCCGGGGTGGCGACGCGGGCCGCATCTACCAGCTCAAGCGCGAGGTGCTGGAGTTCAAGCGGGCGGTCACCCCGCTGATGCGGCCGATGCAGCTGCTGAGCGAGCGGCCGATGCGGCTGGTGGACCCCGACATCCAGAAGTACTTCCGGGACGTCGCCGACCACCTCGCGCGGGTCCACGAGCAGGTGGTGTCCTTCGACGACCTGCTCAACTCGATCCTCCAGGCCAACCTCGCGCAGGCGTCCGTGGCCCAGAACGAGGACATGCGCAAGATCACCTCATGGGCGGCCATCTTCGCCGTCCCGACGATGATCGCCGGGATCTACGGCATGAACTTCGACTACATGCCGGAGCTGCACTGGAAGTACGGCTACCCAGCGGTCATGGTCGTCACGGTCGCCATCTGTGTGACCATCCACCGGGGCTTCAAGCGCAACGGCTGGCTGTGAACCGGCCCCCGAACGGGTGACGGGCGGCTCTTGGACCCGGGTCAGACCCCGGTCTCCGGCACGACGGCCGGCTCCTTCCGCCGGTCCCCCAGGACCACCAGCGCCAGGCCGGCCATGATCACGGCGAGGGCGGGGTAGGCCGCGGCCGCCGGCAGCTGGCCCAGCCAGAGCGCCGCGATCAGGGCCGCGCCCGGCGTCTCCAGCAGGATGGCCGTGGACGTGACGGACGGCCCCAGGCCCTTCACCACGCGGTTCATCAGGGAATGCCCGAGCAGCTGCGCGGTGAGCGTCAGCAGGGCCAGCTTGAGCCAGGTCCGCGGGTCGTAGCCGCCGAGGGAGGCGCCGGAGGCCAGGCAGACGGCCAGCAGCAGCACGGCCGTCGTGCCGTAGCAGACGTAGCTGTACGCGAGCGTGCTCGCCGTCCGGCGCACCTCCGCGCCCAGCAGGACGTACCCGGCCCCCGCGATGCCGCCCGCGAGCGCCAGGGCGTCGCCGGCGAGGGCGCGCGGGGACATCGACAGGTCGACACCGGTGAGGATCAGCACGCCCAGGAAGGCCAGGGCGGTGCCCGCCCACACCAGCGCGGGCGGGCGGTGGCCGCTCAGGCGCAGGAGCAGCGTCGTCCAGACGGGGGTGGTGGTGACCAGCGCGGTCGAGGAGGCGACCGAGGTCATGTGCAGGCTCGGCAGCCACATCCCGAAGTGCAGGGCCAGCAGGGCCCCGGCGGCGACGGCGAGCAGCGCGGGACGACGGCCGATGCCGGACAGTTCGGCGCGGCTGCCGCGGCGCAGCAGGACGAAGGGCGTGAGCGCGCCCACGGCCATGGCGTTGCGCCAGAAGGCGATGGCCAGGGCGGGGGCCGCGGTGGCGGCGATCAGGGGGGCCGAGAGGGAGACCCCGGCGACGGCCAGGGCGAGCAGGAGGAGGTCCGCACGGACGGCCGCGGCGGAGGCGGGCACCGGCGCGCTCCGCGGGACGCGGGGGGCCTGGGAGGTCGGTAGCGCGTCGCGTCGCGTACGGGCAGCACTCACGTCCTCAGCGTAGGGGGCGCGCATAAGGTAGGGCTCATGACGATGACGCAGGCGCTGATCGAAGAGGCCACCAAGAAGTCCGGTCTCATCTGGGTGCAGGGCCCGGCCGGGCCCAGCCGGGCCCTGTGGCACGTCTGGCACGAGGGCGCCGCGTACGTCGTCGGCGGCCCCGGCGAACAGCCGCTGGACGGGCTCGGCCTGACCGGGGGTGCGACGGCGACCGTCACGGTGCGCAGCAAGGACAAGGGCGGCCGGATCGTCTCGTGGACGGCGGCCGTCACGGAGCTCGCGCCGCGCGAGGAGGCGTGGACGGCGGTGGTGGCGGAGCTCAAGGGGAAGCGGCTGAACGCGCCGGACGCGGAGGGGCTGGAGGAGCGGTGGGCCGGGTCCTGCCGGGTGCTGCGGCTCGCGCCGACGGGGGCGTCCTCAAACCTTCCCTCGGACTCGCTGGCCGCGGTCCCGCTGCCGACGCCGGCGACGACGCGGCATCCGATGCCGGCGGCGCTGCCCAAGCTCCTGAGGAGGGGCCGGAAGGGGCGTTGATCCCCCCCTGCCCGCTCCTCGCCGTGACCGGGGCCCCGGCCACCGGGGCCTTGGGCCCTCCGTCGCCGGACGGCCGGGGTCAGGCCCCCGGGATCTGCAGCTGCTTGCCGTAGTCGACCGTCTGTCCCTTGTCCGGCACGGCGAGCGCGAAGTCCTTGCCCCAGTCGCCCAGCTCCAGCTGGCCCGCGCCGCCCGCGCGCTGCACGCGCACGGGGTAGGGGGTGCCGGTGAGGGAGACGTCCAGCGTGCCGCCGGCGCCGCCGGAGCCGGTGACGTGGATCGTGCGGACGCCGCCGACGGTGCCGTGCGCGCCGCGGGCGAGCTTGCCGCGCAGGCCGATGAGCCCGTCGAGCAGGACGTTCTTGTCGGTGAAGCCCTTGAGCTGCTGGTACGAGGGGTCGTCGGCGGGCACCTTGACGTACTTGTCGTCGAGCTTGCCCGCGGCGGCCGCCGGGTCCGCCTTGGCGGTGGGCGACGGGGAGGAGCCCCGGGACCAGAAGCCGGCGGGGGCCTTCAGGTACAGGTCGTCCCCCACGCGCAGCAGCTCGAACGCGGCGGCGCCGGAGGAGGAGACCCGGCCGGCCCCGCCGTTGTTCTTCAGCCGCATGTCGATGCGGTACGTACGGCCCTCGCTGACGATGTTGCCGGACAGGTGGACGGCCTGGGCGCCGCGCGCCGCCGTGCGGGCCTTGTCCTGGATGGCGGCGGGTTCGAGCTTGCCGACGCCGTTGGTCCCCGCGTCGGGGTCCTCGGTCCCGCCGCAGGCCGTGAGCACCGCGGACAGGCCCACGCACAGGGCCCCCACGAGAGCCGCGTTCCGGGTTCGCACCTCTGCTCTTGCCTCCTGTTACCGGTGGGATACGGCAGCGTACCCGGGCCGCCCGGGAGCGGAAGTCAGGAGTCCGGACGGCCGTCTCTCCCGCGCCAGGGCGAAGCCGGTCACGTTAGCCTGAATCGGACACAGGAGGAGGTGCGCGGCCATGGCAGCAGGCGCCGCCCGGGTGTTCGTGTCGCACCTCTCGGGCGTGGCGGTCTTCGACCCCAACGGCGACCAGGTGGGCCGCGTCCGCGACGTCGTGGCGATGCTGCGCGTCGGCGGCCGTCCGCCCCGCGTGCTCGGGCTGGTCGTGGAGGTCGTCAGCCGCCGCCGGATCTTCGTGCCGATGACCCGGGTGACCGGGGTGGAGTCCGGGCAGGTCATCACCACGGGCGTGGTGAACATGCGGCGCTTCGAGCAGCGCCCCACCGAGACGCTGATCCTGGGCGAGCTGCTGGACCGGCGGGTGAAGCTCGTCGACGGGGGCGAGGAGGTGACCGTCCTCGACGTGTCGATCACCCAGCTGCCGGCCCGCCGCGACTGGGAGATCGACAAGGTCTTCGTCCGGCGCGGCAAGGGCGGGGCCCTGCGCCGCAAGGGCGAGGCGCTGACCGTGGAGTGGTCCGCCGTCACCGGCTTCTCGCTGGAGGAGCACGGGCAGGGCGCCGAGAACCTGCTGGCCACCTTCGAGCGGCTGCGCCCCGCCGACCTGGCCAACGTCCTGCACCACCTCTCCCCCAAGCGCCGCGCGGAGGTCGCCGCGGCGCTGGACGACGACCGGCTGGCGGACGTCCTGGAGGAGCTGCCCGAGGACGACCAGATCGAGATCCTCGGCAAGCTGAAGGAGGAGCGCGCCGCCGACGTCCTGGAGGCCATGGACCCCGACGACGCGGCCGACCTGCTCTCCGAGCTGCCCGAGGAGGAGAAGGAGCGGCTGCTGACCCTGATGCAGCCCGACGACGCCGCGGACGTCCGCCGGCTGCTGGCGTACGAGGAGCGCACCGCGGGCGGTCTGATGACCACCGAGCCGATCGTGCTGCGCCCGGACGCCACCGTCGCCGACGCCCTCGCACGCGTACGCAACCCCGACCTCTCCCCCGCGCTCGCCGCGCAGGTCTACGTGTGCCGGCCGCCGGACGAGACGCCGACCGGGAAGTACCTGGGCACCGTGCACTTCCAGCGGCTGCTGCGGGACCCGCCGTTCACGCTCGTCGGATCGCTCACCGACACCGACCTGCGGCCGCTGCCGCCCGGCACCCCGCTGCCGGCCGTGACCAGCTACCTGGCGACGTACAACATGGTCTCCGCCCCCGTGGTGGACGACAGCGGCTCGCTGCTCGGCGCCGTGACCGTCGACGACGTGCTGGACCACCTGCTGCCCGACGACTGGCGCGAGACCGAGCTGCACTACGGCGCCCCGGGCATGAGCGAACTGCCGGAGGCCGCCGATGGGCGCCGCTGAGCGCGCGGAGCACCGCAGCGAGGCGCGGGAGCGTGAGCGTGAGCGGGCGCACACGCCCCCGCGGGTGCGCCTGGACCTGCCCCGCCCACAGCGGCGGACCTGGCTGCCGGAGTACGACCCGGAGGCGTTCGGCCGCACCTCGGAGCGGATCGCCCGCTTCCTGGGCACCGGCCGGTTCATCGTCTGGATGACCGTCGTCATCATCCTGTGGGTCGTGTGGAACACCAGCGCACCCGGGCACCTGCGGTTCGACAACTACCCGTTCATCTTCCTGACCCTGATGCTCTCCCTCCAGGCGTCGTACGCGGCCCCGCTGATCCTGCTCGCCCAGAACCGGCAGGACGACCGCGACCGCGTCAATCTCGAACAGGACCGCAAGCAGAACGAGCGGTCCATCGCGGACACCGAGTACCTGACGCGGGAGATCGCGGGGCTGCGCATGGGCCTCGGCGAGGTCGCGACCCGCGACTGGATCCGCTCGGAGTTCCAGGAGCTGGTCAAGGAGCTGGAAGAGCGCCGCGTATTCCCGGAGGAGAGTGAGGAACGCGACCGCTGAGAGGCTTTCCTCGCGCCCTACGACGCGCCGTACCATCAGTCCTATGGCTACCGACACGTACGGCACCGCCGCGCCGGGCGAGGACGCGATCCGCGTCGCGCTCGCGACGGTCAACGACCCCGAGATCCAGCGACCCATCACCGACCTGGGGATGGTCAAATCGGTGGAGATCGCGGCGGACGGTTCGGTCGCGGTGGCCGTCTACCTGACGGTGTCCGGCTGCCCCATGCGGGAGACGATCATCAGCCGGGTGACCGAGGCCGTCTCGCGCGTCGAGGGCGTCACGGGCGTCTCCGTCGAGCTGGACGTGATGAGCGACGAGCAGCGCCGTGAGCTGGCCGCCTCCCTGCGCGGCGGACAGGCCGAGCGCGAGGTGCCCTTCGCCAAGCCCGGCTCCCTGACCCGGGTCTACGCGGTGGCCTCCGGCAAGGGCGGCGTCGGCAAGTCCTCCGTGACGGTCAACCTGGCCGCCGCCATGGCGGCCGACGGGCTGAAGGTCGGCGTCGTCGACGCGGACATCTACGGCCACAGCGTCCCGCGCATGCTGGGCGCGGACGGCAAGCCCACCCAGGTCGAGAACATGATCATGCCGCCGTCGGCGAACGGCGTGAAGGTCATCTCGATCGGCATGTTCACCCCCGGCAACGCGCCCGTGGTCTGGCGCGGCCCCATGCTGCACCGGGCCCTCCAGCAGTTCCTCGCGGACGTCTACTGGGGCGACCTCGACGTGCTGCTCCTCGACCTCCCGCCGGGCACCGGCGACATCGCGATCTCCGTCGCCCAGCTCGTGCCCAACGCCGAGATCCTGGTCGTGACGACGCCCCAGCAGGCCGCCGCCGAGGTCGCCGAGCGCGCGGGCTCGATCGCCGTGCAGACCCACCAGAAGATCGTCGGCGTCGTGGAGAACATGTCCGGGCTGCCCTGCCCGCACTGCGACGAGATGGTCGACGTCTTCGGCACGGGCGGCGGCCAGCTCGTCGCCGACGGCCTCACGCGCACCACGGGGACGAACGTCCCCGTGCTCGGCTCGATCCCGATCGACGTCCGGCTGCGCGAGGGCGGCGACGAGGGCAAGCCCGTCGTCCTGACCGACCCCGAGTCCCCGGCGGGCAGCGCGCTGCGCGCCATCGCCGGCAAGCTGGGCGGCCGTCAGCGCGGCCTGTCCGGCATGTCGCTGGGCATCACCCCGCGCAACAAGTTCTGAAGCCCGCTCCGACCGACGCGCGAGGGGCGGCCCCCACCGGGGCCGCCCCTCGCGCGTCGCGCACGCCCGCGTCAGTGGGTGTAGTCCGTGATGTTCTTGATCACCGAGAAGCCCATGCCGTACGCGCTCATGCCCCGCCCGTACGCGCCCAGGTGCACCCCGCCCTCCTCGGGCGAGCCGGCCAGGACCCAGCCGTACTCGGACTCGCGGTAGCGGAAGTCCGTCGGCACCCCGTCCACCGGCAGGGACAGCGTCGACCAGGCGGACTCCTCCAGCCGGTCGGCCAGCTCCCAGGCGAGGGCCGTCTGCTGGTCCAGCCAGTCCTGCCGCAGGGCGCGCTCCATCTGGGCGGGCCAGGTGCAGGCCAGCAGGCCCGAGCCGGCGAGCCAGGCCGCCGAGGAGACCGAGGTGGCCTCCAGCACGCCCGTGCCGTCGGCGCTGCGCCGCACCGGGCGGCTGGCCACCGTCACCACCACGGCGAAGCGCTGGGTGCCCGTCTCGTGCTCCACCCGGCCCATCCGCAGCGAGGGCTCGGCGCCGTGCCCCGTCGAGCCGTGCTCCACGGTGCCGTCGGCGGCGGCGCCGACCTGCATCAGCCAGCGCGGCCCGGTGTACGCCTCGTCCAGTCCGTACCAGGGGAACGACGCCAGGAGATAGCCGTCGACCGAGCGCCGGGGACCGGGCCCGCCCTCAGGCACTCCCTGCGCGTCCGCGGCGGACGCGTCGGCCCCCTGCGCCCCTACCCGGCTCGTCGTCTCCATGTGCGCGGCGCCTCCTCGTAGCCCGTCGTCCCGGGTCGCCCCGTCGGCCCGGGGGCGTCGAGCCCCCGCGCGCGACCGCAACCCAAACAAAGGGAGGATAGCCACCCCCGTCAATGGGGCCCGGGATGCGCGGGCTCAGGTGGCGTCGGCGTCGAAGGGCGGACGCTCGCCCGGCTGGATCTTCTCGGCCTTTTTCAGCAGGTCCGGGGTACCGGAGGCACCGGACGACGCGGAGGAGCCGGCCACCGGGTCGGGGGTGCGACCGTGCACCGCGTCAGTGACGTCGGCCATCTCGGCCTTGAAGTCGAATCCGTTGCGGATCTCCTTCAGGCCCAGCTCGTCCTTCTCCAGCACGTGCTTGCGCACGAACGTCTTGGGGTTGAGGTCCTCGAACTCGAAGTCCTTGAACTCGGGCCCCAGCTCCGAACGGATGTCGTGCTTGGCGTTCTCGGAGAACTGCCGGATCTTGCGCAGGGTGCGCGAGACGTCCTGGATCAGCTTCGGCAGCTTGTCGGGCCCGAAGATGAGCACCGCGAGGACGACGAGCGAGACAAGCTCGAGAGGTCCTATGTCCAGCACGTCGCACAGCTCCTTGGGGCGTCAGTGGCCGAGTCGTGGCCGTCTATCACGGTACCTGGCCCGGCGGGTGGTGCGGGAGACGCCCGGGCCAACACGGGACCAACGCTCAGCCCGCGCTGGCCGAGCCCAGCGTCAGCCGCACCGACTGCTCCCGGCCGTCGCGCTCGACGGTCAGCTCCAGCCCGTCCCCGGGCCGGTGGCTGCGGACCTTGACGATCAGCTCCCGGCCGCTGTGCACGGGCACGCCGTCCACCTTCTTGATCACGTCCTGGGGGCGGATGCCCGCCTTGTCCGCCGGGCCGCCGGAGGTGACGCCCGCGCCCTTGGCGCCGTCGGCGTTCACCCGGGCGCCGTCGCCCGTGTAGCCCATGTCGAGGGAGACGCCGATGACCGGGTGGGTGGCACGGCCGGTGTTGATCAGCTCCTCGGCGACGCGCTTCGCCTGGTTGACGGGGATGGCGAAGCCCAGGCCGATGCTGCCGCCCTGACCGCCGCCCTCGGACTCGCCGGCGGACCGGATCGCGCTGTTGATGCCGATGACGCGGGCCTCGGAGTCCATCAGGGGCCCGCCGGAGTTGCCCGGGTTGATAGGGGCGTCGGTCTGGAGGGCGTCGACGTAGCTGACGTCGCTGCCGTCCTGCTTCTTGCCCCCGGCGGTGATGGGGCGCTCCTTGGCACTGATGATGCCGGTGGTGACCGTGCCCGCCAGGTCGAAGGGGGCGCCGATGGCGACGACGGAGTCGCCGACGCGGACGGAGTCGGAGTTGCCGAGGGCCAGCGGGGTCAGCCCCGACACCCCCGTGACCTTGATGACGGCCAGGTCGTAACCGCCGTCGCGGCCCACGAGGGTGGCCTTCGCGGTCTGGCCGCCGTTGAAGGTCACGGATATCGAGCCGCCGGAGCCGGCCGGCTGGACGACGTGGTTGTTGGTGAGGATGTGGCCCTGCTTGTCCAGCACGAAGCCGGTGCCGGTGCCCTGCTCCCCGCCGCCGCTCACATGGATGGTGACCACGCCCGGCAGGGCGCGGGCGGCGATCCCGGCGATGCTGCCGGGGGCCCGGTCGCCCTTGTCGGCGGCGGACTGCGGAAGCCGCACCTGGGGGGTCATCCCGCCGTCCCGCTCCAGGGCGGCTCCGATGCCACCGCCGACGGCGCCGGCGACCAGCGCCACAGCGACGGCTCCGGTGACGATCCTGCGCCGCGTCGGGCCGCCCTTGCCGCCGCCGGTCGCCTCGCCGCTCTCGGGGACGCGCGTGCCCGCGGCCCAGGGGTCGTACTGCCAGGGCCCGGCAGGGGCCGCGGCGGGAGCGTGGGCCTCGGCGGGCAGCGCCGTGCCCTGCGCCGGCGTCACACCCGGCTGCGCACAGGCGTACGGAAGCGGCGCCGCCGGCACGGACGGATCACACACCCCCGACTGCGGCTGCGGGTACGCGGGCAGCGCCGTGCCCTGCGCCGGCGTCACACCCGGCTGCACCTCGGCCTGCGACGCGGCGTAGGGAGGCGGCGTGGGGGGCACGTGGGTGCCGTGCGGGGGCGTCACCACGGGGCGCTGCACGGGCGGCGCCGGGGCCCAGGGGCCGGGACGGCCGTAGGGCGGGGTCCCGTAGGGATCGGGGGCGTGCAGGGGCACGGGCGCCGGCTCCGGTGCGGGCGACGTCCCGGGGGCTGCCGGGGCCGGCGCCTCCCGGCGCGGCTCCGCGGGAAGGCCGGGTGCCGCCGGCTCCGGTGAACCGTCGGCGGATCCCGCGGCCGGGTGCGGCACCGCGCCGCTCGTCCCCGGGTCGCCGGCCGCTCGTGCCTTGCCCTCGTCCATCCTTCTCCCCACCGTTCGTCCGCAGCCGCGCCCGCCCGAAGCGGGCGCGCCCCACCGACGATTACACCAGGTCCACACGGGGGTGCGGAGGGGGGAGTCGGCCCTCGCTCACCGGGCGGCGGCCGCCCGGCCCGACTGCGCCCGGGACCGCTCCGGAGGAGTCGCGGTGCGGGCCAGGGAGGTCCGTATCAGCGGCGGATGCACCGGCGCCCCCGACGGACGCAGCAGCGCCACGGGGGAGAAGGCCGTGGCCGCCGGGGTGCGCACGGAGTCGCTCTGGCCGCCGAGGCCCTGGGACATCGCGAGCGAGGTGGTCGTCACGCTGGACTGACCGCCGCCGCGGGCCCGGGGGGTCTCCACGGCCGTGCCCAGGGGCTGCGCCCCGACCAGCGCGAGCGCCGCGAGCGAAACCGTGCCGGCCGCCGCGAAGGCGAACCGCCGCCCGCGCGAGCCGGCGCGCACACCCGGACCGCGCTCGAAGTCGTGGATCCGGAAGCCGCCGTCACCGGGCTGCACGGTGACCGCGGGCAGGAAGGCGAAGGCCTCCGCGCGAGCGCCGAACCCTCTTCCCCGGGCGTCGCCCGGCCCCGGGCCGCCGTCCGCCGGCTCCCCGGTCATCTCGCCCGGCAGGCCCTGCAAACGGGCGAGCAGCGCGTCGGAGACCGGCGGCACGGCCGCCTGCGCGAACACGTTCTTGATCCGGCGCTGAGCATCGGCTTCCGCCTTGCATTTCCCACAGGTGGCGAGGTGCGCCAGCACCCGCTCCCGGGCATCGTGCCCCAACTCCCCGTCGACCAGCGCCGCGAGACGGTCGCCGAGATGCTGCTCGGCGGGGGACTGACCGCCTGAACCGGTCACGCGATCCCGACCTCCCCACCGAACGGGAGGCCGGAGGCCACCCCTGCCACGGCACGCTGCTCGGCCCGGGCGGCGGGCGAGCGGTGCGAAAGAGCCTTGCGCAGATGGGAGCGGCCGCGGTGGATGCGGCTGCGCACGGTGCCGAGCTTCACGCCGAGCGTCGCGGCGATCTCCTCGTACGACAGGCCCTCGATGTCGCACAGCACGACCGCCGCGCGGAACTCCGGGGCGAGCGTGTCCAGCGCCTGCTGGACGTCGGCGTCGAAGTGCGTGTCGTTGAAGTGCTGCTGGGGGGAGGGCTCGCGGCTGGGGAGCCGCTCGGCGGCGTCCTCGGCCAGCGCGTCGAAGCGGATGCGCTGCCGCCGGCGGACCATGTCGAGGAAAAGGTTGGTGGTGATGCGGTGCAGCCACCCCTCGAACGTGCCCGGGGTGTACGTCGACAGCGAGCGGAAGACGCGGACGAACACCTCCTGCGTCAGGTCCTCGGCGTCGTGCTGATTGCCCGTGAGGCGGTAGGCGAGGCGGTAGACCCGGGCGCTGTGCGTGCTGACGATCTCCTCCCAGCTGGGAGGAGTCCATGCCTGCGGAGCCGCGTCGGTGGCGAAGGTCGCGGTGGTTGCGGAGTCCTGGGCGCGGGAATTGTCAGCGGTGTCGGTCGCGGATGTCGGCTCGGCGGCGGACCTGCGGAAGCGCCTGAGCACTCCCCGGCGATCGCCACCCGCAGCCGCACCTCCCCTGTCGGCTCTGGTGGTGTCCAGTGGAGCCCCTACCATATCCACCTCGCCCGTTAGCTACGGATAAGTATTTTTGACCCGCTTTTTGGTCTTGATCTGCGGTGATCCGTCCCAGCGGGCCCGCCCCGCCGTCGCCACCGGCCGCCGGGCCCCCTCCACCCCTCCCAACGCCCGGTCCCATCTGCGGGTTCCCGTGCGCAGCGGATACAGTCACGGTTGCGTCGACTACGGGGACAGGAGAGGGCCATTACCGGCAACCAGCAGACGAGCTGGGCGTTCGCCGATGTGTTCGTCGCCGAGGACGAGGCCCTGCGCTGGGCCCGGGACCGGGCCTACGAGGCAGGGCTCCGCTCGGTGTCGAACGGCACCGGCGCGGCGCTGCGCCTGCTCGCCGCCGCTGTGGACGCCAAGGCCGTCGCCGAGATCGGCACCGGCACCGGGGTCTCCGGCATCCACCTCCTGCACGGCATGCGCCCGGACGGTGTGCTCACGACCGTTGACAGCGACCCGGAGTGCCAGCAGTTCGCCCGGCAGGCGTTCCGCGCGGCGGGCTTCGCCGGCAACCGTGCGCGCTTCATCCCCGGCCGGGCCCTGGAGGTGCTGCCGCGCCTCGCCGACGGCGGCTACGACCTGGTCTTCTGTGACGGGGACCGGCTGGAGTGCCTGGACTATCTAGCCGAATCGTTGCGCCTGCTGCGCCCCGGTGGACTGGTCTGCTTCGAGGGCGTCTTCGCCGACGGCCGCACGGTCGACGCGGCGCTGCCGCCCGCGGAGGTGCAGCGGGTGCGGGAGTTGCTGAGGGCCGTGCGCGAGTCCACGGTGCTGGTGCCGTCCCTGCTGCCGGTCGGCGACGGGCTGCTGTGCGCGGTCCGGCGCGGCTGAGCGCCGCTCCGGGGCCGGGCGGGGCCGGCGGGCCGGCCGAGGGCCGGGTGCCCCCGCTCAGCCCTCGGTACGCAGGTACCGGTACGGGCCCCGGACACGCCGCCGCCCCGGGGCCGGACGAGCCGGCAGCCGGGGCGGTGCGGTGCGGAAATCGTGGGGGCTGTGCGTCAGCCGACGACCTTCTTCAGGGCGTCACCGAGAGCCTCGGCCTCGTCCGGGGTCAGCTCGACGACGAGACGACCGCCGCCTTCGAGCGGAACCCGCATGACGATGCCCCGCCCCTCCTTGGTCACCTCGAGCGGGCCATCGCCCGTCCGCGGCTTCATGGCCGCCATGCTCGTTCCCCTTCCTGAAACCAGCTCATCGTCAGCCGACGGCCCTATGGAAGGGCACGCGTCACCGGCATCGAACACATTGCTTCCAGGCCATTATCCCGCATCTCGCGACCCAATGACCAACATCGGTCCGCATCCCTTCGGCAACGCGCTGCCGCAAAACCACTCAATTCGGGGATGGTCCTGCCTTCCCGTACCTCCTCCGTACCCACACCGGTACCGGATTGTTTGACGCAGGTCACATATCCGTCCGCGTATCCGCCCCGGATGATCTCCGGCATGCTGAGCCCCACAGCCGACCCAGGGAGGGACCCCGCCATGTCCGACGCCGTGCTCTACGAGGTGACGGAAGGGCTCGCGACGATCACGCTGAATCGTCCCGACGCCATGAACGCGCTGAACACGGAGACGAAGGCCGCCCTTCGCGACACCCTGCACGAGGCCGCCGGCGACCCGGCCGTGCGGGCCGTCCTGCTCACCGCCACCGGACGGGCCTTCTGCGTGGGGCAGGACCTCAAGGAGCACGTCACCTCCCTGGCCGCGGACCGGGAGAACGGCACGCGGGTGACCATGGAGACGGTCAAGGACCACTACAACCCCGTCGTCACGGCGATCACCCGGATGCCGAAGCCGGTCGTGGCCGGCGTCAACGGCGTCGCGGCGGGCGCGGGGGCGGGCTTCGCGTTCGCGGCGGACTTCCGGGTGGTCGCCGACACGGCGTCGTTCAACACCTCCTTCGCCGGCGTCGCCCTCACCGCCGACTCGGGCGTCTCCTGGACGCTCCCCCGCCTCATCGGCCCCAGCCGGGCGGCGGACCTGCTGCTCTTCCCGCGCAACGTCAGCGCGCAGGAGGCGTACGACCTGGGCATCGCGAACCGCGTCGTGCCCGCGGCGGAGCTGGCCGCGGAGGCCGCCGCCGTGGCCCGCCGGCTCGCCGGGGGGCCGACGGCCGCGTACGCGGCGATCAAGGAGTCGCTGGCGTACGGGGCGGAGCACTCGCTGGAGGAGACGCTCGCCAAGGAGGAGGAACTGCAGAGCGCGGCGGGCTCGTCCGAGGACCACGCCATCGCGGTCGCGGCGTTCCTGGCGAAGGAGAAGCCCGCGTTCGTGGGCCGCTAGCGCGCGTTCCCGGTCCTCGCCCCGCACAGCGGGCGGGGCGGGGACCGGACGCCCTCTTCTCAGCCCCGCACGTGACAGTCGGCCAGGTGGTCGTCGACCAGCCCGCACGCCTGCATCAGGGCGTAGGCCGTCGTCGGCCCCACGAACCGGAAACCACGCTTCTTCAGGTCCTTGGCGAGCGCGGTGGACTCCGCCGTGATCGCCGGCACGTCCGCGGACGTCCGCGGCACCGGCCGCCCCGCGGCCGGGGCGAAGGACCACACCAGCGCGTCCAGCTCCCCCTCGCCCAGCCGCTCGGCGGCGCGGGCGTTCTCCACCGCCGCCGTGATCTTCGCGCGGTTGCGGATGATGCCGGGGTCGGCCAGCAGCCGCTCCTCGTCCGCGGGCGTGAAGGCCGCCACCTTCTCGATCGAGAAGCCCGCGAACGCCGCGCGGAAGCCCTCACGTCGCCGCAGGACCGTCAGCCACGACAGGCCCGACTGGAAGGCCTCCAGGCATATCCGTTCGTAGAGCGCGTCGTCGCCGTGGACCGGGCGGCCCCACTCCGTGTCGTGGTAGACGCGGTAGTCCTCCGCGGACGCGGCCGCCAGGCCGCCCCACGGGCAGCGCGCCAGTCCGTCCGGTCCGAGGACCGCTGCCCCGTCGCTCACTCCTGCTCCCCCTCTTCCTTCTCGCGCCTCATCGCCGCCGCCTGCGCGCCGGCGAGCGCGGCCTCCAGCTCGGCGATGCGGGCGTCCCGCTCGGCCAGCTCGGCACCGAGCCGGTCCAGGACGTCGTCGGTCTCCGCCATGCGGTAGCCCCGCAGGGCCATCGGCAGGCGCAGCGCCTCGACGTCGGCCCTGCCCAGCGGACGGGCACCCGGCAGGGGCCAGGCCAGCCGGTCCGGGACCGCCTCGGGGAGCACCTCCGCGCCCCCGCCCCCGGCGACGGCGAGCGTGACCGCTGCGACCACCACGACCAGCGCGATGAGCAAGAACCAGAACACGGCCGTCTCCCCGTCCATCCTCCGTCAGCCAATCCGTCCACCCCGATCGTGCCATGCCGCACTGACGGTTAAGGTCGCTGGCGGACCACGGAGAGGGAGTACGGAAGATGCTGCGGCTGGGACGACGCGAGTTCGGCGCTCACGAACCGGTGATCATGGCGATCGTGAACCGGACCCCCGACTCCTTCTACGACCAGGGCGCGACGTTCCAGGACGAGCCCGCGCTGGCCCGGGTGGAGCAGGCGGTGGCCGAGGGTGCCGCGATCATCGACATCGGCGGGGTGAAGGCCGGGCCCGGGGAAGAGGTGACCGCCGAGGAGGAGGCCCGCCGCACGGTGGGGTTCGTCGCGGAGGTGCGCCGGCGCCACCCGGACGTCGTCATCAGCGTGGACACGTGGCGGCACGAGGTCGGCGAGGCGGTCTGCGAGGCCGGCGCGGACCTGCTGAACGACGCGTGGGGCGGCGTCGACCCCCGGCTGGCGGAGGTCGCCGCCCGCTACGGGGCGGGCCTGGTGTGCACGCACGCGGGCGGCGTCGAGCCGCGCACGCGACCGCACCGGATCGCGTACGAGGACGTGATGGCGGACATCCTGCGGGTGACCGTCGGGCTGGCCGAACGGGCCCTGGAGCTCGGTGTCCGGCGCGACGGCATCATGATCGACCCGGGGCACGACTTCGGGAAGAACACCCGGCACTCGCTGGAGGCCACGCGGCGGCTGGGCGAGATGACGGCGACGGGCTGGCCGGTGCTCGTCTCGCTGTCCAACAAGGACTTCGTCGGGGAGACCCTCGACAAGCCGGTCAAGGAGCGCGTGCTCGGGACCCTGGCGACGACGGCGGTGTCGGCCTGGCTGGGGGCGCAGGTCTACCGGGTGCACGAGGTGGCGGAGACGAAGCAGGTGCTGGACATGGTGGCCTCGCTCGCCGGCCACCGTCCCCCGGCCGTGGCCCGGCGCGGACTGGCCTGAGGCCCGGCCGGCCGCTCCGGCGGCGGGGGGGTGGGGGCCCGCCGGGCGGGCCCCCCGGCTCCGTCACATGCCGGCTTCCTTCGTCACCAGCCCGACCGCCTCCTGCACGTCGTCCGTGACATGGAACAGCTGGAGGTCGTGCAGCCCGGCCTTGCCCTCCGCCACCAGCGTGTCGCGCAGCCAGCCGACCAGGCCCCGCCAGTAGCCGGTGCCGAAGAGCACGATCGGGAAGCGGGTGACCTTCTTCGTCTGGACGAGCGTGAGGGCCTCGAACAGCTCGTCCAGCGTGCCCAGGCCGCCGGGCAGCACCACGAACCCGCTCGCGTACTTCACGAACATCGTCTTGCGGACGAAGAAGTACCGGAAGTCCACGCCGAGATTCACGTACTGATTGAGCCCCTGCTCAAACGGCAGTTCGATGCCCAGGCCGACGGAGACGCCCCCGGCCTCCATCGCGCCCCGGTTCGCGGCCTCCATCGCACCGGGGCCGCCGCCCGTGATGACCGCGAAGCCCGCCTCGACGAGCCCCCGCCCGATGGCCACCCCGGCCTCGTACTCCGGCGTGCCCGGCCGGGTGCGGGCCGAGCCGAACACGCTGATCGCCGGGGGCAGTTCGGCGAGCGCGCCGAAGCCCTCGACGAACTCCGACTGGATGCGCATGACCCGGAAGGGGTCCTCGTGGACCCAGTCCGCCGTCCCTCTGGTGTCCAGCAGGTGCTGGTCGGTCGTGCCGGCCTGCATCTGGCCGTGCCGGCGCACGACCGGCCCCCGGCGCTGCTCCCGCGGTGTCCGCCTCTCCTCCGAACTGGCCATGCGCAAGCTCCCTCCGCTGAGATCGTTGGCGTTCAGCGTAGGCCCAGCGGGGGCCCGTCAGGCGGTGAGCCAGGCGCGCAGCCGCTCCTCGCAGTGCGTGATCTTCTCGGTCGCCACGTGCTCGTCACGCTTGTGGGCGTAGAGCGGGTCACCGGGACCGTAGTTGACGGCGGGCACGCCGAGGGCGCTGAAGCGGGAGACGTCCGTCCAGCCGAACTTGGGCCGCGCCGCGCCGCCCACGGCCGCCATGAAGGCGGCGGCTGCCGGGTGCGTGAGGCCGGGGCGGGCGCCGGCCGAGTGGTCGTCGACGACGAAGTCGACGACCCCGCAGTCCGCGAAGACCTCGCGGACGTGAGCGAACGCCTCCTCTTCCGTACGGTCCGGGGCATAGCGGAAGTTCACCGTCACCGTGCACGCGTCGGGGATGACGTTGTTGGCGACGCCGCCCTCGATCCGCACGGCGTTGAGGCCCTCGTGGAACTGGAGTCCGTCGACGACGGGCCGGCGCGGCTCGTACGCGGCGAGCCGGGCGAGGATCGGCGCGGCGGCGTGGACGGCGTTGGAGCCCATCCAGCTGCGCGCCGAGTGGGCCCGCTCGCCCTCGGTGCGCAGCAGCACCCGCAGCGTGCCCTGGCAGCCGCCCTCGACCTCGGCGTCGGTGGGCTCCAGCAGGACGGCGAAGTCGCCCGCCAGCCAGTCGGGGTGGGCCTCGGCGACGTGTCCGAGGCCGTTGAGGTGGGCGGCGACCTCCTCGTTGTCGTAGAAGACGAAGGTGAGGTCGCGGTTGGGGGCGGGCACGGTCGCGGCGACGCGTAGCTGCACGGCGACGCCCGACTTCATGTCACTGGTGCCGCAGCCCCACAGGACGCCGTTCTCGTCCAGCCGGGAGGGGACGTTGTCCGCGACGGGGACGGTGTCGATGTGCCCGGCGAGGACGACCCGCTCCGCGCGCCCGAGGTTCGTGCGGGCGACCACGTTGTTGCCGTGGCGGTCGACCGTCAGGTGCGGCAGGGCGCGCAGTTCGCGCTCGATGGCGTCGGCGAGGGCCTTCTCGTCGCCGCTCTCGGAACGGAAGTCGACGAGCTGGGCGGTCAGGGCGGCGGCGTCGAGGGACAGGTCCAGTGCGGGGGCATCCATGCGGCGAGCCTAACGCGGCCGTCGTGACGTCCAGCACGAGCGCGGGGCGGTCTCTCAAGTAACGTGGCCCGCATGTCCCGGATCATCGTCACCCGTCGTGGCCGACTGCTGCGTACCGTGGCCGCCTGCGCCGTGCTGCTGGCGCTGGCCGGGTATCTGGTGGCCCAACTCGTCACGGGCGGGCCGGGGGCGCCGCGCTGCACGGTGCGGGCCGCCGGGCAGTCCTACTCCCTCTCGCCCGAGCAGGCGGTGAACGCGGCGACCATCTCGGCCGTGGGCTCCTCGCGCGGGCTGCCGGAGCGGGCGGTCACGATCGCGCTCGCCACCGCCATGCAGGAGTCGGGTCTGCGCAACATCCACCACGGTGACCGGGATTCGCTGGGTTTGTTCCAGCAGCGGCCGACACAGGGCTGGGGCACGGCGGGGCAGATCACGGACCCGGTCTACGCGGCCGGGAAGTTCTACGAGCACCTGGTGGAGGTGCCGGGCTATTCGCGGCTGCCCCTGACGGTGGCCGCGCAGAGGGTGCAGCGCAGCGGTTTCCCGCAGGCGTACGCCAAGCACGAGCCGGACGCGTCGCTGCTGTCGGCGGCGCTGACGGGCCGCGCGGCGGCCACGTTCAGCTGCACGAAGAGCCCGGCCGACGGGAAGCCGGGCGACCCCTCGGCGGTACGGACGAAGCTGACCCGCGAGTTCGGCACCGGGGTGCTGCCCGCGGTGACCTCGGGAACGGGCGGTGACGGCCTGGGCGGCGCCGCCGGCGGCCGCACGGTGACGGTGCCGGTGCCGGCGCAGTCCGACCGGCCGGCGGCGGACGACGGGAACGCGCCGCGCGGCTGGGAGCTGGCGTCGTGGGCCGTGGCGCACGCGGCGGAGCTGCGGATCGAGCGCGTCTCCTTCGCGGGCCGGGTGTGGTCGGCGAAGAATTCCGCGGACGGCTGGCGGAAATCCGCGGCCGGATCGGAAGACCGGGACCGTGACGGATCCACCGGTGTACCGGGCGGCGGAACGGGCAGCGTTTCCGGTGGGAACACCTCCGGTGTGGTCCGGATCACCACCGCTCAGTAGTACGACCGTCCCCTCCCCGGAAGTACGCCCCGTATACGGGAGTTGCCGTGCCCGGCGCCGTCCGCACGCGCTCTCGAACCACCCCCGGCGACCTTGTGACTAAAGGCTTTCGAGCCTTCCGTATTGGACGACAAGCTGACCGGTTTGGCGTGGTTTTGACGAGGCAGATAATGCGATGCATTACTTACTCTTTACCTTGGGCCACCGCAACCTTCGAGGGGCTCACGCGGTAGTCACTGCGTCCGCACGGCGGACAGCAACCGACCCCATCACTCCGTCAAAGGAGCAACATGTCCCTCCCCCTCACGCGTCGGATCGCCCGGGCCGCCCTGCTCGTCGCGGCGGCCGCTCCCATCGTCGGTGCCGCGGCCGGCTCGGCGAGCGCCGCGGACCTGGTCAAGGCCCCCGACCTCGGCGGGCTGAGCGCGGTGGACAGCGCGAATCTGGGCAACAACGTCGACTCGGTCTCCCACCAGGCCGGTGACGTGGCGACGGGCGTCGGGGCCAAGGCCGTGCACACCACCACCAGCGCCGTCAGCAAGGCCGGCAAGGAGCACGTGCCGGCCGCGCAGAAGGTCACCGGCCAGCTGGCCGGCTCGGCCGGCCAGGCCGTCGGCGAGACCGCCAAGGGCGTCACCAAGGGCGGCCTGCCCACCCAGGGCCTGCCGACCCCCAAGGGCCTGCCCCTCGGCTGAACCGCCGCGCGACTCACCCCAGAGGGGCCCGGGAAGGAGACTTCCCGGGCCCCTTCTGCGTCTTCCGGGGCCGCCTCGGCCACCGCCCCGCGTAGGCCTACTCGGCCAGACGACGGACCGCCGCCTCCACGCGCTCGTCGGTGGCGGTGAACGCGATCCGCACGAAGCGCCCGCCCGCCTCGCCGTAGAAGTCACCCGGCGCCACGAGGATGCCGCGCTTGGAGAGGTCGCCGACGGTGTCCCAGCAGGGCTCGTCGCGGGTCGCCCACAGGTACAGGGACGCCTCGCTGTGTTCGATCCGGAAGCCCGCGCCCTCGAAGGCGGTCCGCAGGGCGGCGCGGCGGCGGGCGTAGCGGGCCCGCTGCTCGGCGACGTGCGCGGTGTCGCCCAGGGCCGCGACCGTGGCGGCCTGGACGGGGGCGGGGATCATCATGCCGCCGTGCTTGCGGATCTGGAGCAGCTCGCCGAGGACGGCGGCGTCGCCGGCCAGGAAGGCCGAGCGGTAGCCGGCCAGGTTGGAGCGCTTGGAGAGCGAGTGGACGGCGACCAGGCCCTCGTACGAGCCGCCGCAGACGTCCGGGTGCAGCACCGAGACCGGCTCCGCCTCCCAGCCCAGCTCCAGGTAGCACTCGTCGCTGACGACCAGGATCCCGTGCGAGCGCGCCCAGGCCACCGCCCGGCGCAGCTCCTCCTTCGACAGCACCCGGCCGGTGGGGTTGGACGGCGAGTTCAGCCACAGCAGCCTCAGGCCCGCGGGGTCCAGCTCCGTGGGGTCGTCGTAGACGACGGGCTCGGCGCCCGCGAGGCGCGCGCCCACCTCGTAGGTGGGGTAGGCCAGCCGCGGGTAGGCGACCTTGTCGCCCGCGCCGAGGCCGAGCTGGGTGGGCAGCCAGGCCACCAGTTCCTTGGAGCCGACGACCGGCAGCACGTTGACGTGCTCCAGGTCCCGGGCGCCCAGGCGGGCGCCGGCCCAGCCGGTGAGCGCGTCCCGCAGCGCGGCCGTACCCCAGACCGTGGGATAGCCCGGGCTGTCGGCGGCGTCCGCCAGCGCCCGCTGGATCACGGCCGGCACCGGGTCGACGGGCGTGCCCACCGACAGGTCGACGATGCCGTCCGGGTGGGCGGCCGCGGTGGCCTTGTAGGGCTCGAGGCGGTCCCACGGGAAGACGGGGAGCCGGGAAGAGACTGCGCTCACGGTGGTCGCTGCTCGCTCTCTCGCTAGGGGCACCAGGGCGTGGTGCGGGTGGGGGAAACGCCGCGGCCCCGTACGGCTGAAGGTGCCGTACGGGGCCGCGGCTACGCTGTGCCGACGATCAGTGCTCGCCGTCGTTCATCGGGGGCAGCCCGGCGACGAAGGGGTGGTCGCGCTCGATCAGGCCGAGCTTGGAGGCACCACCGGGCGAGCCGAGCTCGTCGAAGAACTCGACGTTCGCCTTGTAGTAGTCCTTCCACTCCTCCGGGGTGTCGTCCTCGTAGAAGATGGCTTCAACCGGGCAAACGGGCTCGCAGGCGCCGCAGTCGACGCATTCGTCCGGGTGGATGTACAAGGACCGCTGGCCCTCGTAGATGCAGTCGACGGGGCACTCCTCGATGCACGCCTTGTCCTTCACGTCGACACAAGGCTCTGCGATGACGTAGGTCACGCTGTCGTTCCTCCTCGGTAGGGCTCATCTCGCGCGGGAGCGCGGCGTCGTCGATGCCCACACCTAGTATCTCCCTCCCCGGGCACATGACGAACAAGAGGGGCGGGCGCAGCTGTGGAATTCACCACGGGCGGGAGACTGGAAGTGCGGATCAGCGCGGCAGATGTGGGAAAAAGGGTCTCCGTGCGGCGGTTGAACGACTCGGCCGACTCACCGGAGCGTTTCACGGACACCGTCGGAGTGCTCACCTCATGGGACCACGGTGTGCTGCGGATCACACGGAGAACCGGTCAAACAGTTGAAATTCCGGAAGACGCGCTGGTCGCCGGAAAGGCCGTCCCCCCGGCTCCGCCGCGCCGCCGGGGCCCCGCGGCCACGCTCCGGGAGCTCCAGGAGATCGCGGCCCGGGGCTGGCCCGCGCGGGAGACCGCGCGGCTGGGCGCCTGGACCCTGCGCGCGGCGGGCGGCTTCACCACCCGCGCCAACTCCGTCCTCCCCCTCGGTGACCCCGGGCTTCCCCCGTCCGAGGCCCTCGACCGGGTGACCGCCTGGTACGCCGAGCGCGGGCTGCCGGCGTGCGTGCAGGTCACCACGGGTGACCCGGCGCAGGACGAGCGCCTGGACGCCGAGCTGGCCGGGCGCGGCTGGACCGCCGAGCGGTACGCGCTGATGCGGACGGCCGCGCTGGCCCCGATCGCCGACGCGGCCGCCGACACGGGCCGGGTGCTGCTCGGCCGCGAGCCGGACGAGGCGTGGCTGGCGGCCTACGGGCGCACGGGCGCCGACCCCGCCGACGCGACGGCCGTGCTGACCGGCGGGCCGTCGGTGTGGTTCGCGACGGTGCCGGCGGAGGAGCCCGGCGAGGGCCCGGCGGCCATAGCGCGCTGCGTGGTCGACGGCCGGTGGGCCGGCTTCGCCGCGCTGCACGTCAGCCCGAACCGGCGCCGGCAGGGGCTGGGCACGCGCGTGATGGCACGCCTGGCCCGGCAGGCCCTGGACGAGGGCGCCTCGGCGGCGTACCTGCAGGTGGAGACGGACAACGGGGGAGCCGCGGCGCTCTACGACGAGCTGGGGTTCACCACGCATCACGCCTATCACTACCGGCGTGAGCCGTCGCGCTAGTCGCACCATGGACATGGCGGTGACGGTGGCGGCACCGCCCCGAGCGGGTACGAGGCACCCATGTACGACGACACCACGGGCCGGCGGCGACAGTTCGCCGAGGCGGCCCGCGAGGACCGCCCGGACC